>JAFSUG010000020.1 GCA_017445385.1 Oscillospiraceae bacterium
ACCTAGTTCGAGCAGCCGTTTGGGACCAGGAGACCGTGGGTTCAAGTCCCGCAACCCGGACCAAAAGAAGAGATACGCGAAAGCGTATCTCTTCTTTTGCGTCATCGGTGTTTGTTGCGGGACTTGAAAGGCGGCGCTTAGCGGCGTGCCGGGGGCACGCCGCAACCGCCGGTGGCTTTTCCGCAGAAAAGAAGTCCCGCAACCCGGACCATAGAAGGACGCTGATTTTGATACAATCGGCGTCCTTTCTTTTTGCACCCCACCTTCGAACGAAAGCCCTTGTCATAAGGGGCTTCGCCGCATCTCGCACACGATAAGAAAGAGCAAGTACCTCTCCGAACCATCCCGGAGAGGTACTTTTTTCTATTTGCCGCCTGAAATGCGCAAAAACAATCGTGTGCGAGATGGGGTAAATCGTGTGCGAGATGGGTATTCGTGTGCGAGATGGGTATGCCTCGTCAAGAGTAGCTGTGCGAATTGTGTTGCGCGAATGTACGGTATGGTGGTATAATCCAAACAGCTGATGTACCGCCACCTTAATTGACGGCTATTCAGCATATTGCGGAATGGAGAGAATGGGAGGGCTGCTGCTTTATGGATTTTAGAGATGAAGTATTAAACGCACAAAAGGAATACGTTGACCCCAACGTGATAAAACAAAGAGAGCTCGAAAAAAGAAAAAAAGAACACCAAATTTTGGTTGATAATTACGCCAATCAGATTGTATATTCGGTAAAAAGCGCACTGGTATCGAGAGCAAAAAAGTGCAGCCGGGTACACCGTTTGTTTTTGACGGATTTATTGCAATGAGTTTTCCTGCTCGGGGATTATACAGTAGCGATGATGCCCCGTTGAATTCATACCTCGGAAAGGAATACAGCAAACACATAATTTTTGATGAAATAAGCAGCCAGAGCGGTTGGGATTATAAAACTGTTTGTAAACTCTCAAACGATGCCGAAAAAATACTGCAAACCGCAAAAAAACTTCTTGCGAAAGATAATATTGTGCTTCACTCATATTGGGCAGAAATGGCAGGGGAAACATTCGATATGCCTATTGAGATGACAGCCAAAGGAAAACGGTTATCCAGTGAAAAATCAATTTATACAATTCGCCTTAAACACGGATTAAAAGAAGTTGAGATTACCAGCGAGGTAAGTCCAGCCATACACCCATATACTCTGGGCGTTCATTGCTCCTACGACGTTCAATGGCATCCGGGCGAAGTGTGAGGGCGGTAAGGTTTATTTGTGCATCGCAGATTTGCTCAAAAAGGGAATTATTAAAGATTAAGATACAACCAATAATACTGCATTTACAATAAAGGAATTCTTTGGCAACATAGAGTTGCACGGTTTCGTGCAACGGTTTTACAATTTGCCGCCATGGTTGGAGAATGTATTCCTCACGATCATTCAGGAGGCAAATCATGACAGAAGAGAATTATCAGTATCGCACAAGCCAGACCATGCTTCGCAACTGCTTTCCCGGACCGGGAGAATGGAAGATTCCCGTAATCCCGAAGTTCGAGGAAAAGCCCGACGATTTCAACGATCTGCTGCTAATCGGCTTCGACAAGACGCACGTGCAGGACGAAACACATCTTGACAGGATGGTGCATTTCTTCCTGTACGACTATCGCTTTGAGCGAGTGTGGAAGAGCCCCGATGCAGACTTGGAGAAGCTTTCGCGTTATCGCGCTGTATTGTCGCCGGATTTCAGTATGTATCTGGAAATGGCGCCGGTGATGCAGCTGTATAATGTATTTCGTAACCGCTGGTGCGGCGCATATTGGGCGTCGAAGGGAATGCTTGTGATCCCCGCGGTCAACTGGGGAACGAATCCACGTTTGATTTCTGCTTTGAAGGGATCGAAAAGGGCAGCACTGTTGCGGTATCCACCTATATGGCGTCGGCACATGATAACCGGCAGGATCAAAAGGACTGGTTTTTGAGAGGATACAACGAACTGCTGCGCCGCATCGAACCGGAAAAGATCATCTGCTATAATACGCCGTTTCCCGAAATGGAAGGAAACGTTATTCCAGTAGATTATGAATGAAGCGGTTGGAAGTACATGAACTTCGACAAAAAAGATGCAGAAAAAGAGTTAGAATCTTTTCTGATCGGTGGACGTTATGAGCCGAACTGTGATATAATGGAACCGTTCCGGATTGGCAGCGTTAAGGGCGGCGGCAGCGCTTTCGGCGGGAAATGGAGACCGAATCCGAATAAGCCGGACGACGCGCGCTTTTTGGGAGAACCGGGAGAAATCAAGACGACGATCCTAAAAGCCGGTTACCGTGTCGATACGAAAATCGGCAAAGATGGTCGAGCAACAATGGAACGCCACTACACCAATCACAACCAACCGTGGGCGCATACCGATCCTCATGACCATATCATTTGTTGGGACAATCCGACAAAGCATCCGGATTGGCAATCAATAATCAATTATCCAAACGGCGCACCGGAATTCAAATGCTATGGAGATTTTTTTGTTATGAAACACACAATTATCCCATCTAATTCAATTGAGCAGAATCGATTTGTGACGATCAGCGATTTTAAGGATTGTATGAGGTGGCATGGTGAAGTAGAGTTTCTTTGGAACGATGTTTACTACAGTATTACACCACGCGGCGGAAAGATCTGCATTTCCCACAGCTGTTTACAGGAAACAGAAAAGCAATATGAAACAGCCGACGACGCGCTGGAACACATGGTCGGCGAGGACCGTCTGCGCGATGTCATCACAAAAGTGAAGGTTTTGGCGCGCACGATTTGAGGATGCGCTGAATTACCGCTTGTCTGCCTTAGACAAAGGTAAACTGCAAATGCACCCCATGCTCTCAAAATGCACCCCACCACTTGGAAAAATGCACCCCACCTCGTTTATGGGTGCATCTTGTAGTAGAATTACTGTCCTCACCCATGAAAAAACCTCGTCGAAAGACGGGGTTTTTTCAACGATATAAATCCACTGCGTGGATTTGTGATATACGCTTCGCGTGTGATATTCGCCTGCGGCGAGTGATATGCCTGCGGGCGTGAGTGGATTTATATCATATCACATACGGTGCAAGCCGAATATACCACAATTTGCGTCAGCAAATTATATCACATCGAGCGCAAGCGAGATATATCACGTTTGTGTTTTTATTCGTGCAAGTTCAAGATACTCATAATTGTTATTAAAGAACATAAAAGTTTTCTGTTTCACCCCTTTTTCCTGTTTTGCATATTCGAGCGATAATCCCAAAAGAAGAGATACGCGAAAGCGTATCTCTTCTTTTGCGTCATCGGTGTTTGTTGCGGGACTTGAAAGGCGGCGCTTAGCGGCGTATCTCTTGCAGGCGGCGCGGTGATGTGGTATGCTGAAGCAAACACGTTGCGATTGGAGCATTGCAAGATATGGACTTCATTATCAGAGAAATCCAAGCGGCGGATAATGCGGCGGTTGAGAAGCTGATTCGTGACTGCCTGACGGAGTTCGGCGCGGCGCATGAGGGCACTGCGTGGGCAGATCCCGATCTCGGCCGCTTTTCAGAAATTTACAATTCCGCCGGAAACAAATATTGGGTTGCGACGTATGCTGACGGGCGGATCGTCGCCGGCGCAGGGATCGGCGCGCTTACCGGCGCGGACGGTATTTGCGAGCTGCAAAAGATGTACAGCGTCCCGGAGGTTCGCGGAAGCGGCATTGCCGGGCGGCTGATGGATACTGCGCTTGCGTATGCGAAGCGGTATTATCGGCAGTGCTATCTGGAAACGCTTGAAAACATGACGGCGGCGCAGCGGTTTTACGAAAAGCACGGCTTTCGGCGCGTTTATGAGCCGCCGGTGAAAACGGCGCATTTTAACTGCGACGTGCGGTATATCAAGGACTTATAAGAAAAAGCGGATCAAGGGCGGCGCAAAACCTGCATAATCCCTAACTTGCGCCGCCCAAGCGGTGAGTCTTTTGTTGAAATCAAGGAAACAAATCTTTGCGAGCTGCGCGGAAAGCGTTCGTGTTTTCTACGAGTTTTTCCTGGAGCGCGGCTGCGTTTTCGTTTGTCACGCGGTATTCGCCGCTTGCAAAACAGAATACGATCCAATCGTTGATTTCGGGGGAATAATGCGTTGTGTCTTTATAGTTGTTCAAATCCATCGTGAAGTCAGCGGACTGGAAGTCATAAACGATCGCGCCGCGCGCGGTTGCCTGATCGATGAAATATTCCTTTGCAAGCAGGTATTCTTCAAAGTAATCGTTATCCTGCGCGTAAGTCCAGCAAAGGGAGGAGTAGGGCGGAAAGAAGAAAACGTGCTGCGCACTGTCGTATTGGAAGCTGTCTAAAAACTCGTTCATATTGGAAAGCATTCGAGCGTAGAGATCTTCGGTTTCAACATCGGAAACCTGGAACTGGCCGGTTTTGTAATTGTGGATTACAACTTCCTCGCCGAATTCCATATCAAGATACCAATCTTCTAAATGGTCAATACTGCGCTTATGGGCAAATTCTTGCGGCAGCTTGACGCCTGCAAAATCAAGTGTCATCAGCGCAAGATCTGTTGGAATATAGCGGAACCAAACCTCATAGCTGAACAGGTAACGGCATCGTGAAAGAAGATCGTCATCCATCAGATACTTGAGATTGCGGCTTGTTTTTGTGTTGTTTGTAAATTGCGAGAGATCGGTGGAAATGTAGATGGTGTTTGCTTTTCCGGACTGATACGCAAGATCTGCAAGCTCTGCAATTTCTACGCTTCGGATGCCGCCGAGACCGATTCTAAGCGGATTGACGCCGAGCGCTTCCCGAAACGTATCCATATTGAAGTTCTGCGTCATCGACGAGCCGAGAATCAGCGTGTCGTAATCGTAATTCTGAATCAGACCCGGCGCAACAAACCAGCCGGAGAGCATGTAGGTGTTATCTCTGATTCGGAACTGCATAAAGGGATCGAAAAGAAATGCAATTGATCCGAAAAGCAGCGCTGCTGCCAGCACAATCACAAAAAAGGAGACGATCCAGCGCGAAGGTTTCATTGCTTTTTTCATACGCCCGCCTCCTTAGAAATTGAAGTAGATGAAGATGCTTTCGCGCGAGAGGCAAAGCATCGCTGCAAAAAACAGAATTGCCGCAAAGAAAACTGTTTTTCGATTCGGGGTAAATTGCGAAAGCTTGTCGGCGCTGTTTTTGCAGGCGAAGACGATTGCAAGCATCGCGCCGATGAAAGTCACTGCATAGGCAAGGTCGGCGGCAAAGGGGAAGTTTAATCCGCTTGAAACGCCTACAACGTCTTCGATCTGCCGGAGCGCCGGATTTCCGAAGCTGAACATGCCGCGATAGACAGCCAGCGCTTGCGCAAAGCTCTCTGCGCGGAAAAGCACCCATAAGAAGCTAACGATCAGGAAGGTAACGAAAACACGGATCGCGTGCGGTATTTTTTCAAGGAGCGGCTTGCAAAGGCGCTCCAATACAACGAACAGCCCGTGCAGCGCGCCCCAGAGGACGAACGTCCATGCCGCGCCGTGCCAAAGACCGCTGACAAGGAACGTCAGAAACAGATTCAGGCACGTTCTGGCAAGCCCTTTCCGGTTGCCGCCGAGGGGCTTATAAATGTAGGTGCTGAGCGCTCTGCCGAGCGTAATATGCCATTTTCGCCAAAAGACGGTAATGCTTTCTGACTGATACGGGGAAAGGAAGTTGAAGGGAATTTCGATATTGAAAAGTCTGCCGAGGCCGATTGCCATATCGGAATAGCCGGAGAAATCAAAGTAGATTTGCAGCGTATAGCTGAGAGAGGTCACCCAGCCGGCTGTAAGCCCGAGGCTTGCCATTCCGAAGCCGTTATTTACAAGCACGGCAAGCGCGTCGGCAATTACGGCTTTCTTAAAAAGACCGATCGCAAACAGGTACAGTCCCTGCGAGAATGATTCGGAATTGAAATAACGGCGCGATTCATCCTTGAACTGCGGAATCATTTCGCTGTATAGCACGATCGGGCCTGCAACGAGCTGCGGAAAGAACGTGACGAACAGACAGTAATCGCGCAGACGCTCTACGCGCTCTTCGCCCTTATAGACCGATACAAGGAACGAAAGCTGCTGGAACGTGAAGAAGCTGATGCCCAGTGGAAGCGCAATATGGCGCAGCATGAAATCTGCGCCGAAGGCGGCGTTTATATTCTCAATAAAAAAGTCGTAATACTTAAAATAGCCGATCAGCGCAACGTTAAAGAGAATGCCGAGCGTTAAAAACAGCTTTGCGGTTTTCTTTTCGGAATTGCGCTGGATCAGCAGCGCAATAAAGTAGTTAAAAGCGATCGAGGCAAGGATCAGCAGAAGATACGAAACGTTATAATAGCCGTAGAAAAACAGTGATGCGGCAATCAAAAAAAGCCGCTGATAGATCCCGCTTTTCAGCCGAGAAAGCAGATAGTATCCGCAGAGAACGATGGGCAAAAAGAGTAATATAAAAATATAGGATGAAAATACCATGTTCAAAAAATCTCCCAAATCAATTGAAACATATATAACGTATAAACAATATCATATTTTTCGGGTATTCGCAACCATGCATTGCTTTCTTTTCAAGCGGCAGACAGTTGCTTTTTTGTGTGTACGCTGGTATGGTTAAAGAAAGAAAACGAGGTGAACGCTGTGAAAACTGTGTTAATTGCCGGAGCAAGCTCCGGAATCGGCTTTGAAGCAGCAAAGCTCTTTTTGAAAAATGGATGGCGCGTTCTTGCCGGCGCGAGAAACCAAACGCGCATGCAGCCACTTGCGGAGCTCGGCGCGGAGATTTTCCCGCTTGACGTTTGCGATGCGCAAAGCTGCAAAGATGCCGCCGCGCGATGCGATCGGATCGACGTGCTTGTAAACTGCGCAGGGTACGGGCAGTACGGCCCGATCGAATGCGTGAAAGAGGAAGACGCGAAGCGGCAGATGGATACAAACGTTTTCGGCATTGTCCGCATGGTGCAGGAGGTCGCGCCGATCATGCGGAAGCAAGGCAGCGGCAGGATCATCAATATTACGTCCTGCGGCGGCATGGCAACAACGTATCTCGGCGGCTGGTATCACATGAGCAAGTACGCGGCGGAGTCGCTCTGCGATGCGCTTCGGATGGAGCTTAAGCCGTTCGGCATTCGCGTGATCGCGATTGAACCCGGGCTTGTAAAAACCGGCTGGGAAGCGATCACTGCCGATCATTTGGAGCGGGCAGGGGAAGGCACCGTTTATGAAGCGGACTGCAAAACGGTTGCCGCGGTTTACAGAGCCGCCGCATCGTGGGACGCCGTTACAAAGCCGGAAACGGCTGCGAAAAAGATTTACTGCGCGGCAACGGCAGCGCATCCGAAAGCGCGGTATCTGTTCGGCTTCGGCGGGCGTGCGCTCGTTGCGGCGAGAAGGCTTCTATCAGCCGGAATTTATGACGCTGTCATGCGCAAAATGTTCGGACTTAAGGTAACGAAAAAACTATCCGGAACGGCTTGACTTTTGCGCACTGTTGCGGTATTTTACTTTCGAAAGCACCACAGCTGCATAGCGGGGGTGTCGGCGCGTATGCCGGCTGAGATGGAATGAACGGATTCCGAACCCTTTGACCTGATACGGATCATGCCGTCGTAGGGAGCATATTAAAAGCGCCATACGATTTGCGTGTGGCGCTTTTAATATTTTGCCGGAGGGGCTACTATGAAAACATCTCGAAAACTGACCGAAGCAGGCTTGATGCGTGCGCTTTCAACCATCCTGAGCCTGCTGAAGCTCTTTGAGCTTCCGTATGGCGGCAGCATTACGTTCGCTTCTATGCTGCCGATGGTGATTTTTGCCTATCGTCACGGCGTGAAATGGGGACTGCTTGCAGGCCTTGCAAACGGCGTGATTCAGATGCTGTTCGGGCTGAACAATCTCTCGTACGCAACCTCAGCTGCGGCGGTCGTTGCGATCATCTGCCTGGACTATCTCTTCGCGTTTACGGCTACCGCGATCGGCGCTGCCTTCCGAAATGTGAAAAGCAGCGGCGCGGGACTTGCCTACGGCGCGCTTTGCGCGTGCGTGATCCGCTACATTTTCCACGTGATCTCCGGCTGCACCGTTTGGGCAGGGCTTTCGATCCCGACGCAGGATGCGCTGCTGTATTCGCTTTCTTATAACGCGACGTATATGATCCCGGAAACGATCGTCACGGTTGTAGCCGGCGCGCTGATCGGTGGCTCGCTTGATTTCAGAAGCGAAACCTTGAAGCCTGCAAAGAAGGGCTCTTCTGCCGCCGGCAATGCGCTCGGCTGGGCAGCGAGCGCAGCGGCAATTGCCGCAGTTACGGCAATCGCTGTGATCGTTTTCCCGCATCTGCAAAATGCGGAAAGCGGCGAATTTGACATTACCAGTTTGCGTGCCGTTGACCCTGTTTCAGTTATCGTGATCGCTGCTGTGGCAGCAGTTGTGATTGCGGCCTGCCTGCTGATCAAAAACAGCAAAACAAAAAAATGCGCTGCTTGATTTTCGGTGCGCTGCCGATTGATAAGCTGCCCTTTGCGGTAAAAAACGATGATTTCGTGATTGCGGCCGATAAGGGACTTGCAACGGCAAAAGCGCTCGGTGTTCAGCCGGATTTGATCGTCGGCGATTTTGATTCGCTCGGCTATGCGCCGAGAAGCGAAAACGTTATTCGTTTGAACGTCCGCAAGGACGATACGGACGTCGGCTATGCAATCAACCTTGCGTTTGCGCGCGGCTACAGAGATTTTCATATATTTGGTGCGGTTGGCGGCAAGCTGGATCATACGATTGCAAACATCCAGCTTGCGGCGGATCTCGCCGCCAAGGGCGCAAGCTGCGTGTTTTACGGAGCTTCGGAGCGGTTCACTGTAGTTGAAAACAGTTCACTTGCGCTCTCTGCAAAAAAAGAAGGGCGCGTTTCCGTATTCTCACTTGCGCCGCGCAGTGAAGGCGTTTCGATCCGCGGCTTATCCTACGGCTGCGACGACGCCGCAATCACGGATCACTTTCCGATCGGCGTGAGCAATGCGTTTATCGGAAATGAAGCGGAGATCTCCGTAAAAGACGGCAGACTGCTGATTGTTTGGGAGGAGGCGCTCTGATGCAGGCGCAAACGCTCGACCATTCGGCTTTCGGACCGTTCTATCGCACCGATTCGGAAATCTTGATCCTCGGCAGTTTCCCATCTGTAAAATCGCGCGAAGAAAAGTTCTTTTACGGTCACCCACAAAACCGCTTTTGGCGCGTGATTGCTGCGGTTTTCGGCGCGGAAGCACCGGAAACCATTGCGGAGAAAACCGCTTTTTTGGTGCAGCACAAGATCGCGCTTTACGATGTAATCGAACGCTGTACGATCGTCGGATCGAGCGACAGCTCGATCCGCGACGTTACGGCGGCGGATATACGCCCGATCCTGCAAGATAGCAAAGTGGATCGCGTATTTTGCAACGGTGCAACGGCGCATAAACTCTATGAAAAATACATACTGCCGGTTTGCGGCGTGGAAGCGGAAAAGCTGCCGTCCACAAGTCCTGCGAACGCGGCGTGGTCGCTTGCGCGATTGATCGCTGCCTGGGAAGAAGCAATCAAAAACGACTGACTCGCAATTGCGAGTCAGTCGTTATTTGTTAAACGGTCGGCGCCGGCTTCACGCGCTCGGTTCTGCCGTAGATGTAGGCAAGCTCCTCCATCTTTTTCGCAAGACCGCTTGGAATCTGCCCGGGTTTGAGCCGCCACTGCCAGTTGCCGGACGGAATGCCGGGCGTGTTGATGCGCGCCTCCGCGCCGAGCCCGAGGTAGTCCTGAAGCTGTGCAATGAATAGATTTGCAACGGAGGAAAGACCGCCGCGCAGGATACCCCAATGGAAGCCTTCCGTTTTATTTAAGCCGAGATACTTTTCCGCAAAGGCAATGTCGTCGGGATTTGCTTCATCCTTCCATGCCATAAGCGGCGCGTTATCATGCGTGCCGGCGTAGCAGACGCACTCCGGCTCATAGGCGTGCGGCAGGTATTTGCTCGGCTCACGCGAATCGAACGCAAATTCGAGCACCTTCATGCCGGGAAGACCCGAATCCTTCAGCAGCTTATGCACGTCCGGCGTGAGCATGCCGAGGTCTTCCGCGATAAACTGCATATCGTAAAACCATGAGGTCAGCACGCCGATCAGGTCCATGCCGGGACCTTTGACCCAGCGGCCGATTTTTGCGGTGGGCTCACCGTAGGGGACTGCCCAGTAGCTTTCAAACGCGCGGAAATGATCGATACGCAGAACGTCATACAGCCGCCGTGCGCCGTCTACGCGGCGAATCCACCAGCCGAAGCCGTTTTTCCGCATGGCGTCCCAATCGTATAGGGGGTTGCCCCAAAGCTGCCCATCTTCGTTGAAGTAATCGGGCGGCACGCCGGCAACCTCAATCGGCTGATTCTGCGAATCGAGGAGGAACATTTCCGGCTCCGCCCAAACGTCAGCCGAGTCCATCGCAACGTAAATCGGCAGATCGCCGATGATGCCGATGCCTTGCTCGTGCGCGTAATCACGGAAAAGATCCCATTGCGTGAAAAACAGATATTGAATGTAGATAAAAAGACGGATATCGTCTTCCAGCAGCTTTGTGTACCGCGCCACTGCTTCGGGTTTGCGAAGACGGATGTCTTCGTCCCAATCGTACCAGGGCTTCATGGAGAAATGGCGTTTGAGCGCCATAAAGAGCGCGTAATCGCGCAGCCAGCCCTGGTTCGCCTCGATAAACGCGGATACGGCGATCTCATCACGCTTCCAGCCGCGATCCGCCGCGATTTTCAAAACGGAAAAGCGGCTGCGGTAGAGCGCTTCGTAATCGATGCGCGCAGGATCGCTGCCCCAGTCAATATTCTTATATTCGGACGGCTTCAGCAACCCGTCTTCCTCCAGCATTTCAAGGTCGATCAGATAGGGGTTGCCGGCGTAGGTGGAAAGGCTTTGATAAGGAGAATCGCCGTAGCTCGTCGGCCCAACGGGCAGAATCTGCCACCAGGACTGCCCGGCTTTCTTCAGAAAATCGATAAACGCATAAGCGGCTTTGCCAAGTGTTCCGATGCCGTTGGGCGACGGCAGGGAAGCGATCGGCAGCAATACGCCGCAGCTTCGTTTCATATAAATCACCTCGAAAACCAATATATCGGGTTGAAGGAGAAAAGTCAATTCGAAGGAATTTGAAAAAAGTGAAAATAATGCTTGATTTTTGGGAAAACGCATGATAGAATACCATAGTCTGCGAAACAAAGAGTGGTCCTCTGCCATCAATGCGCAAGCTGCGCGGCATGAACACCTGAATTTAAGGAGGACAAAATTATGGATCTGATGCAGGCTTTGACCAGCCAATACATGAAGCCCGAACTGCCGCAGTTCGCCATCGGCGATACTGTTCGCGTTCACGTGAAGATCAAAGAAGGCTCCCGTGAGAGAATCCAGGCCTTCGAAGGCACCGTAATCGCCAGAAAGCACGGCGGTATCGAAGAGACGATCACCGTTCGCCGCATTTCTTACGGCGTTGGCTGCGAGAAGGTCTTCCCGCTGCATGGCCCGAACGTTGTAGATATCGAAGTTGTTCGCCGCGGTAAAGTCCGCAGAGCGAAGCTCTACTATCTGCGCGGCCGTATGGGCAAGGCGGCAAAGGTTCGCGAAAAAGTTTAATTCTTCGCGCAAGAAAGAGGGAACCGTTCGGTTCCCTCTTTCTTTTGAAAAAACACTTTTCTTACGCTGCTTTACAGTGTATAATATAGAAAACGAACGGAAAGCGAGGGAAGGAAATGGATACGGAAGAACGGATGGAAATGGAAGAGAAAAGAAACTGGCGTTTTGAGCTTTACGAAACGTTTCACGATTTTGTTTGGATTTTATCAATTGTAACGGTGCTGTTCGTTTTTGCGATCCGCCTTGTCGGCGTGGACGGCAGCAGCATGTACCCGACGCTTTACGATCACGACTATCTGCTGCTCGCAAGCAACGTGGTCGATTCAAATTACAAAAACGGCGATATCGTTGTGCTTTCCAAATCGATCCCCGAAGTTCCGCAGCTCGATCAAACGCCGATCGTGAAGCGCGTGATCGCTACGGAGGGGCAGACGATCGATATTGATTTTTCAACCGGCAGAGTCTCGGTTGACGGCGAGGTGCTCACCGAGCCGTATATCTATGAGCCGACCTACCGCAACTACGAATACGGCATGACCTATCCTGCAACCGTGCCGGAGGGGTGCGTTTTCGTGATGGGCGATAATCGCAACAATTCAACCGATAGCCGCTATGCGCCGATCGGCATGGTGGATACGCGCTATATTATGGGTACGGTGCTGTTCCGCATTTTCCCGGGCAGTAACACTGATGCCTATGGCGCAACGACCGGCGGCAGAGATTTTTCGAGAATCGGTATCGTATCATGACAGAGCAGATCATTCAGTGGTACCCCGGCCATATGACGAAAACAAGGCGCATGATCGAAAGCGATCTGCGCCTCGTTGACGCTGTCTGCGAGCTGGTTGACGCGCGTATTCCCATCTCAAGCCGCAACCCGGACATCGACGCGATCTGCGGCGCAAAGCCGCGCATGATCGTGCTGAACCGCATCGATATGGCGGATCCGGAGATGGTCAGCGCATGGGCGGATTATTTTCAGCAGCGCGGCATGGCAGTTCTGAAAACGGACTGCAAGAGCCGTGCCGGCATCAATCGCTTTGTGCCGACCGTTCGGCAGCTTCTGAAAGAAAAACTGGCATCCTACGCCGCAAAAGGGCAAACCGGGCGACCTGTAAAGCTGATGATCGTGGGCGTTCCGAACGTTGGAAAATCCACGTTTATCAATCAAATTGCCGGACGCAAGGGCGCAAAAGCGGAAAACCGTCCCGGTGTGACGCGCGGAAAGCAGTGGGTCACGGTGGACAGCGGTCTTCTGCTGCTGGATACGCCGGGAATCCTTTGGCCGAAATTCGATGATCCGCGCGTTGGGCAGCATCTTGCGTTTACCGGCGCGGTGAAAGACGACGTGCTCGACGTTGAAACGCTTGCATGCGGCCTGATTGAGCTGCTTTGGCAGCGGTATCCGGACGCGCTCAAAACGCGCTTTAAGATCGATATGCCCGAAGATGCGGAGGGTTACGCACTGCTTGAAGCGGCAGGCAAGGCGCGCGGATTTCTGGTTTCCGGCGGCGAGATCAACACGGAGCGCACGGCGCGTGTGCTTTTGGAAGAATACAGAAACTGCAAAATCGGCCGCTTCACACTCGAACGCCCGGAGGAGCTTATATGACGGATTTGTGGGAAATTGAACACAGCCTCTATTCGCAGGACGTGCAGACGATCTGCGGCGTTGACGAAGCCGGACGCGGGTCGCTCGCTGGACCTGTATGCGCGGCGGCGGTGATTTTGCCGCGCGATTGCGAGATCGAGGGCTTGAACGATTCGAAAAAGCTTTCCGATGCAAAGCGGAGAGCGCTGTTTCCTGTGATCTGCGAAAAGGCAATTGCCTATGGGATCGGCTGGGCAAGCGAACAGGAGATCGATGAGATCAACATTCTGCAGGCGACCTTTCTTGCCATGCAGCGCGCGCTCGATGCGCTGCGCGTTCGCCCGGATCTTGCGCTGATCGACGGTAATCGCGCGAAGGATTTCGGCTTGCCCGTTCAGACGGTTGTGAAAGGGGACAGCCGCAGCGCGAATATTGCGGCGGCGTCGGTTCTGGCAAAGGTTTCGCGTGACAACGTGATGGATCAGATGGCAAAGGAGTATCCGCAATATGGCTTCGAAGTCCACAAAGGATATGGAACGAAACGCCATTATGATGCGCTGCGGGAGTTCGGCGCAAGCCCGATTCACCGCAAGACGTTCTTAAAGAAGTTCTATGGACAGCCGTAAGCTGACGGGCGCATGGGGCGAGGCGACTGCCGCGGCGTATTTGCGAAAGCATCGCTATACGATTGTTGACTGCAACTACACCTCGCGCCTTGGCGAGATCGATTTGATTGCGACAAACAGGCGCTATCTCGTATTTGTTGAGGTGAAGCTTCGCGCGGACGACAGTCACGGCGCTGCGCGCGAATTTGTAACGCCCGATAAGCAGCGCAAGATCAAGCAGACCGCAATGCTGTATCTATCTACGCACGATACGCAGCTGCAGCCGCGCTTTGACGTAATAGAGATCTATGCGCCGGATGGAATGCAAACCAAAAGACCGAAAATCAAGCATTGGAGTGATGCATTTTGAAAAACTTTTCTTATTTTGACGCCCATTGTGATACGGCGTTGGAGCTTTGGCTGAACGGTCAGCATTTAACCGAGCCAACGCGCCATATCAATTTACAGCGCGCGAAAAATCTCGGTAACTATGCGCAGTTTTTCGCTTACTGCACCTGCTGGTATGATAAGAAAACGCCGGTTGAGCAGTACAAAGAGGGACTTGCATATTTCAAAAATGAGATCGCTGCGCATTCGGATGCGGCAGCGCTTTGCGGCTCGCGCGCGGAAGTGGAAGCGGCATGGAAGCAGGGAAAGCTTGCTGCGATCGTTGCAATCGAGGGCGCGGAAGCGATTGATTGCGATCCGGGCCGCTTGGAGGAAGCCGCGCAGGACGGCGTTCGCATGATTACCTTAACATGGAACCATGAAAACGCGCTCGGCGGCTCGCACATTACGGGCAGTGGCCTGACGGCGCAGGGGCGAGAATTCGTGCGCCGCGCCCAAAAGCTCGGTATCATCGTTGATTTGAGCCACAGCTCGGAGCGCGTGTTCTACGACGTTTGCGAAATTGCGGAAAAGCCGATCGTAGCGAGCCATTCCAACAGCCGCTTCGGCAAGGCGCACAGCCGCAACCTTTCGGATGATCAGTTCCGCTGCCTTGTTGCGCTGAACGGCTGCGCCGGACTGAACCTTTTCCCGGAATTTTTAAGCAAACGCAAGGTTGTTGGCATCGAGCGTGCTTTGCGCCACGTGAACCGCTGGCTGGAGCTTGGCGGCGACGGCAATATCTGCCTCGGCGGCGATTGGGACGGCGTTTCCGAACTGCCCGTAGACGTTGACGGCGTAGATTCCTGGCTGAAGCTTCCGCCGCTGCTCGCCGATGCCGGCATCTCGGAGGACGTAATCGACCGCATGACATCCGGAACGCTGCTGCGAGTGATGGATGACTGCGGCGCAAAGGACTTGGAGCGCTAAAATGGCGCTATATGCGATCGGAGATCTGCATCTTTCGCTCGGCACGAATAAATCCATGGAAGTGTTCGGCGGCAGATGGGAAGGGTACGTTGAAAAGTTAAAACGGAATTTTGAAATCCTTACGGAAAACGATACAACCGTTTTAATGGGCGATCTCAGCTGGGCATCCGATCCGCAAAGCGCAAAAGACGACTTTTCGTTTATCGCGTCGATCCCCGGCAGAAAGATTCTGCTCAAGGGAAACCACGACTACTGGTGGACCACGGCATCAAAATTCTATGCCACGTGCGAGGAAAACGGATGGGAAAACCTGTTTTTGCTGCATAACAATTGCTATTTTTACGGCGATTTGGCAATTTGCGGCACGCGCGGCTGGTTTTTTGAAGAAGAGAAATCGGATTCGCACGATGAAAAGGTATTTAACCGGGAGCTGATTCGGCTGGAGACGTCTCTCAAGGCGGCAGGTGACAGGGAAAAGCTCTGCTTCCTGCATTATCCGCCGGTCTACCGCGGCTATACCTGCCCGGAGATCCTTGCGCTGCTGGAGCGGTACGGCGTTCGCCGCTGCTACTACGGACACCTGCACGGCGACAGCCACAAGCTTGCGATCGAAGGGAAGTACGGCGCTACGGATTTTCGTCTGCTTTCCGCGGATTTTCTGAATTTCAAACCGTTTTGCATTTCAAACGACTGAAAATTTGAAAAATAAAAAACTTTTTTGAAAAAACAGTGGAAATCTATTCATTTATCTGTTAGAATAATACGGCTGAAAAACGGCAAGGACTGCCAACACAGGAGGAAACATCATGAGTGTAAAGAGCGTAAAGAAAGAGAAAGGCAACGCTACGATCGTTCTGGAAGCGTCGAAGGAACTGTTTGAAGGCGCGATCTCCAAGGCGTATCAGAAGGCGAAAAAGAATATTTTCGTTCCCGGCTTCCGTAAAGGCCACGCACCGCGCAGCGTTGTGGAAGGCATGTACGGCAAGGGCGTTTTCTATGAAGATGCGGTCAACGAGATCTTCCCGGAGCTGTATGATGAGGCTGTAAAGTCGAAGAAGCTCAAGGTTGTCGGCGGCCCGTCGCTGACCGATATGCAGGTGCAGGAAGACGGCTCTCTGGAGCTGACTGTTGTTACTGCGCTGTATCCCACCGTGAAGCTCGGCGAGTATAAGGGCATCGAAGTGCCGAAGACCACCGTGAAGGTCACCGAGGCGGAAGTTGACGCCGAGATCGACCGCATGGCGGAGCAGGCAGCCCGTATCGTTACGGTTGACCGCAAGGCAAAGAAGGGCGATACGATCGTCTTCGACTTTGAAGGCTTCGTTGACGGCAAGGCGTTTGAAGGCGGCAAGGCGGAGAACTATTCGCTGAAGCTCGGCTCCGGCCAGTTCATTCCCGGCTTTGAAGACGCGCTGATCGGCGTGAAGGCCGGCGAAGACCGCGACGTAAACGTCACGTTCCCCGAAGCATACGATCCGAAGCTTGCCGGCAAGGACGCAACCTTCAAGTGCAAGGTACATGAAGTGAAAGAAACGATCGTTCCTGAGAAGGACGACGAGTTCGTTAAGGACGTTTCCGAATTTGATACGATGGCGGAACTCCGCAAGGACATCAAGGCGCGCTTCAAGAAAGAGCGCGAGGAGCAGGCGCAGGCCGCGTTTGAGAACGCCGCTGTTGAGGCTGCTGCCGAGAAGATGCAGTGCGATATTCCTTCCGTTATGATCGATGAGCAGGTTGATCGCCACATGGAGCAGTTTGCGTATCAGCTCCAGATGAACGGCATGAAAATGGAAGACTACGCAAAGATGACCGGCGGCAATATGGCGGCTCTGCGCGATAGCATGCGCCCGATGGCGGAGCGCACGGTGAAGTCCAACATTCTTCTCAGCGAGATCGTTACTGCGGAAAAGATCAAAGTCACCGCGAAAGAGATCGAAGATGAGTTCAAGAAGCTTGCCGAGCAGTACGGCATGGAGCTTGAGCGCGTGAAGGCGGCTGTTGAAGAAAGCGCGGTTCGCGCCGATCTCGAAGCGAAAAAAGCCGTTAAGCTGATTTGCGACAATGCAGTTGCGGTTGCCGAGAAGAAGACCGCTGCGAAGAAGCCTGCCGCAAAGAAAGCAGACGACGAAGAGAAGAAGCCGGCGGCAAAGAAAACCGCTGCGAAGAAAACCGACGATGCGGAGAAGAAGCCGGCAGCCAAGAAGCCTGCCGCAAAGAAGACCGCTGATACGGAAAAGAAACCCGCCGCAAAGAAGCCGGCCGCGAAAAAAACCGCTGCAAAGAAAACGGAGGAATAATTCTCCATACAGCAGGTTAGAATGTTTTGTCCGAAAATAGCATGACTGGTTCATGCTATTTTTGGCAACAAAAGGAGGTTTTTCTACATGAGTTTAGTCCCGTACGTTGTAGAGCAGACAAGCCGCGGCGAACGATCCTATGATATTTTCTCCCGTCTGCTGAACGACCGTATTATCATGCTTTCCGAAGAAGTCAATGATACAACTGCCAGCCTGATCGTTGCGCAGCTGCTGTATCTGGAAGCACAGGATCCCGATAAGGATATCCAGTTCTATATCAACAGCCCCGGCGGCAGCGTAACTGCCGGCATGGCGATCTATGATACGATGCGCTATATCAAATGCGACGTTTCCACGATCTGCATCGGTATGGCGGCTTCGATGGGCGCGTTCCTGCTCTCTTCCGGCACGAAGGGCAAGCGCATTGCGTTGCCGAATGCCGAAATCATGATCCATCAGCCCTCCGCCGGTACACAGGGCAAGGTCACGGATATGGAGATCGACGTTGAGCACTTCCTGAAAATCAAGGAGCGCCTGAATAAGATTCTTGCGGAAAATACAGGGAAAACGCCGGAAGAGATCAAGGCGGATTCCGAGCGCGATCACTGGCTCACAAGCGAAGAAGCGCAGGCTTACGGTCTGATCGACAAGGTGATCTACCAGCGCTAAACGGAGGCGTTTATGGCAAGAGAAGTTATCAGATGCAGCTTCTGCGGCAAGCGCAAGGAGCAGGTGGAGCGGCTGATTGCCGGTCCGGGCGTTTATATCTGCAATGAATGCGTCAGCCTTTGCGATGGCATTTTACGCGATGAGATGCGCCCGGAAACCGAGCAAACCTTTGAAATGCCCGATTCCATCCCCACGCCGCAGGAGATCAAAACCTATATGGACCGCTATATCATCGGGCAGGAACAGGCGAAAATCGCGCTGTCCGTTGCGGTTTACAACCACTATAAGCGGATCTGCTTTGCGCAGGATACGGACGTTGAGCTGCAAAAGAGCAACATCCTTTTGATCGGCCCGACCGGCTCCGGCAAGACGCTCTTTGCGCAGACGCTTGCGAAGATTCTGAACGTACCCTTTGCGATTGCGGATGCAACCACGCTTACGGAAGCCGGCTACGTCGGCGAAGACGTTGAAAACATTCTGCTGCGCCTTTTGCAGGCTGCGGATTTTGACGTTGAGTATGCGCAGCGCGGCATCATCTATATTGATGAGATGGATAAAATTGCCCGTAAGAGCGAGAATACCTCCATCACGCGCGATGTCAGCGGTGAAGGCGTGCAGCAAGCGCTGCTGAAGCTGCTGGAAGGCACGGTTGCAAACGTTCCGCCGCAGGGCGGCAGAAAGCATCCGCAGCAGGAATTTATCCAAATAGACACAACGAATATCCTCTTCATCTGCGGCGGCGCATTCGATGGGCTGGATAAGATCATCGAAACGCGAACCGATCGCAGCGCAATCGGCTTTGGCTCACCTGTTGAGAGCAAATCAAAGCGTGACGTCGGTAAGCTCTTTGCGCAGGTGCAGCCGCACGATCTGCTGAAGTTCGGCATTATTCCGGAGCTTGTCGGTCGTCTGCCGGTTATCACGTCGCTTTCTTCGCTGACGAAAGAAGACTTGATCCGCATTCTGACCGAACCGAAAAACGCGCTGTGCAAGCAGTATCAGAAGCTGCTGGAGTACGATCACGTGCAGCTGACGTTCGATTCTGATGCGCTGGAAGCAATTGCCGAAAAAGCGCTTGCGCGTGAGATCGGCGCGCGCGGACTTCGCGCGATCATGGAAGAAACGATGGCGGATATCATGTATGAGATCCCATCGGATCATACGATCCAGTCGGTTCGCGTTACGCGCAGTTGCGTGGAAGGAAGCGAAGCGCCGCAGATCAGCCGGGATGCAACGCATCCGCGTCAGCCCCTGCGTGTTCCGGCACAGACTTGACTTTACTGAGGGGGAGCGTTTGCTCCCTCTTTTTTCCCTCGAAAGGAGGTTATCGAATGAATGATCTTATGACGTCCCGAACGCTGCCCGTTTTGGCGCTGCGCGGTATGTGCGTTTTTCCGAAGATGCTTTCGCATTTCGACGTGGAACGCCCGAAATCCGTGAAGGCGATTGAAGAGGCGATGCGCGCCGATCAGAAGATTTTTCTGATCGCGCAGAGCGACGTTCAGCAGGACGATCCCGGTTTTGCCGGTCTTTGCGAAATGGGTACGGTTGCGTCCGTGAAGCAGGTTTTGCGCCTGCCCGGCGATATGATGCGCGTACTGGTGGAGGGCGAAACGCGCGGAAAGATCGTTTCCGACGTTCGCACGTCTCCATATCTCCGCGCGATCATTGAATTCGTGCCGGAGCAGCCGTATAATCGTGCGCTTGCGAAAGTGGAAGCGCTGCTCCGCCAGGCGGAGGATCTGTTTGACGGATTTATTGAGCTTTCCCCGAGAAATCAGCAGGAGAATCTCTCCCAGGTGCTCGGCAGCACCGATCCTTCCTATGTGGCGGATTTTATCGCGCAGAACGCCTCGTTCCACTATCTTGAAAAGCAGAAGGTTTTGCAGCAGCTGCACCCCGTAAAGCGGCTGGAACTCGTTATAAAAATGCTTGCGAAAGAGCTGGAAATTATTCGGCTGCAATCGCAGCTGCAGGAGAAGGTACAAGACAGCGTGAACCGTGGGCAACGCGATTACTATCTGCGCGAACAACTCCACGTGATCCATCAGGAGCTCGGCGATGCCGAAGATGAGGACGAGCCGGAGCAGTACCGCGCAAAGATCATGGCGCTGCATCTGCCGCAGGAGACGGAAGAGAAACTCTTAAAGGAAGTTGGACGCATGGCAAAGCAGCCGGCAGGCTCTTCCGAAGCGTCACTTTTGCGCAATTATCTCGATACCTGCCTGGAGCTGCCGTGGAATGAAACAACAAAAGAGCGGCTTGATCTCCGCGCGGCAAAACGAATCCTCGATGAAGACCACTACGGTTTGGATCAGGTAAAAACGCGCATATTGGAGATGCTCGCGGTCAAGAAGCTTGCGCCCGATATGCCCGGTCCGATCCTTTGTCTTGTCGGCCCTCCGGGCGTTGGAAAAACGTCGGTTGCAATCTCAATCGCAAGATGCCTCAATCGGAATCTTGCGCGCATTTCGCTTGGCGGCGTCCATGATGAGGCGGATATTCGCGGTCATCGCAAGACGTATATCGGCGCAATGCCCGGCAGAATCCTGAGCGGTATTTTGCAGGCGAAAAGCCGAAATCCGCTGCTGCTTCTCGATGAGATCGATAAGATGGGCAGCGATTACCGCGGCGATCCTTCCGCAGCACTGCTGGAGGTTTTGGACAGCGAACAGAATACCTCCTTCCGCGATCACTATATCGAGGTGCCGTTTGATCTGAGCGATTGCATGTTCATCACAACCGCCAATACAACGGAGACGATTCCGCGAGCGCTGCTTGACCGCATGGAAGTGATCGAGCTCGGCTCATATACAGATGAGGAGAAGCTTCGCATTGCAAAAGGACATCTGCTGCCGAAGCAGATGAAAAAGCATGGGATCGGTGTGGAGAAACTTCGCTTAACGGACGGCGCGATCCGCGAGATCATCACCTGCTATACGCGCGAATCCGGTGTACGCAGTCTGGAGCGTCAGCTTGCGCGGATTTGCCGCAAAGCGGCGGTTGCGCTCGTTTCGCCCGATGCGCCCGAAAGCGTCCACATCAACGGCAGCAATTTGGAGGAGTATCTCGGCATTCGAAAGTACCTGCCGGACAAGCTTCCGAAGTGCGATCCCGTCGGTCTTGTAACGGGTCTTGCGTGGACTTCCGTCGGCGGTGAAACGCTGGAGGTGGAAGTTAACGTTGTGGACGGCACGGGCAAGCTCGAGCTGACTGGCAACCTCGGCGACGTGATGAAAGAAAGCGCCGGCTGCGCCTTGAGCTATATCCGCTCCAGAACGGAGCAGTACGGCATTGCGCCGGACTTCTATAAGAATAAAGATATTCACGTGCATTTCCCGGAGGGCGCGATCCCGAAGGACGGACCTTCCGCCGGCATTACGATCTGCACGGCGATGGTTTCTGCGCTGACCGGCGCAACCGTTCGCCGCGACGTTGCGATGACGGGCGAGATCTCCATTCGCGGACGTGTGTTGCCGATCGGCGGACTGAAAGAAAAGACGATGGCTGCCCTGCGCCACGGAATCAAAACCGTAATCATTCCGCAGGACAACGCGAAGGATCTCGAAGAAATCGATCAGAACGTGCGCAAGGCGCTGAATTTTATTACAGTCAGCCATGCGGACAGCGTGATTGAAACGGCGCTCGATTTTACAGGCGTAACGCCTGTAAAGACACTTCCGGAGCAGAAAAGTGAAGCGCTGCCCGTTCCCGGAAGCAAGCGTAAATCGAGAATCTGGCAGTAGGTGCAATTATGAATCTGCAAAACGTTGAATTTATCCGTTCGTGCGCGGCAGTTTCCGACTGCCCGCGCGACGGTCTGCCGCAGATCGTCTTTTCGGGACGTTCTAACGTGGGGAAATCATCGGTAATCAACCGGCTGCTGCGCAGAAAGAATTTTGCGCGTGTCGGCTCGATGCCCGGGAAAACGGTGCAGCTTAACTTTTTCAAAATCGATGGCGCGATGTATTTTGTGGATATTCCCGGATACGGCTACGCCAAGGTTTCGGAGAAGGAACGCGCGCGCTGGGCAAAGATGATCGACGGCTATCTCTCCGATCCCGCGCTGATGACGTTCGGCGTAATGATCGTGGATGCGCGGCATAAGCCGACCGAAAACGACTGCACGATGGCGCAGTATTTCGCCGGGACGGAAAAGCCGTTCTGCGTGGTTGCGAATAAGCTCGATAAGCTGAAAAAAAGCGAGATCGAGCCGAATTTGGCGCGAATCCGCGAAACGCTCGAATTGCCGGAAAGCGTTAAAGTGATCCCGTTTTCTGCGGAAACAGGAACGGGCAGGGAAGAACTGCTCCGCGCGATCTTAGATGCTGCGGAGGTGACCGCATGAACGATCAGAAGATCGCCTGTAACTGCCATAATGTTACTTACGGCAAGATCCGCGAAGCGGTCAAAAACGGCGCGAAAACGGCAGAGGAAGTCGCTAAAGTCACCGGCGCAGGCACCGCCTGCGGCAAATGCAAAGAGTTTTTAGAATATCTCGTCCGCGACTTTGCGGAGGAATAAAAAAGAACCGTCTTTGGGCGCCCTCACTTAAGGAGTCGACAGCCGCAAAGCGGATCTTTTCGTGCAATACTGCGTTATCAAAAGAGGGAATCCGACAAGGATTCCCTCTTTTTCTGTCTTGTCTTGCGCAAAAATCTCTCGCTTTGCGGTGCTTCGCAGTTTTGAGCCAGCAATTTTTCGTCATAACAAAGCACAAAGTTGGGGTAATCCTGACGGATTACCCCAACTTTTAATGCAGTAATGGCGAAAAAGGGCGGCACAAAACCTATCGCATCCTTAAGTGAGGGCGCCCTTAGGCGGTTCTTTTTTGTAAATAGGGGTTGCAATTTTGAAATAGGGTATTATAATAGTTTTAGCACTCGAAGTAAATGAGTGCTAAAACTATACGGAAGTGATACTATGGCAAAGAAACAATTTAAGGCGGAATCAAAGCGGCTGCTGGATTTGATGATCAACTCCATTTATACGCACCAGGAAATTTTCCTGCGTGAGCTGATTTCCAACGCGAGCGACGCGATCGATAAGCTTGCCTATCTTGCGCTGACCGATGAAAAGGTCGGGCTGAACCGCAGCGATTTTGCGATCCGCTTAAGCTCGGATGAAAAAATGGGCGTTCTGACCGTTTCCGATAACGGCATCGGCATGACGAAAGAGGAGCTGGAGGAAAACCTCGGCACGATTGCGCAGAGCGGCTCGTTCCAGTTTAAGAAAGAAATGGACAAGACCGATGATATTGACGTGATCGGTCAGTTCGGCGTTGGGTTCTATTCGGCGTTCATGGTTGCCGAGGCTGTAACCGTGATTACGAAGAAGTACGGCGAGGAGCAGGCATATATGTGGCAGTCGTCCGGCGCGGACGGCTACACGATCACGCCCTGCGAAAAAGACACCGTCGGCACGGATGTGATTCTGAAGCTGAAAAAGGACACGGAGGACGAGAAATACTCGCGGTTCCTCAAATCCTATGAGCTGCAAAACCTTGTGAAGAAGTACTCGGACTATATCCGCTATCCGATCAAAATGATGCTTGAAAAATCGCGCGTAAAGGACCCGGAAGCGGAAAAGCCGGAATACGAAACGTATTCGGAGGATGAAACGCTCAACTCGATGGTTCCGCTTTGGCAGAGAGCCAAGAAAGACGTTTCGCAGGATGAGTACGAAGCGTTCTACCGCGAGAAGTTCTTCGATTTTGAAAAGCCGCTTTCCGTAATTCATACGGCGGTGGAAGGCGCGGTAACGTATAAAGCGCTGCTGTTTATCCCGGGAAAAGCGCCCTATGATTTTTACACGAAGGAGTATAAGAAGGGCTTGCAGCTCTATTCCTCCGGCGTGCTGATTATGGAAAACTGCGAAGAGCTGCTGCCGGATTATTTCCGCTTTGTGCGCGGCGTTGTAGATTCGCAGGATCTGAGCTTGAACATCTCGCGTGAGCTGCTGCAGCACGACCGCCAGCTGAAGCTGATCGCCGCAAATCTTGAGAAGAAGATCCGCAGCGAGCTTGAGCGTATGATGGAGAAAGACCGCGAGACATACGAGAAGTTCTATGAAGCGTTCGGCTTGCAGCTTAAATACGGCGCTGTAAGCGATTACGGCGCGCATAAAGACGCCGTAAAAGATCTGCTGCTGTTCTGGTCGAACAAGGAAAACAAGCTTGTTTCGCTCAAAGAATACGTTGAGGCAATGCCGGAAACGCAGAAGTTTATCTATTATGCAGCAGGCGAAAACCGCACGAGACTGCGCGGCCTTCCGCAGGCGGAAACGCTTAAGGAAAAAGGCTGGGATTTCCTGCTCTTTACCGATGAAGTAGACGGCTTCCTGCCGCAGAGCATCGGCAAATTCATGGAGAAGGAATTCCGCAATCTTGAGCAGGACGATCTCGGTCTGGAAGAAGACGAGAAGGCGGAAACGTCGGAGCTTGACCGCCCTGTGCTGGAATTTGTAAAGGAATCGCTCGGCGATAAGGTAAAAGAAGTTCGTGTAGGCAAATCGCTCGGCAAACATCCGGTTAGCTTAGTGCCCGATGCGGAAATGAGCTTTGAGATGGAAAAATATCTCAAGCGCGTGAACCCGGATTTCCGTTATGAAAGCGGCAGAGTGCTGCAGCTCAATCCGACGCACCCGGTTTTCGCTTCGCTGCGCGATGCGATGGAAAACGATAAGGAGAAAGCAAAAAAGTACGCGGAGCTTCTCTACGCGCAGGCGCTTCTGATTGCGGATCTTCCGCTGGACGATCCGACGGCGTATACCGACCTCGTTTGCGAGCTGATGAAATAAGAAAAAACAGGGTAGTCAAGGGCGCCCTTGACTACCCTGTTTTTTTATTCCTCAAACGGCGTTAAGACGCCGTAGGATGAAAAGCGCGTATCTTTGGAAGCGGTTAGAAAGACGAGTCCCGATTCGCCGGCAGGTAAGTAATCAACGTACTGCCGCGCAAGCTCCGATACGAGCGTTCCGCCGCCGGCGTGAACCCATGCGTGATCGGAAAGCGCAAGCAGATCCTTCGAGGCGGAGCCAAAGGAAACGCCGATCCCTTTTGCCTTTAACTGCTGCGAGATTGTCTGCGCGGCGTCTATCGTCGCTTGCTGCCCGTTTCCGCTATAAACGATATTCGGACTATAGGGGAAATCAAACCCGTCAAAAACGATCTCGTCAAAGCCGAGCGCGGAAAGCTCCTTTGCGGTATCGAGCAGGAAGTTTACCGTTTTTTCCGAGGCGGGATCGAGGCAGTAGCTGCCGTTTGCATCCATCCATAGCGCGCCGCCGGTGATCGGAAGCGCCATCGAATAATCAGACAGCGCAACTGCGCTGTCCCGATAAGCGGGAATCCTGGCAACGAGCGTAACGTGTGACGTTTTTTTCAGGTTTACGATCCAATCGGCGATCGCCTGAACGTCAGAGGCTGCAGGCTCGCTGCCGAGAGCGGACGGATACAGCGTTTTGCCGGTTGCAGTTTTCATATCCAGCAGCAGCGTATTGCAGCCGCCCGGAAGCGGGGAGAGCTGATCGCGGACAGATGCATCCATCAGCTGCGACGCGGTTAGATAAAAGCCGCTGATCTGCGATGCGCTTTCGCCGAGTTGCTGCGTTTGCCCTTCCCGAATCAAAGCGAATTCTTCGGCAGGCTTGCCCTGCGGTTCCGCGGCGTTCAGCGTTTCGACGGACTGCTGCAGCTGCACGCCGTCTTCGTTATAAACAAGGTATCTGCCAACGTAGATAAAACGCAAAAGCGCAAGCAGCGCAAGCGCGCCGACCACAATCAACGTGATCCGAAGCGCTTTTTTCAGCTTGCTTTTGCTCTGATATGTTAATACAGCCAATGTATCACCCTCGATCTGCGGTAATCTGGCACCAGTCCTCCTGCTGCGAGATGGCGCGAATCCGAAGTCCCGATTTTTCGATTGCGTCTGTCACTTCCCAAAGCCGCGTATTGAGCACGCCGGAGCAAAGGAAAACGCCGGAATCTTTCAGCAGCGCCGGAACGATTTCGGTCAGCGGAATGATAACGTCCGCAACGATGTTTGCAAGGACAACGTCGTATTTACCGGCGATTCTTCGCATCAGCGCACCATCGCCGAGGACGTTGCCGGTCAGCGCGGTGAAGCAGCTGCCGTCCATGCCGTTGAGCGCGGCATTGTCGCGCGCGATATGCTCCGCCTGCGGATCAATATCCACGCCGATTGCGTCTTTCGCGCCGAGCCGAAGCGCGGCAATCGAAAGGATGCCGCTTCCGCTGCCGAGGTCAAGCACACGTTCGCCGCCGCGGATCGTTCGCTCCAGCGCGCGCAGGCACATCTGCGTGGATGCGTGCGTTCCCGTGCCGAAGATCATGCCGGGGTCAAGCAGGATCGGAAGACGGCCATCCGGAATTTTGGGATCAAGCCACTTCGGAATAATCAGAAAACGGTCGCCGACTTTTACAGGTTTATAATACTGCTTCCAACTGTTTTCCCAATCCTCATCGCGGACGGGTCTTGTTTCAATGCTTAATTCGCCGAGTGAAGCGCCGTATTGTTCATGCAGCGTTTTGAGCTGCTTTTTGAGCGTTTCAACCTCAGCCTGCGATTGGAAGTACAGGCGAATCCTGCTCATGCCATGCATTTCGGCGGCTAATTTTTCATCAACGTAGTCCCAATACTGGCGGTTTTGCTCCAAAAACTGCAGAAAATCCGCTTCATCGTCAATTAGCAAGCTATCGTAACCGAGCAGATCGAGCTCGTCCGTCAAACGGTCGATTCCCTCGGATTTTGTTTTGATTGCAACTTCAATCCAGTCCACTGCGATCCCTCCGACGATAGTTTACAGGAATTGACCGCGAATAACAAGTGCGTATTTTACTTTTTGGCGTATTTGGGTTATAATACCGATACGAAGGGAGAGTCACTATGCGCAAACGAATGGAAATTCTGCCGAACGTGTTTTTAAGCGCAACGCAGACGGATAAATTTAAAACAGGTACGTGCAGCATCAGCTTTCTTCGTCCGCTTACGGATTTAGAAGCTTCCTGCGATGGGCTGATTATGCGCGTGCTTCTTCAGGGCTCGAAACGCTGCCCCGATATGCGCAGTATGTCGCTTGCGCTCGACGCGCTTTACGGATCAGAGCTTTCGGACGTTGTGAGAAAAAAAGGCGAAGTGCTTACAATCGGGCTGCTTGCTGACTATATTGAAGATCAATTTGTATCGGATACCGTATTTGCAAACGTGATCGATCTGATGGCGGAGGTGCTGCTCGATCCCGTTTTGGAAAACGGCGCGTTTCGCAGCGAATATGTAGAGCGCGAGAAGGAAAACGTCTGCAATGAGCTGTGCGCGCGCATCAACTCCAAGCGGACGTATGCCGTTACGCAGATGATCCGCGCGATGTGCAGCGGAGAAGCTTACAGTGTCGATAAGTTCGGCAGCGAGGAGACGGTTTCAAGGCAGACGGCGCAGAGCCTTTATGCGCACTATCTGCAAATGCTTTCGTCATCACGGATTGAGATTTGTTATCTCGGAAGGCTCGATGCGGATACGGTAGCCGAGCAGCTCAGAAAAAGCTTTGCTGCGCTGCCGCGCGGCGAAGTCGTTTCGGTATCCACCGAGCCGAATCCGGCGGTGGGATCGGTTCGAGAGGTTTCGGAGTCGCTCGACGTTACGCAGGGAAAGCTCTGCATGGGTTTCAGGATCTCAAAGACTGCAAACGATCCGGATTGGGCGTCGGTGCTGCTGATGAACACGGTTTACGGCTCCGGCGTTACAAGCAAGCTGTTTCTCAATGTGCGCGAAAAGCTGTCGCTGTGCTACTATGCGGCGTCTGCGCTGGAGAAGTTCAAGGGCATTATGCTTGTGGATTCCGGCGTTGACTTTTCAAATTTTGATGCGGCAAAAAGCGAAATTTTGCACCAGCTTGAAGACTGCAAATCCGGAAATATAACGGAAGAAGAGCTGGCGCTTGCGCGGAAGAATCTGATTTCGCGCTGGAAATCTGCGCTGGATTCGCCCGGGCAGATCGATGAGTTTTATCTCGGACAGGCGATCCTCGGAAGCGAAAGTACGATGGAAGATATGATCGAGCGCATCGAGTGCGTTACGATGGATGACGTTGTTTCAGCCGCAAATTGCCTTACACTCGATACGGTTTATTTCCTGAAAGGAACGAACGCATGAAAGAAGCAGTATTCCCGGAGGTTGGAGAGCGGTATTATGAGCAGACTGTGCGCGGTCTGCGCGTGCGCGTGATCCCGAAGCCCGGTTTTTCGAAAACGTATGCCTTTTTAGCCGTGGACTACGGCTCGATTGATACGCATTTTTCACTTGACGGCAAGGCGTATACAACGCCAAACGGCATTGCCCATTATCTGGAACATAAGATGTTCGATATGCCGTATGGCGATGCGATGAACCGTTTTGCCGAATTCGGCGGCAGCCCCAACGCGTTTACATCGTTCTCAATGACGGCATATTATATGGAATGCACCGACCATTTTGCCGATAACCTCAAAACGCTGACGGAGTTTGTTTTCACGCCGTATTTTACGCAGAAGAGTGTTGATAAAGAGCGCGAGATCATCTCTCAGGAAATCAAAATGTACGAGGACAGCCCCGGATCCCGCGTTTATGAAAATCTCTTCCGCGCGATGTACCGCAGCCATCCTGTGCGCGTCCCGATTGCCGGAACGGTTGAATCCATTCGTGAAATTACGCCGAAAATGCTGGAGGATTGCCACCGCGCGTTCTATACGCCGGAAAACGCAATGCTTTGCATTGCGGGCGATCTTTTGCCGGAAGAAGTGTTCGCAATTGTAGACGCTTCAATGCCGGATGTTTCCGGCGCAGTGCCGGTCCGCAATTACGGAGGTATCGAGCGGCAGACGGACATCCGAAGCTATTCCGAGAATCAAATGGAAATCGCGCGTCCGATGTTCCTTGCCGGGTTTAAGGGCAACGCACCGATGCCCGGTGTTGATGCGATGCGCAGAGAATTTATCGGCGATCTTGCAGCAGACCTGATGCTCGGCGCGTCTTCGCCGCTTTATCAGTCGCTTTACAGCGAAGGCTTAATTGATTCCGGCTTCTCCGCAGGGTATGAGGGACTCAAGGGTGTAAGCCTCTTTTCTGCCGGCGGCGACAGCAACGATCCGCAAGCGGTTTTGGAACGCATTATTCATGAAGCGGAGCGCGTTGTGCGCGAAGGGTTTGACCAAAAACTCTTTGAATGTCTGAAAAAAGCGACCTACGGGCGCAAGGTTCGAATGCTTGATAGTTTTGAGCTTTGCTGCATTTACTCCTGCGAGTATGGATTCGATGGCGTTGAGTTCTTTGAATTTCCGTCTGTTTTGCAGGCGGTTACGATGGAGGACGTTCAGGCGTTTGTCCGTGATTACGTTCGTCCGGAAACAGCTTCACTTTCTGTGATACGCCCGAAAGAAGGAGGCGACTCAAAATGACAAACCCGATTCTTTTTCCGAATCTTGGACTATCCTTTACAATTCCGCCGATCGCGTTTCAGCTTGGTGCAGTTAGCGTACACTGGTACGGCGTGATTATCGGAACAGGCTTTCTGCTTGCTGTGATCTATGCGCTTGCAAGAAAGAAGACCTTTGGCTTAACCGAGGATCACATTCTTTCGATGCTTCTTGCCGCAGTGCCTGCGGCAATCGTCTGCGCAAGAATCTATTACTGCGCTTTCTACTGGGAGCTTTACCGGGAGAATCCGATTTCCGTGCTGTACATCTGGGAAGGCGGCATTGCAATCTACGGCGCGGTGATCGGCGCGGTAACGGCTGCGATCCTCTACTGCCGCCATGCGAAAATCCCGTTCGGCGCAATGGGCGATATCGGCGCGCTTGGTCTGCTGATCGGGCAGGCGATTGGCAGATGGGGCAACTTCGTAAACCAGGAGGCGTTCGGCAGAGCGGTTGAAAACGCCGATTATCTGCTGAAAATGGGACTGTACAAGGGCGGCGAGCTGGGCTTTTATCATCCAACGTTCCTTTATGAATCCCTGTGGAACGCCGTCGGCTTCCTTCTGCTCCATTTTTATTCCAAACACCGCAAGTATGACGGTGAAATCTTTACGCTTTATATTGCGTGGTACGGCATCGGGAGATGCTGGATCGAAGGGCTGCGAACGGACAGCCTTTGGCTGTTCGGAACAGGCATCCGCGTCAGTCAGCTTTTGGCGGCTGTCTCCGCAGTAATTGCGATTGCGCTCTGGCTCTACGTTCGTCTGCGCAAAAAGCCGGACGGCTCCGCGCTCTACGCAAACCGCGCACAATCGACAGAATCTTGAACAAACTATAAAATTTTTTGATTCTATGGAATTTTTCAGACATTTGTGATAGAATGGTGATAAGATCAAAACAGGAAAGGGTGTCATGTTTATGAACTTTACGTTTGACGATCTGAAAGAGAAAGCAGTCGACGTGGCGCAGGTTGCGGCACAGAAGGCAAAAGACCTTGCTTCTTTCGCAAAGGCAAAGGCAACGATCGCTTCGGAAGAGGTTAAAATCCGCAAGGCGTATGCTGAACTCGGCAAGCTTTACTACCGCGATTTCGTAATGGAATCCGAAATGGACAGCGCGGAATATCTTCCCTGGTGCGAAAAAATCTCCGCTTCTAAGGCGCTGATCGACGATCTGAAAAACGGCGAATGCGAAGTCGAGGAAGACGACGATCTCCCCGAAGAAGAGCTGACGGTCGAAATTCCGGTCGAAGCGAGCGAGGAACCTGAAGAATAAAAAATGACGGTCATTGGGTGCCCAATGACCGTCATTTTTTATGAGTTTATCCAGGGAAGCGGCGCGTCTTTGTTTTTCTCAAGGTACTCCGCAACCTGCCGAAGCAGCTTTGCGGCATCGCGCCGCGTTAAGTCCTCTGCACTGAATGTCGGCGCGATGGCAATGCCGGCGCCGGAAAGCGCCTCAACGGATGTCTGCGCCCAAGTGGGGACGGCGCCGGATGCAAACACTTCCGACTCGTTCACCACGGGGAGATTCAGCGTGTTTTGAAGAAGGACAGCGGCTTCCGCTTTTGTGATCGCGGCAGTCGGACGGAAGACGATTCCGTTATCTGATGCAACGCCTTCAATCATGCCGTTTTGCAGCGCAGCGGAGATATATGGCTGCATCCAGCTCGGCGCGTCCGCTTCATCGGCAAAGCCGGTTCGGATCGTTTGCGCAGCGGGCTGCGCCTCGATCAGCTGCATGGTCATTGCTAAAAACTCGCCGCGTGTAACGTTGTGATCCGGCGAAAAGCATAGATTTCCGGCAACGGTTTCGCCTTCAAATAAACCGCGTTCACGCATCCATGTTGCGGCATATTCATCCGGATCGCCGTTCATGTCGATATAACGCGCTTTATCACTCGGCTTGACGATTTCAACGGTCACGGTTGCTTCGTTTGATACGTTGCCTGCGCTGTCGGTTGCCGTATAGCGGAAGGTATCGCGTCCGACGCGGTTTTTGATCGGCGTATAAAGGAACGTGCCGTCTTCGTTGATCGTTACTTCACCGCGCTTCGGATTGCTTATAAGCGTAAAGGTCAGCGCGTCGCCGTCGGGATCCTCTGCATCGAACGCGCCGGTGTTTTCCATGTTTCGATAGGTTTCAAGCTTGCAGTCTTTCGCTGTCGGTGCGCTGTTTTTTCGGGTAAGCAGCGGAATTTTCAGCTCCGTTTCCTGCGCGAGATGGCCGTCTGCGATCTCCCGATAAACGATAACAGCATCGCCTGTAGGCGACTGCACAGGATAAAGCCGAACGTCGCTCAATCGTGAAGAGGGGATCACGTCGCCCGTCCGAAGCACGCGGCTGCCAAGCTGCAAGCTTCCGATTGTAGATGCAGGAACGGATGCGATAAATACGCCCTGCGGCTCGGTTTCGTTTGCGGTGAAGTCGCTGACGGAGAAGCAGTATTCGGACTGCTCTCCCGAGGTTACGGCAGCCGTGCTGCCGGCAAGCACCGCCGCAATTAACAGGACAGATGCAATCGCTGCGATTTTGTGTTTCATAACAATACCTCCATTTCGTGTAAAGGTATTGTTTGCTATAAATCTGAATCTATCCAAAAACTAATAAAAAAGCTGCGGTTTTACCGCAGCTTTCAGATCAGTATTGTGGGCGGATATATTTGTTTTCGTGATCGGGAGATGGGCGCATATGAACGCCCGAAACGATGCCGACGGCAAAAAAGGTTGCTACGATCGAGCTGCCGCCGTAGGAGATGAACGGAAGCGTTAAGCCAACAACCGGAAGAAGACCGAGGCACATACCAACGTTTACCGTGATCTGGAAAAGCAGCATTGCCGCAATGCCGATACAGAGCGTTTTTCTCATGTAGTTTCCCGATTTTACGCCGACGTAGATGCAGCGCGTTATGATTGCGAACAGAAGCAGCAGCAGGATAACCGCGCCGATAATGCCGAGTTCTTCCACAACTGCGGAGAAGATAAAATCGTTATGCTGCTGCGGATTGACGCCTGCCTGCGTCAGCGCGCCGTGAAAGAGTCCCATGCCGGTGAGCCCACCGTTGCGAATTGAGCGAAGGCTGAGGTTCGTCTGCCAGAGAACGCCTTCGCCTGCAGGGTCGATCGCCGGATCAAAGAGCGCGAGAATACGGTTCTTTTGGTCCTGACGGAGAATAACGAACCAGAGAACCGGCGCAGCGACAGCGATCACGCCGAGCCCGGAGAGGAACCAAAACTTGCTCACGCCTGCGGTATATGCCATGATGAGAAATACGAAAACATAAATCAGGGCAACGCCCATATCGTCTGACGCGGCGAGAATCACAAGAACGGTTGCCAGCAAATGCGCAAGCAGCAGCAAAACAACGCGCGGTTCTGAAATTCTGCTGCGGTAGGTGCTCATCAGCTTTGCGTTGATAATGATAAACGTGATTTTGCAAATCTCCGCCGGCTGCACGTTGAAAGGCAGCCAGGAAAACTCAAGCCAGCTTCGGTTGCCGGTGTTGCCCTGAACGCCCCAGAAGAAAAGCGTCCCAATGAAGAAAATATTAAATAAAAACAAAATCCGCGTTTGCTCCGCAAGAATATCGATATCAAAGAGCGTTAAAAGAACGTAGATCGCAATTCCAAGCAAAACGGCGACCACCTGCAAAAGAACAAAGCGCGAGGACGCAAAATGCGCGCTTGCGCTGGAAACCATCAGAATGCCGAAAACGGAAGCGGCAATGCACAGCGACAGCAGCAGCATATCCGCTTTGCGCAGAAATATTCCGATCCACCGAATAACGCGCATTTTACCGCCTCCTTTACTTCGGATATTTTACCAAAGTAAATATGGAAAGTAAACAGAAAAGTTTTTGCAAATGCGGCGCTGCTGTGCTACAATGGTACACAAATCAGCAGGGAGGCGAGACAATGGAATATGTAACTGGCTCGCCGGAAGAAACCGAGGCGCTTGGCAAACAGTTTGCCGAAACGCTTCTGCCGGGTGACGTTATCGCTTTCTACGGCGATCTCGGCGCTGGGAAAACAGCTTTTACGCGCGGGATTGCAGATGGACTTGGAATTTCCGAGCGCGTTACAAGCCCGACCTACACGATTGTAAACGAGTATTTGAGCGGAAGACTACCGCTGTTTCACTTTGATCTCTACCGCCTTTCCTCATCGGACGATCTGTTTGACATCGGCTGGGAAGACTATCTCGAGCGCGGCGGCGTATGCGCCGTTGAGTGGAGCGAACGTGCGCCGGACGCGCTGGAGCAGGCGATCCGCGTGGACATTCGCCGGATTGACGATCAAAAAAGAAGGATAACCATAACGGGAGGACGAAGCTTTGATTCTGGCATTTGAATCATCTGCAAAATCCGCCGGCGTTGCGCTGATGAAAGACAGCGTGCTTTTGGCGGAGTCGTTTCAGCATACGGAGCTGACGCACAGCAGAACGCTCCTGAAAATGGCGGAGGATCTGCTCGCGCGCTGTGAAGTCGCTGTTTCGGATTTAACGGCAGTTGCCGTTGCGGCGGGCCCCGGCAGCTTTACGGGCCTCCGAATCGGTATGGCTGCGGCGAAAGGCCTTGCATGGGGGGCTGAGCTGCCTTGCATCGGCGTTTCTACGCTGGAAGCGATGGCACGCAACGTTGCGCTGCATGATGGCGTGATTGCGTCGGTTATGGATGCGCGGCGCGAGCAGGTTTATTTTGGACTTTTCCGCGCGGAGGGCGGCGAACTGCGCCGGATTTGCGAAGACTGCGCGCTTTCTCTTGCGGAAGCAAAGGACAGAATCCTTTCGCAGTCCGGAGAAAAAATTCTTGTTGGCGATGGCGCAAGCCTGTGCTATAATACGTTCGATGAAAAACGCGATCTTCTGCTTGCGCCGGAGCATTTGCGGTTTCAGCGCGCTGTCGGCGTTGCGCTGGCGGCGGAAATTCAGCTTAAAGAGGGAGGCTATCCTTCCGCTTCGGAGCTGAAGCTGAACTACATTCGTCTTTCGCAGGCGGAAAGAGAGCGCGCAAATCAATTACTGACGAAGTGAGGGACTGTCATGGGAAACGTACACGAATTAAATCATCCGCTGCTGCAGCACAAGCTCTCGATTCTCCGGGATAAGAACACCGGCGTAAAAGAGTTTCGTGAAGTTGTCGGTGAAATTGCCGCGCTGATGTGCTACGAAGCTACGCGCGATCTTCCCACCGAGGAAGTTGAGATTGAGACGCCGATCGCCATGGCGAAGTGCAGATGCCTTGCGGGCAAGAAGCTTGCCATCGTTCCGATCCTGCGCGCAGGTCTCGGCATGGTTGATACGATCATTTCGCTGATTCCTTCGGCGAAGGTCGGCCACATCGGTCTTTACCGCGATCCGAGGACGCATGAGCCGGTTAAATACTACTGCAAGATGCCGCCGGATATTTCCGAGCGTCGTGTATTCGTTGTTGATCCCATGCTTGCAACGGGTGGCAGCGCCTCCGATGCGATCACGTTTATTAAAGAATACGGCTGCAAATCCATCACGCTGATGGATATTATCGCCGCGCCGGAAGGCATTGCGCGCGTTCAGAAGGATCATCCGGACGTTGACATCTTCGTCGCAGCCGTAGATGAGAAGCTGAACGAGAATGCCTATATTGTTCCCGGACTCGGCGACGCAGGCGACCGTATCTTCGGCACGAAATAATGTCAAGGCTTTCCGATACGTTCCGCCGCGAAAAGGGAAAAATGCAGGGAATGACGTTCAGAAAGAAAGTCGAGTACCTGGTTGGCAACTGGTGGCTGGAAGCGTTTGGCGTTGCCGTTGCGATTGCCGTGATCGTGTTTCTGATCAACAGCGGCATCAATGCGAGCAAAACGCATTTGCTCTATCTTGCGGTTGTAGACGTTGAGCTTTCCGGCGAACAGAACGAAAGCAACTGCGCTGCGTTTAAGGCGTATATCGGCGATGATCAGTGGCAGCACGTGATTGCTGCGGATACGAACGTTTCAAGCCTCGGCGGCACGGAAGTGGTTAACGAGGACGTTACGGATTATCAGCAGAAAAGCATGATTCTGATCGGTACGGGCCTTGTTGATGCGTATATCTGCCCTGAGCGTTATGTTGACTTTTTGGCGGAATACGACGAAATGCTTCCGCTTTCCGAAGTGCTGGATGATTCGCAGATGGAAGCCTACGCAGATCGTATCGAGTACGGCGGCTATGCGCTTCGCATTGACGGAACAACCGGCGCAGAGAGCTGGAATGCTGCTTACGAGCCTGCATATCTGGTTGTAACGCGCAGCGTTCACTTCCCGGAAGTCGTTCGCGCGTTCGTTGATTTTACATTACAATGATAGAATTGCCGAAATGATGGTATCCTAACATTGGGAGGTAAAAACTATGAATCGATATAAAGGCACACAGACGGAAAAAAACCTGCGAGCAGCGTTTTCCGGCGAAAGCGAAGCGCGAAACAAATACACTTTCTTTGCGTCTAAAGCAAAAAAAGAAGGCTTCGAGCAGATCGCGGCGCTATTTCTCGCAACTGCGGAAAATGAGAAGGAACACGCAAAGCTTTGGTTCAAGGAACTCGAAGGAATCGGTGATACGGCGCAGAACCTTGCATCTGCTGCTGAAGGAGAGAACTACGAGTGGACGGATATGTACGAAGGCTTTGCAAAAACTGCGGAGCAGGAAGGTTTCCCGGAGCTTGCGCAAAAGTTTCGCCGTGTCGGCGAGATCGAGAAGCATCATGAAGAGCGATATCGTGCATTGCTGCACAATGTAGAGGCGCAGGAGGTCTTCAAAAAGAGTGAAGTTAAGGTTTGGGAATGCAGAAACTGCGGCCATATCATGGTTGGCACGCAAGCGCCCGAAATTTGTCCTGTCTGCGCGCATCCGCAAAGCTACTTTGAAATTCACGCAGAGAATTATTAAAAAACTCCGAGGCATTGGGCGGCGCAAGTTAGGGATTATGCAGCCGCAAAGCGGATCTTTTCGTGCAATACTGCGTTATCAAAAGAGGGAATCCGACAGGATTCCCTCTTTCTCTGTCTTGTTTTGCGCAAAAATCTCTCGCTTTGCGGTGCCTCATCAGTTTTGAGCCAGCAATTTTTCGTCATGACAAAGCACAAAGTTGGGGTAATCCTGACGGATTACCCCAACTTTTAATGCAGTAATGGCGGAAAAGGGCGGCTCAAAACCTACATACTCCATAATTTGCGCCGCCCTTTGCATCGGAGTTTTTTGTTTTAGAGTTTTAAGTCACCGTCTTTGATCCAGCCGAGCTTTCGTTCGATCAGACCGAAGAGAGAAGACAAAATCGCAGGGAGGACGAAGCAGATCAGAACAAGACCGATCCAATCAAATGCGGTAATCGCGGCTTTCGTTCCGGCTTCAATGTCACTCAGCCAGCCTGTATAAACGCCGATCTGCCCGACAAGTCCGCAGGTTCCCATGCCGGAAGAAACTGCCGCGCCGCTCATTTCCAGATGGAATACGCACGTTGCAATCGGGCCTGTGATCGCAGATGCGAGCGTCGGCGCAATCCAAATGCGCGGATTTTTCACGATGTTGCCCATCTGAAGCATGGAAGTGCCAAGTCCCTGGCTGACAAGACCGCCCCAGCGATTTTCTTTGAAGCTCATAACGGCAAATCCGACCATCTGCGCGCAGCATCCGGCAACAGCCGCGCCGCCGGCAAGACCTGTCAGCGAAAGCGCGGCGCAGATTGCGGCAGAGGAGATCGGAAGTGTCAGCGCGATGCCGACAAGCACGGATACTGCAATGCCCATCCAGAACGGCTGCAGCTCGGTTGCCATCATGATGAGCTGACCGAACGCGCTTGCGGCCGTTCCAATCGGCGGCGCAATCAGCTTTGCAAGCGCAACGCCGACAAGGACGGTTACGGCAGGCGTTACGAGAATATCGACTTTCGTTTCTTTGCTGACGGCTTTACCGCATTCCGCCGCAATAATCGCAATAATCAATACGGCAAGCGGACCGCCTGCGCCGCCCTCTGCGTTCGCCGCCCAGCCGACGCCGACAAGAGAGAAAAGAACCATCGGATCCGCCTTCAGCGCATAGCCGATCGCAACTGCCATTGCAGGGCCTGCCATCTCGAATGCGTACTGCCCGATGTCAATTAAAAACTGTACGCCGAGCTGCTGCCCGAGTGTTTTGATGATCGTGCCGATCAGCAGCGAGCAAAACAGACCTTGCGCCATTGCGGAAAGCGCGTCAATTCCGTATCGTTTGCCGGAGATCACGATGTTTTTTCGCTTGAGAAATGCTTTGAATTTACCCATGGAACTCTCACCTCGTAAAGGATTAAACGCATTATATCATGATGAAAAAGAAAGTCAAGAGGGACTGCATCGCAGTCCCTCTTGGCTTTAGAGTTTCAGCAATATGCCTGCTGCAGCGCCGATTGCAATCAGCACGATCGGGTGCAGCTTGTTCCATTTGAAGCGGACAAGCAGCAGTACAGCGAACAGCGCGACCGCCGGCAGACGAATGCAGTGAAGCGACCAGCCGGAAGCGGAAAGAAGCTGCGTATCGATCAGCGCAACCTTCAGCACGGAATAGACCGCAGCGCCGATCAAGCCGACGGAAACCGGCCGAAGCGTTCCCATAACAGAAGTAACGAAACGGTTTTCATGGAAACGGGATAGCAGCGACGCAACGAGTGTCATAATGATCAGAGCAGGGAGCACTTCCGAGAATGTCGCAACGATGCCGCCCAAAATGCCGGCTGCCTTGATGCCGGAGAACGTCGCCATGTTAATGCCAATCGGCCCCGGCGTAGATTCCGCAACGGCGATCATATCCGCAAGCTCAGAAGCGGTAAACCAGCCGTACTTTGCGGAGATGTCCTGCAAGAACGGAAGCGTTGCAAGACCGCCGCCGACAGCAAAGAGCCCCGTTTTGAAAAATTCGGCAAACAGCTGCAAATAGATCATGCTTTCTTCCTCCCGAACAGCGCACAGCCGATTCCGATCAATGCGGCGCAAAGAACGGGAACAACGGGGGAGAGATTTGTAAAGATCATCAGCGCAAGCGCTGCAACGCAAAGGATATTGGAAAACGCGCCTTTCACGCCTTTTTGCCAAAGCTGCACGACGGAATGCACAACAAGCGCGGATACGGCAACGCGAATGCCGCCGAATGCGTAGGCAACGTAGGCGTTATCCGCAAAGTGCTGCAAAACGGTTGCAATGATCGAGATGATCAGCAGGGAAGGCAGCACCACCGCAACGGTTGCGGCAATTGAGCCGAGCAGTTTGCCGCGCTGATAACCGATATAGGTTGCCGTATTGACTGCAATTACGCCGGGCGTGCACTGCGCGATCGCATAGCAGTTGAGAAGCTCCTCTTCCGTTGCCCAGCCGCGTTTTTCAACGACCTCGCGCTGCAGCATCGGCAGCATGGCATAGCCGCCGCCGAACGTAAAGAGCCCGATTTGAAAGAAGGATGAAAATAACTCAAACAGATTGCGCATAACGATTACTTCCCGGAATCTAGTGTAGATACGGTATTTTGCTTCAGATGCTCAATTGCGGCGCGGAAGGTATCCGTCTGCTCTTCGAAGAGGCTGCTGTCCAGCGCGCTGCGGATCGGGAGGATCTCATAGCGCGGTGAGGCTGCGTTTTCGCCCTTATCAAGCATATAAACAGGCATATAGCCGATCTCGCCGAGCGAAGTTTCGCCGGTTTCGGCGTCCATAACGAATTCAAGATTCAGGACACAGGATTCCTGCGTGGATTCATTCGTCATGGCAGAGAAGAAGTTGCCGAGGCTGTAGGCAACGAAAACCTCTTTGTCTTTACCGTCCACGGTTACGGTTTTCCGCTCCATCGGGCCGACAACGTGGCTGTGGCTGCCGAGGATCACGTCAACACCGTTTTGGAAGAGGAAATCCGCGATCTCCTGCTGAGACTTTGAGGGCTCTGTTTCATATTCGCTGCCCCAATGCAGCATCGCAACGATCACGTCTGCATTCAAGCGCTTCGCTGCGTTAATGGATTCCGTCAGCGCCTCTTTGTTGATTTGCTCAAAATTGGAATTGTAATCCTTATACAGCACGTCAACGCAGTAGTCCGCGTCTTCGGGAAGCGTCATGCTGTTCATGCCTTTTGTATAGGCAAAGAACGCAATTTTGATGCCGTTGACGTTTTTCATTACAACGCCGCTGTCTTTGGTTTTGGCTTCTTTGGAATAATACGTGCCGAGCGGCTGCATACCTTGCTCGGTTACATAGCGGTACGTACTTGTAAGCCCGTTCAGACCGTTTTGGATCGAATAGGTATTTGCAGTTTGCAAAATATCAAAGCCGACGTCCTTCAGCGTTGCTGCCAGCGATTCCGGCGCGCGGAAGACGGGTCGTCCATCGTAGCCGGCGTCCGGGCCGCAGAAGTTCAGCTCTAGATTGCCGACCGTCAGATCGGCTGCCTGCAGATAGGGGGCAACTGCTTTAAACGATTCGGAAAAATCGTATGTGCCATCCGGCTTCAGCGCATCCGATATCTGCTCGCTGTAGCACATCAGATCGCCGACGGCGGCAAGATTTGCCGTGATCGTAGAGGCCTCGGCGCGCACTGCGGCTGCCGCCGCTTCGCGCTCCGCCTGCTCGGCTCTCTCACGGTTTTTTGCGGCGCAGCCGCGAATCAGAAGCACGAGCAGCAAAATCACAACCAGCGCGACCGTTCCGAGCGCGATTCGCTGCTGTTTTTCGCGCTTGCGCTTCATTTCCAACCGTAAGAGCTTTCGGCGCTCCAGTTCTTTATCATCGCATCTGAAATCTTGACTCATAATTGCGCCTCCTTTTCATTTTCTTTATTTTACAACATAATTGAAAATAGCTCAACATTTTTTGAAAAAAGTTCCCATCGGCTGCTGCCGATGGGAACGGGCTTTACTGCTGGGGCTTGTAGCTGTCTTTCAGGCTCACTGCGCGGTTAAAGATTAAATGATCTTCCGTGGAATCCGGGTCCGTGCAGAAATAGCCGGTGCGGAGGAACTGGAAACGGTCAGCCGGCTTTGCGCGTTTCAGAGCAGCTTCAACCTTGCAGCCTGTGAGAACGCGGAGCGAATCCGGGTTGAGGCACTGGGTAAAGTCCTCGGCTGCATCGGGCGCAGGATCGGAGAAGAGATTATCGTAAAGGCGGATTTCCGCCGTTTCGGCGCTGGCAGCGTCTACCCAGTGGATCGTGGATTTGATCTTTCTGCCGTCGGCAGGATCGCCGCCGCGGCTTTCGGGATCGTACTCGCAAAGCACTTCCGTAACGTTACCGGTTTCATCCTTGATGCAGCCGGTGCATTTTACAACGTATGCGCCCTTCAGGCGGACTTCATTTCCGGGGAACAGGCGGAAAAACTTGCCGACCTTTTCCTCCATGAAATCGCCGCGCTCGATCCAAAGCGTATTGGAGAAGGGGACATCGTGCGTGCCCTGCTCGGGGTGCAGGGGATTGTTCTCAACGGAGAAGACTTCTGTTTTATCCGCAGGATAGTTTGTGATGGTGAGCTTTACGGGCTCTAAAACCGCCATGACGCGCTCTGCGTTTTCATTGAGATCATCGCGCAGGCAATGCTCCAAAAACGCGTATTCCACGGTGGAAGCATTCTTTGCAACGCCGATGCGCTCGCAGAAGTTTCGGAGCGACGCCGGTGTATAGCCGCGGCGGCGAAGGCCGCAGATCGTGGGCATACGGGGATCATCCCAGCCGGAGACATTGCCGTCTTCAACGAGCTGGCGCAGCTTACGTTTGCTCATAACGGTATGGTCAATGCCGAGGCGCGCAAACTCGATCTGGCGCGGCTTGGAGGGAAGATCGCAGTTGTCTACAACCCAGTTGTAGAGCGGACGGTGATCTTCAAATTCCAGCGAGCAGAGCGAATGGGTGATATGCTCCATCGCGTCTTCGATCGGGTGGGCAAAATCGTACATCGGGTAAATGCACCACTGATCGCCCGTGCGGTGATGGTGCATCCGTTTGATGCGGTAGATCGCAGGATCACGCATGTTAAAGTTGCCGGAGGCAAGATCGATCTTTGCGCGGAGCGTCATTGCGCCGTCCTCAAATTCGCCGGCGCGCATGCGGCGGAAGAGATCGAGCGACTCCTCAATCGGACGGTCGCGGTAGGGCGATTGCGCCGGATGCGTCAGATCGCCGCGCAGCTCACGCATCTGATCGGGCGAAAGCTCGCAGACGTATGCCTTGCCGTCGCGGATGAGCTGCTCTGCGCATTCGTACATCTTCTCGAAATAATCCGAAGCGTAGTAGAAACGGTCGTCCCAGGAAAAGCCAAGCCATTGAATATCCTCTTTGATCGCATCGACGTACTCAACGTCCTCTTTTGTGGGGTTGGTATCGTCCATACGGAGATTGCAGATGCCGTTATATTTTTCTGCCGTGCCGAAGTTGATGCAAAGCGCTTTGCAATGACCAATATGCAGATAGCCGTTCGGCTCGGGCGGAAAACGGGTATGCACCTGCATCCCTTCATATTGCCCGCCGGGCGCGGTGTCTTCTTCGATAAAGGCATGAATAAAATTTCTGACTTCTTCCATACGTGTAATATCCCTTTCCGATGAAATCGCAAATATTATATCCCATTTCCATGCAGGATGCAAATATTTTCAGAATTTGAGAAAAAAACAAAATTTCCCCTTTTCAATTCCATGAAATTATTATAGAATAGATGCAGCAAACGAAAGGAAGCGGTTATTATGCCTTCACCCAAATATAAGCGCGTTCTGCTGAAGATCAGCGGAGAAGCGCTTGCCGGCGATGCACATCGCGGGCTGGATTTTGAAATTATCGGAAACGTCTGTGACGTTGTAAAAAAATGCGTTGACGCAGGCGTGCAGATTGGTATCGTTGTTGGTGGCGGCAACTTCTGGCGCGGTCTGAAAGACGGCGGCGATCGTATGGAGCGCACACGCGCCGACCATATGGGCATGCTTGCAACCGTTATCAATGCCCTTGCCGTTGCGGATTGCCTGGAGCAGCGCGGCGTTTCGGCGCGTGTGCAGACGGCTGTTGAGATGACGAAAATTGCCGAGCCCTATATCCGCGCAAAAGCCGTTCGCCATCTGGAGAAGGGAAGAGTTGTGATTTTCGGCTGCGGAACGGGCAATCCGTTCTTCTCAACCGATACCGGCGCGGTGCTCCGCGCTGCGGAGATCGGCGCTGACGCGATCCTGCTTGCCAAAAATGTTGACGGCGTTTACAGCGCGGACCCGGCAAAGGATCCCACTGCTGTTAAGTATGACACCATCACCTACGACGAGGTGCTTGCAAAGCGTCTTGCCGTTATGGATTCCACCGCGACTTCACTTTCTATGGACAATCATTTGCCGATTGTCCTCTTCGCGCTGAAGGACCCGGAGAACATCTACCGCGTTGTGATGGGCGAAGAGATCGGCACACTTGTTAAGGAGGGCAACTGATATGGCAGATCTGAAGGAATTTGAACGCAAAATGGAAAAGACGATCGAGGTGCTCGGCGGCGAATTTTCCGCTGTACGCGCCGGTCGCGCAAACGCAAAGGTTCTTGACCGCATTACCGTTGAATATTATGGAACAGAAACGCCGATCGGTCAGGTTGGCACGATCTCCTCGCCCGATGCGAGAACGCTTGTGATCCAGCCGTGGGACGGTTCGCTGCTCAAGCAGATTGAAAAGGCGATCCAGGTTTCCGATCTCGGCATCAATCCGCAGAACGACGGCCGCGTGATTCGCCTGATCTTCCCGCAACTTACGGAAGAGCGCCGCGTTGAGCTGACGAAGCAGGTTAAAAAGTACGGCGAAGACGCTAAGGTTGCCATCCGCAACATTCGCCGCGACGCTGTTGACATGGTGAAAAAACAGCAGAAGTCTTCCGAGATCACGGAAGACGATGAAAAGAAGGCTGAAAAAGATATTCAGGAGCTGACTGATAAATACATCAAGAAGATCGATGAAGCGTGCGCCAAAAAAGAAAAAGAACTGATGGAGATTTAAGACGTACAAAGGCCGCCGCAGGCGGCTTTTGTCTCGTTTGAACAGGAATATGAAGTTGTTTCAAAAACATATTGCCGGAAAAGAGCGGCAGCTTCCGCCGCCGAAGCATATTGCGATCATAATGGACGGCAACGGCCGCTGGGCGAAAAAGCGCGGCTTGCCGCGCCAGTCCGGCCATGCGGTCGGCAGCGAGGTCTTTCGGAAAATCGCAACGTACTGCCGAGATATCGGCATGGACTATCTGACCGTTTATGCGTTTTCCACGGAGAACTGGAAGCGGTCGGAAGAAGAAGTTTCCGCGATCATGGGGCTGCTGAAGAAATATCTGCTGGAATCCATCGATGAGATGGCGGCGGATCATATTAAGCTGCACTTTTTCGGCGATCTTTCGCGCCTGAAGCCTGAGCTTTTAGAGCTGATTGCAAGGACAAACGCGATCTCGGACACCTATGACGGCTTCCAGGTGAACGTCTGCCTCAACTACGGCGGCAGAGATGAGATCGTTCGCGCGGCGCGCGCGTTTGCGGGAAAATGCGCAAACGGCGAAGCAAAGCCGGAAGACCTTTCGGAAGACGTTTTTTCCGATCTGCTCTATTCTGCCGGGATACCGGACCCGGATCTGATTATCCGTCCGGGCGGCGAATTCCGCACGTCTAATTTCCTGCTGTGGCAATCGGCGTATTCGGAATACTATTTTACGGACGTATTATGGCCCGATTTTACGCCGCATGAGCTGGAAAAGGCGATTTCCGCCTATCAGCACAGAAACAGACGATTCGGAGGTGCAAAGCCGTGAAATCCCGCGTGATCGTTGCGGCGGTCGGCGTGCCGCTGCTGCTTGTTTTGATTCTTCTTTGTCCGGCGTGGTGCATGGGCATTTTAACGGCGATCATGTCCGCAATTGCGGTGATTGAGCTGCTGCATACGGCAGGCTTAATGCGCAATTTGCGTGTGATCTGCTACAGTATCGCTGCGGCAATCGGCATCTCCGCATGGAGCGCGTTCGGCACGCCGCACGTTTGGGGACTGCTTATTGTTTTTCTCTATATGCTTGCGCTGATCGGAGAGTTTCTTGCCGCGCAGACGCGCATTTCGCTTTCGCGCCTGATGGCTGCTGTGTTTGCCGCGCTGATCGTTCCGTACTTTCTCTCCGCGCTTACGCGCATGGCTGCCGCGCAAAACGGGAAATACTACGTATTGCTGGCGGTGATCCTTTCGTTCACATCGGATACGGGTGCGTTTTTCGTTGGCAGAAGCTTTGGCAAGCATAAGCTTGCGCCGGTTATCAGTCCGCATAAAACGGTTGAAGGACTGATCGGCGGCGTTATCAGCTGCGTGCTTTGCACGCTGCTTTACAGCCTCATCATTCAGCTTGCCGCCGGCTTTACGGTTGATTATTTAACTGCTGTTATCTGCGGTATTCTCGGTTCGCTGACCTCGGTTGCCGGCGATCTGACGTTCTCGGTGATTAAGCGGCAGGCCGGCATTAAGGACTATGGAAAGCTGCTGCCCGGACACGGCGGCATTTTGGATCGGTTTGACAGCGTTGAGCTCGTTGCGCCGCTTACGGAGCTGCTGATGCTTTCTGTGCCGCTGATTACGAAAGGATAAGTATGACAAAACGCCTTGTGATTTTAGGCAGCACCGGTTCGATCGGACGGCAGACGCTTGACGTTTGCGATCTGCTGCAGATTCCGGTTGCCGCGCTGACCGCCGGCGCAAACGTTGCGCGGATGGCGGAGCAGTGCAGAAAGTACCGCCCCGCGCTTGCGGTAATGGCTTCGGAAGATGCGGCAATTCGCCTGCGTGAGCAGATCGCCGATCTGCCGACGGAAGTACGTTCCGGCGAAGACGGTCTGATCGCTGCTGCAACGCTTTCGGATGCGGATACAGTCGTTACGGCAGTTGTGGGTATGGTGGGTCTTAAGCCGACGCTTGCGGCGATTCGGGCAGGGAAGCGCATTGCGCTTGCAAACAAGGAAACGCTTGTTTGCGCAGGTGAGCTCGTTATGCGCGAAGCAAAGCGTTTCGGTGCGGAAATCGTGCCGGTTGATTCGGAGCATTCCGCGATTTTCCAGTGCCTGATGGGATGTAAGGATCGTTCGGAGATTCGAAATCTGATCCTTACTTGCTCTGGCGGCCCGTTTTTCGGCATGACGCCGGACGCGCTCAAAAGCGTTACGAAGCGCGATGCGCTGCGCCATCCGAACTGGAAGATGGGCGAAAAAATTACCATCGACTGTGCGACACTGATGAATAAGGGGCTTGAGTTTATCGAAGCGATGCGCCTTTACAGCGTTACGCCCGAACAGATCAAGGTTGTGATTCATCGGCAGAGCATCATCCATTCTCTCGTTGAATTTAACGACGGCGCGGTTATGGCGCAGCTCGGCGTGCCGGATATGCGGCTGCCGATTCAACTTGCGCTGACCTATCCGCAAAGAATGCCGTCGCCTTCGGCGCAGCTCGATTTGCTAAGCTGCGGCGCACTGACGTTTGATGCGCCGGATCTATCGTCTTTTCCGGCGCTGCGGCTTGCGATGGAGGCTGCAAGAACGGGCGGAACGGCTTGCCCGATTCTGAACGGCGCGAACGAGGCGGCGGTTGCAATGTATCTGCAGGATCGGATCGGGTTTTATGATATTTCCGACTCGGTTAACCACGCGCTGCAGACGGTTGCGATGCAGCCGGCGGATGATTTAGAGACTGTTTTGCAGGCGGACCGTCTTGCAAGGCAAGCGGTAGAAGCGTATTTTTCAAGCAGGTGATTGCTTTTGATTTTGTATATTTTGATTGCGATTCTCGTTTTCGGCGTATTGATCTTTGTGCATGAGCTTGGCCATTTCTTAGCTGCGAAAGCGTTTCGGGTTCGCGTGAATGAGTTTGCGATCTGCATGGGTCCTGCGATCTGGCAGAAAACAAAAGGTGAAACAACTTATTCTGTGCGCGCAATTCCGATCGGCGGCTACTGCGCGATGGAGGGCGAGGACGAGCAAAGCGACGATCCGCGCGCATTTTCCGCAGCAAAACCGTGGAAACGCCTTATAATTCTCGCCGCAGGCGCTGCATTCAATTTTCTGATCGGCTTGCTGATTTTGCTGGTGATTTTCTCCTTTCAGCGCGCTCTGACGACAACACAGATTGACGGTTTCTTTCAGCAAAGTACCGTTTCCGAAGAAACGGGCTTGCAAATCGGCGATGATGTTTACAGCATCGATGGTGAGCGCGTTTATCGCTATTCCGATATCAGTCTTTTGCTTTCAAGAGGTGATCCGCAAGCGCATCGGATCGTTGTGATCCGCGACTGCAAGCGCGTTGACCTCGGCGCGGTTCCGCTTCGCCTGCGTTCGTTTACGGAAAACGGCAAAACCGTAACGCGCTATGGGCTTTACTTCCGCGTTGCGGAAAACTCCTTCGGCGGCTGCATCCGCGCGGCATGGTATACGGCGCTTGATTTCGCGCGGCTTGTAAGGCTTGGATTGCAGGATCTTGTTCACGGGCTTGTCGGCGTGCGTGATCTATCCGGCCCTGTCGGGATCGTTTCCGCGATGGCGCAGACAGGCGAAGCATCGGAGACGGCTGGCGCTGCGGCTGCGAACCTTGCGCTGTTTGCAGCTTTTTTGGCGGTGAACCTTTCAGTTATGAATTTGCTGCCGCTTCCTGCGCTTGACGGCGGAAGAATTTTCTTCCTGGTGATCACATGGCTGATCGAAACCGTTTTCAGAAAGAAGATCAACGGAAAGTATGAGGCGTATATCCATACGGCGGGAATGATCCTCCTACTTGCGTTTTTAGCGTTTATTACACTGAAGGATATTGTAAATCTGTTCGGATAGAGGAGATTATATGACAAAACAGATTTGCGTTGGCGGCGTGAAGATCGGCGGAGGCGCGCCGGTTTCCATCCAGTCCATGCTGAATACGAAAACTACCGATATCGATGCCTCGCTTGCGCAGATTGCTGCGCTTGCGCAGGCAGGCTGCGAGATTGCGCGCCTTGCGGTTCCGAATGCGGAAGCTGCGGATGCCTTTTCCAAGATCGCGGCTGAGTCGCCCCTGCCGCTTGTTGCGGATATTCATTTTGATTATCGGCTTGCGATCATGGCGGCAGAAGGCGGCGCAGCAAAAATTCGCATAAATCCCGGTAACATTGGCGGCGAGGACCGCGTAAAAGCGGTTGTTGACGCCTGCAAAGCGGCAAAAATCCCGATTCGCATCGGCGTGAACGGCGGTTCGCTTGAAAAATCGCTCCTTGAGAAATACGGCTCACCTACCGCGGAGGCGCTTGTTGAAAGCGCATTCGGGCATATTCATTTGCTTGAAAAATACGGCTTTGACGATATTTGCGTATCGATGAAATCCAGCTCTGTGCCGACTATGATGCAGGCGTACCGGCTCTTTTCCGAGCGTTCGGATTATCCGCTGCACGTCGGCGTAACGGAAACGGGCACCAAGTATATGGGAACGATCAAATCAGCAATGGGGATCGGCGGTCTTCTTTGCATGGGAATCGGCGACACGATCCGCGTTTCACTGACGGCGGATCCGGTTCGTGAGGTTGAAGCGGCAAAGGCAATCTTAAAAGCCGCTGGGCTGCGTAAAACGGGCGTTAACGTTGTAGCCTGTCCGACCTGCGGCAGAACGCGAATTGACCTGATCGGGCTTGCAAATCGCGTTGAGCAAGCGCTGAAGGATTGCGAAAAACCGATCACGGTTGCGGTTATGGGCTGCATTGTCAACGGTCCGGGCGAAGCGCGTGAAGCCGACGTCGGCATTGCGGGCGGAGAGAATTCCGGCGCAGTGTTTGTCCACGGGGAACTGAAAGAAACGGTCAGCTATGATGAGCTGCTGCCAACTTTACTGCGATACATAGACAAGATTTGAGGGACACATGAACAAACCGGCTAAGCTAACTGAAATGTTTTCGCTCTACCATCCGTCAGAAGAGCGATTGCGCTGGATGCAGCAGGCAAACGTAATTAACGCGGATATCAATTTAGAGTACCGCCGCGCATCGGTTCGGATTGAAACGGATCAATACGTTTCAGAGAAAGAGCTTCGCGCACTCTCCGAAGAGCTTGCGAAGCTGTATCAGATCCAAACGCTGGAGCTTCTGCCGATATTTCCGGCAGAGGCTTATTCGGCGTTTCAATTTGAAGAACTAAATGACGTTTTGATTGCTGCGTATCCGCCGGCAATCTCTATTTTGCTCGGCTGCCGCTGGGAAGATGACGGTCAAGATTTGAAGCTCTTTCTGCGCGCAAATGGCGTGGATATGATCAAGCCGCATCTGCATCATGCCGAGCGGTATCTTGCGGACCGCTTTTCCGTGCAGCGAAAAATTGAAGTGATTCCCGGCTCCGGTGTGGACGGGAAAGCGCTTTTTGCCGAGATGGAGAAGCTTCGTCAGGCGGATATCGAGAAACTGCCGACGCCGAAGTTTGAGGGCAAAAACAGCGCGGAAAAGAAGCCAGAGCAGGATATGATTTTCGGCAAGCCGTTCCGCGGCGAACGCGTTGCGATGCGCGACGTTACGGAGGAAAGCGGCAGAATCGTTATCGAGGGAACCGTTTTTGCCGTGGCGCATTCGGAGAAAAAGAAAAGCGGCGCGTGGGTCATATCGTTTGACGTTACGGATCTGACGGGCAGCGTGCGCGTAAACCAATTTATGAAAGAGGATAAGGCAAAACCGATTTTAGATGGAATTAAAATCGGCATGTGCGTAAGGGTTCTCGGCAACATGGTGTTTGACGGCTACCTCAATGAGCCTGTCTTGCAGCCGCTTGCAATCATGCGCGCAGAAAGCCAATCACGCAGCGACACAGCGCCGCAAAAGCGCGTTGAGCTGCATTTACATACAAGCCTTTCCGCGATGGACGCGCTCACCGATGCAGGGCAGATCGTAAAACAGGCTGCAAAGTGGGGGCATCCTGCCATTGCTATTACCGATCACGGCGTGGCGCAGGCGTTCCCGGATGCGATGCACGCGGCTGAGCGCGCAACCGTTGCCGGAACGGACGAGCTGATCAAGGTTCTGTACGGCTGCGAGGCTTATTACTACGATGATTCTAAAGACGTCCCGCTCGACAGCGAGATCGTTGCGCTCGACTTTGAAACAACAGGACTTTCCAGCGAACGCGATACGATCATCGAAATCGGTGCGGCGATTTTCAAGAACGGAAAGCCGATTGCGGAGTTTAAGCAGCTGATCGATCCGCAGCGTCCGCTTTCTGAAACAATCACGAAGCTGACCGGTATTTCGGAAGATATGCTGAAGGGACAGCCGCTTATCGAGGAAATCCTGCCGAAATTCTTGGAATTCTGCGGCGATCGTCCGCTTGCAGCGCATAATGCGGAGTTTGACGTTGGTTTCCTGCTTGCGGCTTGCCGCAGATGCGGAATTGATTATGATCCGGTTTACGTGGATTCTCTGACGCTTGCAAGATCGCTGATGCCGGAGCTTCGGAAATACAAGCTCGATATCGTTGCCCAGGCGCTGAAGCTGCCGGAATTCCAGCATCATCGCGCGCTTGACGATGCAATGACAGTGGGTTATATGCTCGGCAGCTTTGCGGATATGCTGCGCGAAAAGGGCGTATCGCATTTCCGCAGAGGCAGCGATAAAAAAAGCTCCGCCGGCGCAGCGCCGACGTATCACATGATTCTGCTTGCGAAAAATCAGATCGGACTGCGCAACCTATATCGGCTGATTTCCTATGCGCATCTGAAGTATTTCTATCGCCGTCCGCGCATTCCGCGCAGCGAGCTTGTCCGCTACCGGGAAGGGCTGATTATCGGCTCTGCCTGCGAGGCAGGCGAGCTGTTCCGCGCGATTGTGGCGAATAAATCATGGGACGAGCTTTGCAAGATCGCTTCGTTCTATGATTACTTAGAAATCCAGCCGATCTGCAACAACCGCTTCATGATTGAAGAAGGTATGGCTGCAGACGATGAAGCGCTGCGCGAATTCAACCGCACGGTTGTTCGGCTCGGAGAAGCGCTGAATAAGCCTGTTGTTGCAACGTGCGACGTGCATTTTGCGCAGCCGGAAGACGAGATTTACCGAAACATTCTCCTTGCAACAAAGGGCATGGGTGGCGACCATCCGCTGCCGCTCTACTTCCGCTCAACCGATGAGATGTTGGAGGAATTTTCCTATCTCGGCGAAGAAAAAGCGTATGAAGTCGTTGTAACGAACACCTGCAAGATTGCGGATATGTGTGAGCGGCTTCGTCCTGTACCGCACAATCTATTCGCGCCGAAGATTGAAAACTCTGCCGAGGACCTGCATCGGCTTGTTTACGGCAAGCTGCACGCGCTTTACGGCGAAAATCCGCCGGAGCTGATTCAAAAGCGCGTTGACACGGAAATGCACGATATTATCACTTGCCACTATGACGTGATATATATGTCGGCGCAGATGCTCGTGCAAAACTCGCTGGAAAACGGTTATATCGTCGGCTCTCGTGGTTCGGTCGGATCATCGCTCGTTGCGTTTATGTCCGGCATTACGGAAGTAAATTCACTGCCGCCGCACTACCGCTGCCCGAACTGCAAGCACACAACGTTTAAGATCCCGGAGGGATATGCCTGCGGCGCGGACCTGCCGGATGCTGTTTGCCCGGTTTGCGGTGCGCAGTACGAAAAAGACGGCTTCAATATCCCGTTTGAAACGTTCCTTGGTTTCGGCGGCGATAAGGTGCCGGATATTGACCTGAATTTCTCCGGCGAATACCAGGCACGCGCGCATAACTACTGCGTGCAGATGTTTGGAAGCGACCATGTGTTCCGTGCCGGCACGATCGGTACTGTTGCGGAAAAGACTGCCTATGGGTATGTGAAAAAGTACCTGGAAGAGCAGGGTATGACCGTCAGCAAGGCGGAGGAAAACCGCCTTGCAATGGGCTGCGTCGGCGTAAAGCGCACAACGGGGCAGCACCCCGGCGGTTTGGTTGTTATCCCGCAGGAAAACGAAATTTGGGACTTCTGCCCGGTGCAGCACCCCGCCGATGCAACGGACGATGATGCGTGGATCACAACGCATTTTGAGTATCACTCGATGGAAGAGAATCTGCTCAAGCTCGATATGCTCGGCCACGATGACCCGACGATGATCTGTCTGCTTGAGAATATAACGGGCGTCAAAGCGCAGACAATTCCTTTGGACGACCGCGATACAATGTCGATCTTTACGTCTTCGAAAGTCCTCGGCTACGAAGGCGATAAGGTCCTCGGCCCGACCGGCGCAGCAGGTATCCCGGAATTCGGCACGCGCAACGCGAGAAATATGCTTGTTGAAACGCAGCCGGAGCAGTTTGATATTCTCGTACGTCTTTCCGGCTTCTCGCACGGCACCGACGTTTGGCACGGCAACGCAAGAGATCTTGTTCTTTCCGGCACGGCGAAGGTCGGCGAGGCAATCGGCTGCCGTGATGATATCATGCTGTATCTGATTTCCAAAGGCATGGATGAAAAACGCGCATTCAAATTTATGGAAGCAGTCCGAAAAGGCGCAATCCATAAGGGAAAGCCTTGGCCGGACGGTATCGAAAAGGAGATGCAGGAGCTTGGCGTTCCCCAGTGGTACATCGATTCCTGTCATAAGATCAAGTATCTGTTTCCGAAGGCGCACGCCGTTGCTTACGTGATTATGGCGTTCCGAATCGCGTGGTACAAGGTGCATGAGCCGCTCGCGTTCTATGCCGCGTATTTCTACCGCCGCAGCCAAAAAGACGCATTTGACGCCGCGCTGATGACGCAGGGAAAAGAAGCAGTCCTTGACGCGATGAAGCGGATCGAAAAGAATCCGAACATGACGGATAAGGACAAAACGCTGCTCGTAACGCTGGAAATGTGCTATGAGTTCTACTTGCGCGGATTTTCGTTCCTACCGATGGATATCTATGAATCGGAGGCGCTGCATTTCCGCATTAAGGACGGAAAACTCATACCGCCGTTCGTTGCTGTTGCAGGTTTGGGCGAAACTGCCGCAAAGGATATCGAAGCCGGCAGGGAAGGCAGAACGTTCCTGTCGATTGAAGAATTTGCCGCGGCTTGCCCGAAGGTTTCCAAAACACACATTGAAAACCTGAAGGAAGCAGGTGCGTTCGGCGATTTGCCGGATACGAGTCAGATCACGTTATTCTAAATAAAAAAGCTTGGCAGAAAATCTATTTTCTGCCAAGCTTTTTTTTATGAACCTGCGTAAACAAATGCGTTCGGGAGTGTTCTGCCTTCCGGCAGCGCGAGATTGCAGCAGCGCGTAACGGGTTTGCCGCGATACCATAAAATTGCGCTTGTGCCGCCGTCCAAATTGATTGCCTGCATGCAATCATAACGCGCGAGAACCTCGGCGCACTCTACAACGGTAGTTCCGATCGAGGTGATCTGCCGCCCTTCAACGCTGAACATCAGAATTGCGCCGTCGCTTCGCTGACCGATGCAGGCGCGCGGATTGAGCGCTGTCCAGACGCTTGTATCGTCAACAACGATTTTGCCGTCCACGATCAACGCAGGAGAGAACTCTACCGCGTCTGTGCAGTCGCTGCTGACGGGGGAAGATACGTTGAGTATGTACAGGCGGTTGTCCTCGTGCAGCTCAATGCGCTTGTAGCCGTAGCCGCAGTGCGCCGGACTGACAACTACGCCGCCGCACATTGCGTAGCCGCAAATCGCGCCGCCGCTGCCAACGCCGTTTTCGTCCATAAAGCCGCTTGCCGTAAGCGCAAGAACGCCGCTGTGCGCTTTAGCGATTTCGCCGGCGGTCTGCCCGTAGCCGCTTTGAATCAGCGACGAGGGCTGCACGGAAAGGCGGGATGGATCGTGGGCGATTGCAAGCACGCCGCGCCAGCCGTTCTGCTGAACACGAACAAGCGTTATGCCGTTCGCCGCATCAATCGCAAGAACTTGATCGCCTTCTGTTGTCCGCATATCCGTGCCTTCGTCCTCAAGCGCGGATTTGTCGATCAGAATCGAGCCCCAGCCGCCGTTTAACGCTTCCGGATGCGCGGTGAGATAAGCGGTTACGCTGGCGCGGTCAAGCTCTGAAAACTGCGCAAAGAAGCGATCTTCTTCGCTGCTTGCTTGCGCCGAGATATTCGGATCGGTGATTACCCAATGCGAGATCAGGCTGACCTGCTCATCGCGCGCTGCTTCAAGCGGCTGCATGACCGAATCCACTACGGATTTCGGGAAAAACGTCTTTGCGATCCACTGATGATACATTGTAGACATGGACGTTTGAATTGCCATGCTTCGAAGTCGGGCAATCGGCGCCCAAGAAGAATAAATGAACAGCAGATACAGGCACTCAATCACAAGCAGCACGATCAGCGGGATCGTGATCCAGCGCTTCGGCTTTTGCCATTTTCCGCCAAAGATCTTCCATTTCATTGTGCTTCACTTCCTAAGTCCCCATATATTATCAAAACTGACTGTGAAAATCAACAGCAACTTGTAAAGATTCGGTCTTTACTTTTTCGGGCGGCGGTTGTAAAATAGAGAAAAATTTTTGGAGTGTGGCAGAATGATTTTAACGGTATGTTTAAATCCCGCGATTGATAAATCGCTCTCCGTTGAAATGCTTACGGTTGACGGCGTAAACCGCGTTGTTTCTACGCGCCGCGATCCCGGCGGCAAAGGCATCAACGTTGCGAAGGTTGTCCGCAATCTTGGGGGCGAAACGCTTGCAACCGGCATTCTCGGCGGCAGCACGGGCGAATATATCCAAAAGAAGCTCGATGCGCTCGGTATTGCGCATGATTTTGTGATCCGCGAAGCGCCCACGCGCACGAATCTGAAAATCTCCGATTTGCATCGCCATACGATGACCGAACTGAACGAACCCGGCGAGCCTGTTACCGACGAAGAGTTGAACGCTGTTTGGGATAAAATCAACAATACCGTAAAACCCGGCGATATCGTTGTGTTCGCAGGGAAGAATCCGCCGGGCATGGCAGATGACGTTCTCGCCAAGTGGATCACGGCGCTTCGTGAGCGCGGTATTGTAACTGCGCTCGATACGGTGGACGAGGCAATGCGGCTCGGCGTTGCCGCGAAACCTTCCGTGATCAAGCCGAACCGCGAAGAGCTTTCCGATTTTTACGGCGAGCCGCTCCATTATCAGCGCGATATTCTTGCGGCGGCAAGAGAGATCGTCGAAAGCGGCGTTGAGCGCGTTGTCGTGTCGCTCGGCGGTGACGGTGCCATGTTCGTGACAGCAAAAGAAGTTCTGCTTGCAAGCGGGATTCGCGTTGAGGTAAAAAGCACGGTTGGCAGCGGCGACGCGATGCTTGCGGCACTGCTCTATGGAATTGAAAAAGGGGAGAGCTGGGAAGAAACCGCGCGGCTTGCGGTTGCCGCGGCAACTGCGAACGTTATGATGGGCGGCTCGCAAGCGCCAAAGCTCGAACAGCTTGAGCCGCTGCTCAGCCAGGTCGAAATAACGCATTTGTCTTAATAGTAAGACGGCAGCTTTGCTGCCGTCTTTTTTGTCGCATTCGGACAGGCGCAAAGCGAATATACTGTTGCGAGGTGAACGCAATGTTATCTGCAACGGTATGGCTGATCCTGGCTGGGATGATGTATTCGCTGCGGCTGGGCAGCAGCGGCTCGTTTCCGAAACCGCTGACAAAAGCAGAGGAAGAGCACTATCTTGCGCTCGCTGCGCAGGGCGATATCGAAGCGCGTAATATTCTTGTTGAGCGCAATCTTCGTCTTGTAGCGCACGTAATGAAAAAGTACTATACTTCGCCCGGCGATCAGGAAGACTTGATTTCCATTGGAACAATCGGGCTTATCAAAGGTGTTTCTACGTTCGACGGCAGCAAAGGCGCGCGTCTTGCAACCTATGCGGCGCGATGCGTGGAAAACGAGATTTTGATGCACTTTCGTAGAGCAAAGAAAAACGCTGCCGACGTATCGCTTTCGGAGTATATCGAAACGAATAAGGACGGCAGCGCGTTATCACTGATGGACGTAATATGCTCGGATGAGGACCTATTTGAGGATATGGCGTCGCGCGAGCAATCCGATAAGCTCTATCGCGCGATGGCACAGACGCTGACGGAGCGCGAAAAAATGATTTTAGAGCTACGCTACGGCCTCGGCGGTAATCCGCCGCTGACTCAGCGCGAAACCGCAACGGCAACCGGCATATCGCGCTCATACGTATCGCGCATTGAGAAGAAGGCGCTTGCGAAGCTGCAGCAGGCGCTTTCCGCCCCTTGACCAAAGTGCTATAATATATATGTACAAAAGGGGGAGAGTAAATGCACCCGTTTCAGCATTTTCGAACGATTACGCGCCATCGCCATCTCGTGATGCGCGGCTGCTTTGCGGTCGGACTCTATCGGCAGGGACTCTGCCATGATCTTTCCAAATTCAGCCCGACGGAGTTTATCGCCGGTGCGAAGTATTACCAGGGCAACCGCAGTCCGAACGCGGCGCAGCGCGATGCAATCGGCTGGTCAGAGGCTTGGATGCACCATAAAGGGCGCAACCGCCACCACTTTGAGTATTGGACGGATCTCAAAAAGGGGGAGGGGTACCGCCCTGTCCCGATGCCGGTAAAGTATGCCGTTGAGTCGGTGATGGATCATATCGCGGCAAGTAAAGTCTATAAAGGTGAAAACTATTATCCCGGCTGTGAGCTGGATTATATGAAACGTGCGAACGAAGCGGACCTCATGCACCCGGATACGCTTGCGCTGATAACGGAGCTTTTAACAGTTCTGAAAGACCAAGGCGAGAAAGCATTGTACCGCCGCTGCCGCGAAGTGCTGAAAGCAAAATAGCGCCCGCAGCAAATAGCGCCCCCGGATGGGGAGCTGTCGGCGCAGCCGACTGAGGGGGTACAATGGAGTATCATCATAATTCAGAGTTCGTTCATAGAGCAAGATCACTTCGTAAAAAAATGACCAAAGAGGAGAACCTCCTTTGGTACCGTTTTTTGCGCGGCTACATACCGCGCTTTCGGCGACAGGAGATTATCGGCGATTCAATTGTTGACTTTTATTGTGTAGAAGCAAAAATTGCAATTGAGCTGGACGGATCACAGCACTACACCGCAAGAGGTATAAAGCGTGACTTGATTCGTACTGAGATGATCAAACAGTTTGATATTGAAGTATTACGAATTCCAAACAATTTCGTATTGGAAAGATTCGAAAGTGTTTGCGAGTTCATTGACCAAATTATAAAACAACGCATTGCAGCAAATAGCGCCCCCGGAGGGGGAGCTGTCGGCGCAGCCGACTGAGGGGGTTAAACGAAGCAGCTGCAAAATTTGCAAAAGCCCCCCTCCGTCACGGCTTCGCCGTGCCACCTCCCCC
>JAFSUG010000021.1 GCA_017445385.1 Oscillospiraceae bacterium
ATGCACAGATGGCGCGATTCGTGCAGCAGAATATGAGCGAACTGCATCTTTCGGAAGAGATGCAGCGCCGTGCCGAGTTGTACGAGACGACCGACACTTCGCGCGTATCGGAAGAAACGATTGCGGACGCCTTCGGCTATATCCTGGGCGACAGCGAAGCGCTGGAACGGATGGCAAGCCAAAACAGAACGCTTGGACAAAAGATCCGCGACGCTCTGCACGACCTGGTGAAGAAGATCCGCACGCTGCTCTCGGGCAAGGGCGAAAAGGCGCTGGACGAGGCGCAGCGCGCAATGTACCGCGATTTGGAGGGACGCACCGAAGAGATGGCGCGTCTGTTTGACGCTGCGCTGGCGAAGGTGCAGGCAAACGGCGAAGCTGCGCAGACGGCAGAAAAAAGCACCGCCACGGTCGGCGGTGAGGTGAAGGCATCGAGGCGACTGACGGAAAAAGACCTTAGTACTTATATGGAAGCTGGAGGTCGAAGAAATGCTGCAAAGCATAAAGCTGTTGCGAATGGGCAAAAAGTCATTTTAACATCAGAAGCAGAGGTCAAAGACTACATTGATTCTGCAATCAACGGGAAGCAAATGCCTACTGTTGCCTATGGACAGGCAAACAACCGTATTGCACAAGATGTATTAGAATACTCTGATGGCAACATCAATATTACTGACAATTATCTTGAGTTTGTCTCGAGCGACTTAAAGCACGCTTGGGACGAACATTCAACAGCGAAAGAAAAAGGAGATATTCCACTTTCGGAAACCGACTTTCAAAGAATCCCTGAATACTTTGACACCTATGACGAGTTCCTTTATGCGAGAAAATATTCCGATGGAACAACGCGCATATGCGTGAGCAAAGATATTGGAAACGGAAAGGTTGTAATTATCGAAACTGTATCAAAAAGCCGTGGTGCGTTGCAATTCAAAACTATGATAGGAAATACTTATGAAAAATACCAAAGTATTTATGAGCAAAAAGAAAGGAAGCCGACTGAATACCAGAGGAGGCAAACGCCTCATAATGCCCTGCGTGACAGATCGACTTCCACCAATAGTATACGCAATGTTTCGGAAAATAGCAATACCAATTTTTCACAAGAAAGCGGCACGGAGAAACAATCGCGCAAAATAACCACCGATCCGACGGCGGAGATCGAGGCGATCCGCAAAGAGATCGCGCGGCTGGACAGCACCGCATACAAGCACGAGCTGCTCGACAACGGCGGCGAGAATGCGCTGCGCGAGAACCGCAAGAAGATCAACAACCTGCAAAAGCGGCTTGACCGATTGGAGGGAAAGCCGCAGCAGCCGAACAAGCGCACGGCAAAAGAGGCGGTTGTTGCGGACACGACATTATATCCACATAGTATTTTAGAAAACCTAAATCATGCGCGAAAGCATTTGCTGGAATATGCAAACAAAAACTTTCCTAAAACTGTGATTAACAACGATACAGGAAAGGAGATCAGTATATCCAGAAACGGATTGGATAAGTTTTTAAGTGGGAGGATTTCAGAAACAAAGTATGCAAGCGGATTTTATATTCCGGAATTGCTGCGCAATGCGAAATTAACGGCTCGTGCGGAGAATTTACATGAAACACAGGCTGCAAGCGTTCCAACATATGAATATTATGACAGCACCATTCAGATAAGCGGGAAACAGTTTGTTGCCCATATTCGGATTCGAAACACGAATATGGGAGATAAGTATTATGGGCATACAATCAGCGAACTCGATGAAATAAAAATAGAGTCATCGGCGCGGATCGCTGAAGGACAAAGTCCTGAAGCAAAACCCGTAAATGCCATTGATGACTCCACTAACAGTATACGCAATGTTTCCGAAGATAGCAATACCAATTTTTCGAAAGAAATAAAAAACGATGCAACACAAGAACTGCCCCGGGGAGTGACCGTTTCCGGCTCTCTTGCCGACGCCACAAGTGTTGCATCTACAAACAATATACGCAAAGTTTCCGAAAATAGCAATATTCATCCTGATGTAATTGGAGGATTTGATTACTTTGATACAGTTTTCAAAGTAGGAGAAGAGTACTACTCTGGTGTGGTGAATATTAAAAACAATAGAAGAGGTAAGCTGTTAAAAGATATAACAAAAATAGAAAACATCACAGAGGATATCGTCAGCTCTTATGGAATAAATCCATTGACTGACTTCCTCCGTGATGTTTCCACCAACAGTATACGCAATGTTTCCGAAGATAGCAATACCAATTTTTCTCAAGAAAGCGACACGGAGAAACAATCGCGCAAAATAACCACCGATCCGACGGCGGAGATTGAGGCGATCCGCCAAGAGCCGCCTTTCAAGTCCCATCTCAGTTTGGAATGCAAAAACACGGCACGCGCAAAGCGCATACCGTGTTTTTGGTGCGGGAGATGGGACTTGAACCCACACGTCTATGGTTGGACACAGGCACCTCAAGCCTGCCTGTCTACCTATTCCAGCACTCCCGCGTGCGGTGCTATTATATCCGTTTCCGGCGAGCTTGTCAACTAAAAATTTTGAAGCGATTTCATGGCTTGAAAATCGACGCGCGGTTTTGTATAATAATGGAAAGAAAATGATGAATGAGGTGCTGAAATGGAGCGGAAATTTATTCTTACCTGCGGTTCTACGGTCGATATGCCGTATGAGTACATCGTAGAGCAAAGAGAAATCCCGGTCATTTATTATACTTATCAGATGAACGGCGAAGTCTGCGTGGACAATATGGATCATCCGAAGGGTTCGCTCGATGCGTTTTACCAGAAAATTGCGGACGGCGGCATGCCCTCTACCTCGCAGATCAACGTGGATTCTTACCTGAACTTCTTCCGCGAGCAAGCGAAAAAAGGTCCGGTGCTGCATCTGGCGTTCGGCTCGGGAATGTCGTCTTCCGTCTTCAATGCAGTTACGGCTGCGCAGATGCTGAAGGAGGAAGATCCCGAAGCGGTTGTCCACGTTGTCGATACGCTCGGCTCGTCCTCCGGCTACGGTCTGATTGTTGACGAAGCGGCAGACCGCCGCGATGCCGGCATGACGCTTGAAGAGGTGGAGCAGTGGGCGCTTTCCGTGCGCAATACGATCCACCACCAGTTCTATTCCACCGATCTTACGATGTTCCGCCGCGGCGGCCGCGTATCTGGCCCTGCCGCGACCATCGCAACGATCCTCGGCATCTGCCCGATCATGCGCCTGAACGCCGAGGGGCGCATCATCGCCTATGATAAAGTGCGCGGCAAAAAGAACGCGCAGATGGAAACCGTCCGCACGATCGAAAAGCATATCCAAAACGGTCACGACTATTCGGACAAAATCTTCATTTCCAATTCGCATTGCCCGGATGATGCGCAGTCTACGGCAGCGCTGCTGCGCGAGCGGTTCCCGAAAGCCGATATCCGCATCTACGATATCGGTACGATTATCGGCTGTCATACCGGCTTCGGCACGGTTGCGGTATTCTTCTTCGGAGATGAAAGGGAGTTGTAATTATGTTTAATCTGTATACACCGGCAGATACGGTCGCCGGGAAAATGTCCGGCGGCAATATGATGGCATCGTTTATTGTGATGATCATCACCTACGCGCTTGTTTACGTGCTTGCAATCGTGATGTATATCCTGCTTGCTTACGGCATGTATACAATCGCAAAGCGGCGCGGCATCAAAGCGCCGTGGCTGGCTTGGGTTCCGATTGCCGACCTTTGGACGCTCGGCGCAATCGCCGATCACGCCGTTGGCGTTTGGAAAGGGAAGAAGGGTACCCTTCGTTACTGGCTTGTTGTTTTGGAAAGCATCGTCTTCCTCGGAACGGTCGTCAGCGTATCGATGATCCTCGGCGCAACGCTTTTCGGCATTATGAATTACAACGATCCGGCGGTTGCGGATACGATGATCGCAGGCGGCGCGATTTTCATCTGCCTCCTGCCGCTGATCATCGCGCTTGCGGTTTTGGAGTATATCGCGCTGTATCGCCTGTATAAATCCTGCAAGCCGGAGCAGGCAGGACTTTTCACGGTGCTGACCGTCCTGTTTGACGTCACGATGCCGTTTTTCGTCTTCGCCTGCCGAAATAGCGACGAAGGTCTGCAAACCCCGGAGCAGATCGAAGCCCCCGAACCGGAGCAGCCGGAATAATTCCATATCGCAAAAGCGGAGCATTGAATGCTCCGCTTTTTTGCGCAAAAAAACTGCCGGAAAAATCCGGCAGGGGGGTTGACTATATAATACAGATGTGATAAAATGGTACTCCATAATGCGGAAAAATCGGCAAGTATACTTTGCCGAATTTCGCAAGGATAGTATACCACGGCTTCTTGCGGCTATGCAAGAGGGCAAATGCAAAATCAAGCAGGTGCGCCGTGTGTATCATTTCAGAAGAGAAAACACAGAATCATAAGAAAGGCTGTGATGAAAGCATATGGCGATGATCAAGGATGTCATGTATGGCAAAACACAGAGAAAGTGCTATGCCAAGCAGAAGGACGTCGTCGAGATCCCGAACCTGCTGAAGATTCAGAAGGATTCTTACAACTGGTTCCTTGAGGAAGGTCTGCACGACGTTTTCCGCGAAGTGGATACGATCACCGACTATACCGGTAATCTGGAGCTGAGCTTCCTCGATTACAGTATGGACGAGCCGCCGAAGTACACCGTTGAGGAATGCAAGGAACGCGATGCGACCTATGCAAAGCCTATCAAGGTGAAGGTGCGTCTGCGCGCAAAGCGCGTGGATAAGGAAACAGGGGAAGCCACCGATGAGATCAAGGAACAGTGGATTTTCATGGGCGATTTCCCGCTGATGACGAACGGCGGTACGTTTATTATAAATGGCGCCGAGCGCGTTGTCGTTTCGCAGATCGTCCGCAGCCCCGGCATGTATTTTGACGATATCGTGGACAAGGCGGATCAGCATACCTATACCGCCACGGTCATTCCGTATCGCGGCGCATGGCTGGAGTATGAAACCGATCAGACCGGCGCTTTCTTCGTCCGAATCGATAAAAACCGCAAAATCCCCATCACTTGCCTGATCCGTGCGCTCGGCGTTACGACTGACGATGAGATCCGCGCCATGTTCGGCGAGGACGAGCGCATTCTCGCAACGCTGGAAAAAGATCCCTGCAAGAGCCGCGAAGAGGCGCTGCTGGAGATCTATCGCAAGCTGCGTCCCGGCGAACCGCCCACGGTTGAAAACGCCGAGTCGTATCTGTTCTCTCTTCTGTTTGATCCCCGCCGCTACGACGTTTCGCGCGTCGGCAGATATAAATTCAGCAAGAAGCTCGATATCTGGAGCCGCCTGAGCGGACGCACGCTCGCCGAGCCCGTTATGGACCCCATGACCGGTGAAGTGCTTGCGATGCCCGGCGAAACCATTTCGCGCGAAAAGGCGCATGAGCTTTCCGATAAGGGCGTGAACGAAGCCGTTGTCGACCTTGACGGCAAGCGTGTGAAGGTCTTCTCGAACGGCATGGTCGATATGGCGAAGTTCGTCGATTTCGATCCGAAACAGTTCGGCATTCGCGAGAAGGTCCGCTTCGACGTGCTGCGCGAAATGCTCGATACCGTTGAGAAAGACGGCTGGGAAGCGGCAATCGAAGAGCGCCGCTACGATCTGATTCCCAAGCATATTACGCGCGAGGATATCCTCGCTTCGATCAACTACCTCAACTGCGTTGCGCTGGGCATTGGCACAACCGATGATATCGATCATCTCGGCAACCGCCGCCTGCGCTGCGTTGGCGAGCTGCTGCAGAACCAGTTCCGCGTCGGCTTTACGCGCCTTGAGCGCGTCATCCGCGAGCGCATGACCGTTCAGGACATCTCCGCCGTTACGGCGCAGAGCCTGATCAACATCCGCCCGGTCACCGCGGTTATCAAAGAGTTCTTCGGCTCCAGCCCGCTGAGCCAGTTCATGGATCAGAACAACCCGCTCGCAGAGCTGACGCATAAGCGCCGCCTCTCCGCGCTCGGCCCCGGCGGTCTTTCGCGCGAGCGCGCATCGTTCGACGTTCGAGACGTTCACTACAGCCACTATGGCCGTATGTGTCCGATCGAAACGCCTGAAGGCCCGAACATCGGTCTGATCAACTATCTGGCAACCTACGCGAAGATCAACGAATACGGCTTCGTAGAAGCGCCCTACCGCAAGGTGGAAAAGGTATTCGATAAGGACGGCAAGTACGTTGCAAGCCGCGTCACCGACGAGGTTGAGTACATGACTGCCGACGTGGAAGACGATTATTACGTCGGCGAAGCGAACGAGCCCGTCGATGAAAACGGCTGCCTCGTCAATCGCCGCATCGCCTGCCGTCACCGCGATGAGATCATCTCGGTCGACGTAGAGCGCATCGACTATCTGGACGTTTCTCCGCGCATGATGACGTCCGTTGCAACCGCGTTCATTCCGTTCCTGCAGAACGACGACGCGAACCGCGCTCTGATGGGCGCGAACATGCAGCGCCAGGCAGTGCCGCTGATGGTTACCGAGGCTCCGATCGTTGCAACCGGCATGGAGCACGTCTGCGCGGTCGATTCCGAAGTTTGCGTGAAAGCGCCCGAGGCAGGCACGATCCTCAAGGTTTCCGCCGATGAGATCACCATGCGCCTTGACAGCCAGGACGTTGTGGATCTGCCGCTGACAAAGTTCGCGCGCAGCAACCAGGGCACCTGTATCAACCAGCGCCCGATCGTTGCCGTTGGCGAACACGTTGAAAAAGACCAGATCGTTGCCGATGGTCCGGCATGCGCGCAGGGCGAAATCGCGCTCGGCAAGAACGTGCTGATCGGCTTCGTTACATGGGAAGGCTACAACTACGAGGACGCTATCTTGCTGAACGAACGCCTCGTGCGCGAGGACGTGTTCACCTCGATCCATATCGAAGAGTATGAAACCGAAGCCAGAGATACCAAGCTCGGTCCGGAAGAGATTACGCGCGATATTCCCAACGTCGGCGAAGACGCGCTGAAGGACCTGGACGAGGAAGGCATCATCCGCATCGGTGCGGAGGTCACCTCCGGCGATTACCTGGTGGGCAAGGTCACGCCCAAGGGCGAAACCGAGCTGACCGCCGAGGAGCGCCTGCTGCGCGCTATCTTCGGCGAAAAGGCAAGAGAAGTCCGCGATTCTTCGCTCAAAGTGCCGCATGGCGAGAGCGGTATCATCGTGGACGTTAAGAAGTTCACGCGCGCAAACGGCGATGAGCTGGCGCCCGGCGTCAACAAAGTTGTCCGCGTTTATATCGCGCAGAAGCGCAAGATCTCCGTCGGCGATAAGATGGCAGGCCGCCACGGCAACAAGGGCGTTGTTTCGCGCATCCTGCCGCAGGAGGATATGCCGTTCCTGCCCGATGGCACGCCGCTGGATATCGTGCTGAACCCGTTGGGCGTTCCGAGCCGAATGAATATCGGTCAGGTTCTGGAAGTCCACCTGGGCTACGCCGCAAAGGCGCTCGGCTGGAAGATCGCAACCCCGATCTTCGACGGCGCAACCGAGAAGGAAATTCTCGAAACGCTGAAGATGGCAGGCCTCAGCGAGGACGGCAAAACCGTTCTTTACGACGGCCGTACCGGCGAACCGTTTGATAACCGCGTAACGGTTGGCTATCCGTACTTCCTCAAGCTGCACCATCTCGTTGATGATAAGATCCATGCCCGTTCCACCGGCCCGTACTCGCTCGTTACCCAGCAGCCGCTGGGCGGCAAGGCGCAGTTCGGCGGCCAGCGCTTCGGCGAAATGGAAGTTTGGGCGCTGGAAGCATACGGCGCTGCCTATACGCTGCAGGAGATCCTCACCGTCAAGTCCGATGACGTCACCGGACGTGTGAAGACCTACGAAGCGATCGTCAAGGGCCATAACGTTCCGAAACCGGGCGTTCCGGAATCGTTCAAGGTTCTTGTGAAAGAGCTGCAGTCGCTTTGCCTGGACGTTAAGGTTCTGGACGAAGCAGGCGAGGAGATCGAGCTGCGCGAGATCGACGATGACGAAGCGTTCGCATCGCCGGACCGCATCGCGTTCCGCGATGACTTCGTGTTTGAAAGCACGGGCGAAAAGAACGTGCAGGCAGGCGAAGCGGCGGACGCCGGCTTCGAGATTCAAGACGAACAAGACGTGCTCGGCATTCTGGAATCCGCCGCCGGCACGGACGACGAAGATATTTAAGGAGGGAGCGATACGATGAGCTACGCAACGTTTGACGCAATCAAGATCGGTATTGCATCTCCGGAAAAAATCCGCGAATGGTCTCACGGCGAGGTTCTCAAGCCGGAAACCATCAACTACCGCACCCTCAAGCCCGAGCGCGACGGTCTGTTCTGTGAAAAGATCTTCGGGCCGACGAAAGACTGGGAGTGCCATTGCGGAAAGTATAAGAAAATCCGCTTTAAGGGCAAGGTCTGCGAACGCTGCGGCGTTGAAGTTACGCGCGCAAAGGTTCGCCGCGAGCGCATGGGCCATATCGAGCTTGCCGCTCCGTGCAGCCATATCTGGTATTTCAAGGGCATTCCGTCCCGCATGGGTCTGATTTTGGATATGAGCCCGAGAAACCTGGAAAAGGTTCTGTACTTTGCTGCTTATATCGTGATTGATCCGGGCGATTGCCCGCTGGAGAAATACCAGATCCTCATGGAAAAAGAGTATCGCGATATGCGCGAGAAATATGAGGATGATTTCAAGGCAGGCATGGGCGCGGAAGCGATCAAGGAGCTGCTGCAGGAGCTGGACCTCGATCAGATGTCCGAGGAGCTCCATGCGGAGCTGAAGAAGGCGTCCGGTCAGAAGAAGCTGCGCATTGTCAAGCGTCTGGAGGTCGTTGACTCCTTCCGTCAGTCCGGCAATAAGCCGGAGTGGATGATCATGGACGCGCTGCCGGTCATTCCGCCGGAACTGCGCCCGATGGTCCAGCTCGACGGCGGCCGCTTCGCAACGTCCGACCTCAACGATCTGTACCGCCGCGTCATCAACCGCAACAACCGCCTGAAGCGCCTGATCGCGCTCAATGCGCCGGATATCATCGTGCGCAATGAGAAGCGCATGCTCCAGGAAGCTGTTGACGCGCTGATCGATAACGGCCGCCGCGGCAGAGCCGTTACCGGCGCAAACAACCGCGCGCTCAAGAGCCTCAGCGATATGCTCAAGGGCAAGCAGGGCCGTTTCCGCCAGAACCTGCTCGGCAAGCGTGTTGACTATTCCGGCCGAAGCGTTATCGTCGTCGGTCCGGAGCTGAAGCTGTATCAGTGCGGCGTGCCGAAGGAAATGGCAATCGAGCTGTTCCGTCCGTTCGTGATGAAAAAGCTCGTGGAAGACGGACTTGCAAGCAACATCAAGTCCGCGAAAAAGATGATCGACAAGGGCGTCAACGAGGTTTGGGACGCGCTGGAAGTCATCATCAAGGACCGTCCGGTCATGCTCAACCGTGCGCCGACGCTGCACCGTCTCGGTATCCAGGCGTTTGAGCCGGTTCTCGTGGAAGGCCGCGCGATCAAGCTCCATCCGCTGTGCTGCACCGCGTTCAACGCGGACTTCGACGGCGACCAGATGGCAATTCACGTTCCGCTGAGCGCAGAGGCGCAGGCAGAAGCCCGTATGCTGATGCTCTCCGCGAACAACCTGCTCCGCCCGCAGGATGGCAAGCCCGTCACCGTGCCGACGCAGGATATGATCCTCGGTACGTACTACCTCACGTACGTCCGCTATGAGAAGAACGATCCGGAATTCACGTTCGATACTTGCGCGAAAGTTGCAACTGCTCTGAAAAACGGCAAGCTCGAGCCGGATACCGTCGTTTGGGTCAAGAATACGTGGGATGATCCCGCCGACATCAAGGAAGAGGATCACACCTATATTAAGACGCTTGCCGATCTCGCGGCGCATACCGGCCGCGGCAAACGCCCGACCGAAGTGATGCGCAGCTTCTCCAGCGTGGACGAGGCGATGATGGCATATCAGGAGAAAACCATCGACCTGCATACGCCGATTCGCGTTCGCGTTGAGAAAGAAGTCGGCGGCGTGATGCAATCGAAGATGATCACCGCCACCGTTGGCAGACTGATCTTCAACGAGCCGATTCCGCAGGATCTTGGATTCCGCAAGCGCGACGATGATGATTTCGGTCTGGAGATTGATTTCCTCGTGGGCAAAAAGCAGCTCGGCAAGATCATCGACCGCTGCATCCGCGTGCATGGCTTCACCATCGCAACGGAAATGCTCGACCACGTCAAGGCGCTCGGTTATAAGTACTCCACCAAGGGCGCCGTTACCGTTTCGATCCATGATATGTCCATCCCGGAGCGCAAGTATGAGCTGATCCACGAGTCAGAGCAGGACGTCGTCCAGATCGACCGCCAGTATAAGCGCGGCTTCATCACCAACGATGAACGCTACCGCCTTACGGTTCAGCGCTGGGAGCAGACCATCAAGGACGTTACCGACGCGCTGCAGGATAACCTCGATCGCTTCAACCCCATCTTCATGATGGCGGATTCCGGCGCGCGTGGCTCCATGAACCAGATCCGTCAGCTCGCCGGTATGCGTGGTCTGATGGCGGATACGAACGGCCGCACGATCGAAATTCCGATCAAGGCAAACTTCCGTGAAGGTCTGTCCGTTCTGGAATACTTCATCTCCTCCCGAGGCGCTCGTAAGGGCCTGACCGATACCGCTCTGCGTACCGCGGACTCCGGTTATCTGACGCGCCGTCTTGTTGACGTTTCGCAGGACGTTATCATCCGCTATGAGGACTGCGGCTCCACCAACGGCAGCTGGAAGCAGGAGCTTGTTGAAAAAGGACAGGTCATCTCCACCTACGGCGAACGCATCCGCGGCCGTTATCCCGTCTTCGACGTTGTGGACGAGAAGACCGGCGAAGTGCTCTTTGATACGAACCATATGTTCCGCGAGGAAGACGCCGACGTGCTGATGGCGCACGGTCTGCCGCGCGTTTACGTCCGCAGCGTTCTCGGCTGCAAGTCCCGCAGCGGCGCTTGCGCGAAGTGCTACGGCATGAACCTTGCAACGTCCGAGCTTGTCAACATGGGCGAAGCGGTCGGCATCATTGCCGCGCAGTCCATTGGCGAACCGGGCACACAGCTGACGATGCGTACCTTCCACACCGGCGGCGTTGCCGGCGATGATATCACCCAGGGTCTGCCGCGTGTTGAAGAACTCTTCGAAGCGCGCAAGCCCAAGAAGATGGCAACCATCTCCGAGATCGACGGCGTTGTTTCCGTGGATAACAGCCACCGCAGCGCGCTGCGCGATATTACCGTAACCGGCGCAGACGGCGACGTGAAGCAGTATCAGATTCCGTATTCCGTCGGCTTGAAGGTTGAAGACGGCGATACCATTAAGCACGGCCAGCCCATCACGGACGGTGCGCTGAATCCGCATGACGTGCTTCGCATTTCCGGTCTGGAAGCCGTTCAGGATTATCTGACGCAGGGCGTTCTGGCGGTTTACCGTCAGCAGGGCGTTGACATCAACGAAAAGCACATCGAAGTGATTATTCGCCAGATGATGCGCAAAGTCCGCGTGGAAGATCCCGGCGATACCGATCTGCTCACCGGCACGGTTGTTGACACCTTCGAGTTCGAAGACGAAAACGAGCGTGTGCGCGAGCGTATCGCTGCCGGCGAAGAGGGTCTGAAGGAAGCGGAGGCTTCGCTGATCCTCATGGGCATTACCAAGGCGTCTCTCGCAACCGATAGCTGGATGTCCGCAGCGTCCTTCCAGGAAACCACGAAGGTGCTTACGGAAGCGGCGATTAAGGGCAAGGTCGATCATCTGATCGGTCTGAAGGAGAACGTCATTATCGGTAAGCTGATTCCGGCAGGCGCAGGGCTGAACGCCTACCGTGACTTCCTGCTCACGCAGTCGCCTGAGAGTGAAGTTACGCAGGAAATGATTGATAGCGAAAGCATGTAAACTCTGAAAAATGAGAGGGGAGAGGAAATTCTCACCCCTCTCATTTTTCATCTTGTCAAGAAGAAAAAAGCCTGCTATAATAGTTGAGAAAATGAAACACGCTGTAAAGGAGTAGACTATGAAAAAGAGATTTTTCAGCATTGTGCTGGCTGCAATTATGCTTTTTACCCTGCTGATCCCGATTTCCGCGGCGAATGATCCCGCGCCTGAAACGGGCGAGCTTCCCCCGATCGGTTTTGAGCAGGATCCGAGCGGCCTTTACGGCGATGCAAACGGCGATGGCGTGGTAAACGGCAAGGATATTACGCTGATGCGCAGATTCTTTGCCGGCGGCTATAATGTTACGATCAAAGAAAGCCTTTGCGACGTCAACGGCGATGAAGCGATCAACGGCAAAGACCTTACGCTGATCCGCCGCTATCTCGTAGGCGGCTATGAAGCCTCGCTCGTCGGTACGCCGAAGAACTGAAGCATGAAATGAAAGCCCCTTTTGCCGTGGGCAAAAGGGGCTTTTTCTGCGCTTTTTCCGCAAGAAATCGCGCAAAAAATTTTTCACAATTTTTATTGACGAAATTCATTCATTCTGCTATAATCATATTCTGCGCGGACTGTGTCCCGCTGTAAACGGAGGGATTGTGCATGCTTGAGGAGCTTTCCTCCGAAAAGATCGTCGTTGGCGTTCGCCAGCTCTCGCGCGCGATCCGGTCGGGGCGTGTGCGGCGCGCATATCTCGCGCTCGATGCCGATCCGATGCTCATCGATCCGCTCCGCCTGCTCTGCAAAGAACAGGGCGTTGAAACGGTCGATGCGCCGTCGATGGCGCAGCTCGGAAAAGCCTGCGGCATTTCCGTAAAAGCCGCTGCGTGCGGCGTTTTAAGCTGATCCCAACGGAATATTTTGCGATATTCCGGGATAATATAGCTGCGATAGCAGCCATTTTTTGAGAAAGGAGGAACACTATGCCTACTTTTAATCAGTTGGTCCGCAAGGGCAGAACGCAGTTGACTGATAAGTCCACCGCTCCCGCTCTGCAGAAGGGTCTCAATACGCTGAAAAACCGTGCAACCGATCTGTCTTCTCCGCAGAAGAGAGGCGTCTGCACCGCAGTGCGTACCACCACCCCGAAAAAGCCGAACTCCGCACTCCGGAAAATCGCCCGTGTCCGCTTGACGAACGGCTACGAAGTTTCCGCGTATATCCCCGGCGTCGGCCATAACCTGCAGGAGCACTCTGTCGTGCTGATCCGCGGCGGTCGTGTCAAGGACCTCCCCGGCGTGCGTTACCACATCATCCGCGGTACGCTGGATACGCAGGGCGTTCAGGGCCGTATGCAGGCACGCTCGAAGTACGGCGCGAAGAAGCCGAAGAAGTAATTTTGCATGTTTGCCTTTCGCAAGGCAAACGCCTTGCTGAGTGGTTCATTATATATGTACCTCTTGGCAGGCACCCACGAAAGCACTTACTTTCGTAGTACCTATGAAATCATTCTATGAAGGAGGGAAGCGAAGTGCCCAGAAGAGGTAATGTTCCCAAAAGAGAAGTATTGCCCGATCCGATGTACAATTCGGTACTCGTCACGAAGCTGATCAACAGCATCATGCTCGATGGCAAAAAGGGCGTGGCGCAGAAGATTGTCTACGGCGCGTTCGGTATCGTTGAGGAAAAGACCGGCAAAAACGGCCTGGAGGCCTTCCAGCAGGCGATGGAAAACATCATGCCCGCAGTTGAAGTTAAAACCCGCCGTGTTGGCGGCGCCAACTACCAGGTCCCGATCGAGGTCCGCCCGGAACGGCGTCAGACGCTCGGTCTGCGCTGGCTGACGAGCTACAGCCGCGCAAGAGGCGAAAAAACTATGAAGGAGCGCCTTGCAGCCGAAATTATGGACGCTTGCAACAACACCGGCGCATCCGTGAAAAAGCGCGAAGATACCCATAAGATGGCTGAGGCCAACAAGGCGTTCTCGCACTTCCGCTGGTAAGCGAAAAGGAGCAATTTCATGCCCAGAAAGGTTTCACTGGAAAATACCAGAAACATCGGTATCATGGCGCACATCGATGCCGGCAAAACAACCACGACGGAGCGTATCCTGTTCTATACAGGCGTCAACTACCGTCTTGGCGAAACGCATGACGGCACCGCTACCATGGACTGGATGGAGCAGGAGCAGGAGCGTGGCATTACGATCACGTCCGCTGCAACAACCTGTTTCTGGAAAGGTACCCGTATCAACATCATTGACACCCCGGGACACGTGGACTTCACCGTTGAAGTTGAGCGCAGCCTCCGCGTGCTGGACGGCTCCGTTACGGTCCTCTGCGCCAAAGGCGGCGTAGAACCGCAGACGGAAACGGTCTGGCGCCAGGCGGATAAGTATAACGTGCCGCGCATGGTCTATATCAATAAGATGGATATTATGGGCGCCAATTTCTACCACGTTCTGGATATGATGCACGAGCGCCTGAAATGCAATGCCGTACCGATTCAGCTGCCGATCGGCGCTGAGGCGGACTTCCGCGGCGTTATCGACCTGATCCGGATGAAGGCTTACGTGTTCTACGATGAGCTTGGCAAGGATATGCGCGAAGAAGAGATCCCGGCGGATCTTCTGGAAACGGCGAAGGAGTACCGCGAAAAGCTGCTCGAAGCCGTCTCCGATGAAGATGAAGAGATCATGGAGAGCTATCTCGAAGGCAAGGAAGTCTCCGAGAAGGCGATCAAACGCGCGATCCGCAAAGCAACCATCGGCGTTCGTATGATTCCGGTTACCTGCGGCACCTCTTATAAGAATAAGGGCGTGCAGGAGCTGCTCGATGCGATCGTGGAATATATGCCGTCTCCGCTGGACAAGCCGGCAATCACCGGCACCAATCCGGCAACCGGCAAGGAAGAAAGCCGTCCGGCGGACGACAGCGCGCCGTTCTCGGCGCTGGCGTTCAAGATCGCAACCGATCCGTACGTCGGCAAGCTCTGCTTCTTCCGCGTCTATTCCGGCAGCCTGGATGCAGGCGCAACGGTGAAAAACTCCGTTAAGGACAGCCGTGAACGCATGGGCCGTATTTTGCAGATGCACGCAAACCACCGCGAGGATATCGAAACGGTCTATTCCGGCGATATCGCGGCGGCTGTCGGCCTGAAAAATACGACGACCGGCGATACGCTCTGCGATCCGAGCCATCCGATCATACTTGAGTCCATGGAATTCCCGGAGCCCGTTATCCGCGTTGCCATCGAACCGAAGACCAAAGCCGGTCAGGAAAAGATGGGCATTGCGCTGATGAAGCTCTCGGAAGAAGACCCCACGTTCCGCACCTATACGGACGAGGAAACCGGCCAGACCATCATCGCAGGCATGGGCGAGCTCCATCTGGAGATCATCGTCGATCGTCTGCTGCGCGAATTCAAGGTGGAAGCCAACGTCGGCGCGCCGCAGGTCGCTTATAAAGAAACGATCCGCAAGCAGGTCGATCAGGACACCAAATACGCGCGTCAGTCCGGCGGTAAAGGTCAGTACGGTCACGTTAAGATCATCGTTGAGCCGAACGAGAGCGGCAAGGGCTATGAGTTCATCAACAAGACGGTCGGCGGCAGCGTTCCCAAGGAATATATCCCGGCGGTTGACGCCGGTATCCAGGGAGCGATGCAGGCTGGCGTTCTTGCCGGCTACCCGGTGGTGGACGTCAAGGTTACGCTGTACGATGGTTCGTATCACGAGGTCGACTCGTCCGAAATGGCGTTTAAGATCGCGGGCAGCATGGCTTTCAAGGAAGCGTGCCGCAAAGCGGATCCCGTAATCCTTGAGCCGATCATGAAAGTCAGCGTGATCGTGCCCGAAGAGTATATGGGCGACGTCATCGGCGATATCAACGCGCGGCGCGGCAGCGTGCTCGGCATGGAGCCCCGCAACGGCGCGCAGCAGATCGATGCGAACGTGCCGCTGAGCAATATGTTCGGCTACGCAACCGACCTGCGCTCGAAAACGCAGGGACGCGGCCAGTACGTCATGGAACCGAGTCATTATATCGAGCTGCCGAAGAGTCTCCAGGAGGAGATCATGGAAAAACGCGGCAGAAATTAAAAATTCTTCTTGTCATATGCGTTTTTTTCGTGTATGATGATAGAAACGCAAATCTTTGTTCAAAAAATTTTTAACATAAAAAACGTAAGGGAGGATCTTACAATGGCGAAGCAAAAATTTGAACGCACCAAACCCCACGTAAACATCGGCACCATCGGTCATATCGACCATGGCAAGACCACTCTGACCGCTGCAATTACCAAGTATCTGGCAATGCAGGGCGGCGCTGAGTACACCGACTATTCCTCGATCGATAAGGCTCCCGAAGAGCGCGAACGCGGCATCACCATCAACACTGCGCACGTTGAGTATGAGACGGCTAACCGTCACTATGCGCACGTTGACTGCCCGGGACACGCCGACTATATCAAGAACATGATCACCGGC
>JAFSUG010000006.1 GCA_017445385.1 Oscillospiraceae bacterium
CGAAAAATTGCTGGCTCAAAACTGCGAAGCACCGCAAAGCGAGAGATTTTTGCGCAAGACAAGGCAGAGAAAGAGGGAATCCTTGTCGGATTCCCTCTTTTGATAACGCAGTATTGCACGAAAAGATCCGCTTTGCGGCTGTCGACTCCTTAAGTGAGGGCGCCCAAGGCGGTTTTTCTTTTACTATCTTTCGTTCGCGCGGTCGTAAAGCGCTTGAATCTCTTTTGGCAGATGGTCCGGCAGCATTGCGCGGATGCCGTCCTCGTTGCCGTCCTGGATTGCCGTATCGTAATACCAGCATTTGTAAGTCAGCAGCGCAAGCGTTTTCTGCAGCTCCGCAATCTCGGCTTCCACAGCCGCCTTCCGTCCCTCGAAAAGCGCCTTGCGCAGGGGATAGGTGCGGCTGCCCTCCGTGCACCACTGCATAAACTGCTTGATCTCTCGGATTTCTAGCCCCGATTGCTTCAGGCATTCGATTACGCGCAGCGTTTCCACCTCGCGGTCGGTAAACTTTCGGATGCCGGATTCGCGCTTGAGGTTCGGGAACAGCCCTTCCTTGTCGTAGTAGCGCAGGGTTGAGATCGGCAGGTGAAACATCTCGGAGATCTGCCCGATCGTATACATACCGCATTCGCCTCGTTTCGTGAAAAAATGCTTGACCTAAAGTCAGCTTTATGTGTTATTATACGTATGATAGCATAACGCGCAAAAGATTTCAATAGATTTCGGAGGACATTACAATGCTGCAAGCAGAGAAACTGAAATAAGGAGCGACAACGATGCAAAAGAAAATTCGATGGATCGCGCTGCTGATGGCGCTCGTTCTCTCTCTCGGGATAACGGCTTGCGCCGCGGAAGCGCAAACCGGCTTTTCAGATATCCCCGCGGATGCGTGGTACGGCGAAGCTGTGGATTTCGCGAAAGCGCAGGAGCTGATGCGCGGCGTCAGCGAAACGCGCTTCGCGCCGGAAGAAACGTTCTCCCGTGCGCAGCTTGCAACTGTGCTTTACCGCATCGCAGGTGAGCCCGCGGTCGCCGGTGACGACGGTTTTTCCGATACCGCGCCAAATGATTGGTACGCTTCCGCCGTGCTTTGGGCGGCGCAGAGCGGCGTTGTAAACGGCGTAGGCGGCGGCAGATTCGCCCCGAACGATCCCGTTACGCAGGAGCAGCTTGCAGTGATGCTCTGGCGCATGAAGGGTCAGCCGATAGCTTCGGAGGCGGCGGATGCTTCGCCCTATGCCGCGCAGGCGGTCACGTGGGCGCGCGAAAACGGCTTGGCGTTTGACGGCTTTTCTCCCAAGCAGCCTGCCATCCGCTCGCAGGTCGCCGTTATGCTGCAAGGCTATCTCTCGCTCAAGGATGAAGCTGCAATCACCTTGACGGTTGCAGGTCAGCCGCTTTCGGTGCAGTGGGCGGAGAACAGCTCCGTCGATGCGCTTCGTGCGCTGCTGCAAAAGGGCGACATTACGCTCGACCTCAGCGATTACGGCGGCTTTGAAAAAGGCGCGCCGCTGCCCGAAACGCTGCCGGAAAATAACGAGCAAATGCAAACCGATGCCGGCGATATCATTCTCTATCAGGGGCGGCAGTTCGTGATCTATTACGATCAAAACAGCTATTCGCTCACACCGCTCGGAAAGATCACGGGCATTTCGAAAGAAGACCTCCGCGCCCTGCTCGGCGCAGGGAACGTTGCGGCAACGCTTTCGCTTGCAAAGATGCAAACGCAGGCAGAGAAGAAAACGCTCGTTGCCTATTTCTCCGCAACGGGCAATACCCGTCCGCTTGCCAAAACCGCAGCGGCGCTGCTCGGCGCGGACCTGTATGAAATCGTCCCCCAAACGCCCTATACAAGCGCGGACCTCAACTATAGCGATCATGAAACGCGCGCAACAAGGGAGCAGCACGATGATGCGGCGCGTCCCGCAATCGGCGGCGAGCTGCCCGATTTCAGCCGCTATGATACGGTGATCCTTGCCCATCCGATCTGGTGGGGACAGGCGCCGAAGATCCTCTATACGTTCCTGGAAAGCGGCGATTTCTCCGGCAAAACGCTCACCACCTTCTGCACCTCCGGCAGCAGCGGCGTGGGCAGCAGCGCGGAAAATCTGAAAAAATCTGCGCCCGGCGCATCGTGGCTGGAAAGCCGCCGCTTTGCCGCAGGCGCATCGGAAACGGAAATCCAAAACTGGCTCGAATCCATCGGGCTGCTCAAATGAAAGGAGAAAACCTATGCTCGGCAATTTTACCTATCATAACGCAACAAAGCTTTATTTCGGTGCGGATTCGCTGCAGTATCTGAATGAAGAGCTGCCCAAATACGGCAAAACCGTCCAGCTGATCTATGGCGGCGGCTCGATCAAGAAAAACGGCATCTATGATGAGATCATCGCTATCTTGAAAGCCAACGGCAAAACCATCGTAGAGGACAGCGGCGTTATGCCGAACCCAACTGCGGATAAGCTGCGCGAGGGCGTAAAAATCGCGCGCGAAAACCATACCGATCTGCTGCTCGCGGTCGGCGGCGGCTCGTGCTGCGATTACGCAAAGGCGGTCTCCGTTTCCGTCCATTGCGAGGATGATCCGTGGGATAAATACTATATCCGCTTCGAAGAGCCGTCGTGCGAGATCGTCCCCGTCGGCTGCGTGCTCACCATGGCAGGCACCGGCTCGGAGATGAACGGCGGCGCGGTCATCACCAATCATGAAGCGCATCTGAAAATCGGCCACGTCTTCGGCGATGAAGTCATGCCGAAATTCTCTATTCTCAATCCCAAATTCACCATGTCGCTGCCCAAGCGGCAGATGGTCGCCGGCATCTATGATATTTTCAATCATATCTGCGAGCAGTATTTCTCCGGCGAGGATGATAATACAAGCGATTACCTTGCCGAAGCGCTGATGAAATCCGTGATCCACAGCTCGCGGATCGCCGTGAAGAATCCGGAGGATTATCAAGCGCGGTCGAATATCATGTGGTCGGCAACGTGGGCGCTCAATACGCTCATTTCGCGCGGCAAGGAAACCGACTGGATGGTGCATATGCTCGGCCAGGCGGTCGGCGCGCTGACGGACGCAACCCACGGCATGACGCTTGCGGCGGTCTCCCTGCCGTACTATCGCTATATCCTGCCGTATGGCATCCCAAAATTCAAACGCTTCGCAACCGAAGTCTGGGGCGTTGATCCGGCAGGCAAAACCGATCTGCAAGTCGCCGAGGAAGGCCTGGCGGCTTTGGAAAGTTGGATGCGCGAGCTTGGCGTCAGCCTCAATATTTCCGAGCTTGGCGCGAACGAAAGCATGATCGAAGCGATTGCCGATGCAACCATCCTGCTCGATGGCGGCTACCGTCAGCTTGACCGCGCTGCGGTTGTTGAGATTTTGAAGCAGAGCCTGTAACGCGTTGACTTTTTCCGCCCGAACGGCTATACTGTTTCTGCACGTTCGCGGAGAGGAGGCAGGCAATGAAAGCACTGCTTTTGAAATATCGGCAGCTGATCGCCTACGGCTTTTTCGGCTGCTTAACAACGGCGGTCAACTGGGTTGTCTATTTCCTGCTTGCCAATGTGGCAGGCGTAGCAACGCTGCCGTCCAACGCGGCTGCGTGGCTTCTTTCAACAACGTTTTCGTTTTTCGCAAATAAGCTGATCGTCTTTCAGAGCGTCGGCAGCAGCCGCAGCCGGCTGCGCATGGAAATTGCCACGTTCTATGGCGCGCGTGCGCTGACGCTCGTGCTCGATGAGGCGCTCATGTACCTCGCGGTGGACGTTTGGGGGCAGAACGGGCTGATCTGGAAGGTCATCGTCAATGTGATCGTGATCGCGCTCAACTACGTCGCCATGCGCTTTATCAGCTTCCGCAAAGAAGAAACAAAAGAAACGAGCAATCCGTAAGAGCCCCCTCGTTAAAGAAGCGATCGGCTTGAAGCTGCCCTTTTCCGCCATTATTGCATTAAAAATCGGGGTAATCCATTAGGATTACCCCGATTTTGTGCTTTGTCATGAAGAAAAAACCAAGAAGCAAACCTGCAACAGGCAAAAAAAGACACCGCTGCTCCGAAGATGGAGACAGCGGCGCTTCCGCGCATCAGCGCGGAGGATTATGCAAACGGGGAAAGTCCGATCTGGAACAATGTTGCATACGAAGATACCGATACACAAAGGCATATTACGCAACAGGTACATAACGGGATGGTGGCAGAAGGGAAAGTTGTTGCCGTTTCGGATGAAACCGCAAAAAAGGTTTCAGAAGCATACCCGGATTTGCGTACGCTGAAAAAGGCAGAGCGAACGAATTTGCTCCGCCAAAGCATCTCTGCGCTGAAACAGGACTTGCAATCCTTTTTGAACAGGATGAAAGGAAAATATGAGTTTCAGATAAACGGAAGCATCCTGGAAGCAAGGCTGTACAATACAGGCGTCCGAGAAGTCCTTTCCAACATAGGAGAGAAAGAAGCCTCTATGCTGTATCATACGGCAGAGATATTCAAAAATGCAAGGTATCTTTATAGTACGCCGGATTATGACGGCAATCCGAACATCTACCGCTGGAATTACTTTTACACGCCGGTGCAAATCGGCAATGAGACCGTGGGTGTACGAATTGCCGTGCGCGATATGGTGCCGAGTGTTGGCGGAGTTCAGGAAAGTCAAATCTACCATTGGGGAATCAAAAAAGACACATCCTTGGGCGGCGGAAGACCGGGAACAAATCCCAATACGACCCTTGCCTCATCAGATGTGCCTAATACCATTATACCCACATCTTCTGAAAAAAGCAACAGCGAAAATTTGGAAGATCGGACGCTGCCGGCGCCGGGGAAGGATTCCCCCTCAGCCGCCGAAGGCGGCAGCTCCCCCGAAGGGGGCGCTATTGCAAAGCGTTTGACTGCGCCGGGGATGGAAAGCGTGCTTGCGCTCGGCGAGAGCGGCACGCGCGGCTTTCAGAAGACGCTTGCGGATGCGGAGCGGAGCGGCGCAAGCGTGAAGCAGGCGGCGGAAGCGTATGCGCGCGTTTACAACGCCGTGCTTTCCGGCGAGGACGTGCAGCAGGCGAAGCAGGACGCGGCGAAAACTATTCCGCAGAGTATGATCGAGGCGGCGCAGGCCGCTGCCGAGGCGGACGCAGAGCGCAAGGCGCAGGCGGCATACAAGGGCAAGGATGCAATCCTTGTGCGCGACAAGTATCTGCGTAAAGCGAATCTGAAAAGCCGCGATATTCGAATCTTGGACGCGCTGGCAAAGGTTACAGGCGTACAGATCCGATTTGTGGAGCAGCTTGGCGGCGGAGATTATAACGCAAGCTATAAAGACGGCGCGATCCAAATTGCGCTGGACGCAAAAGACCCCGTTCGGACGGCAATCACGCACGAACTGATACACCGCATCCGCGAGACTGCGCCGGAGGCATATGCACAGATGGCGCGATTCGTGCAGCAGAATATGAGCGAACTGCATCTTTCGGAAGAGATGCAGCGCCGTGCCGAGTTGTACGAGACGACCGACCCTTCGCGCGTATCGGAAGAGACGATTGCGGACGCCTTCGGCTATATCCTGGGCGACAGCGAAGCGCTGGAACGGATGGCAAGCCAAAACAGAACGCTTGGACAAAAGATCCGCGACGCGCTGCACGATCTGGTGCAGAAGATCCGCACGCTGCTCTCGGGCAAGGGCGAAAAGGCGCTGGACGAGGCGCAGCGCGCAATGTACCGCGATTTGGAGGGACGCACCGAAGAGATGGCGCGTCTGTTTGACGCTGCGCTGGAAAAGGTGCGGGCAAACGGGGAAACGGTTATTGCGAAAAACAATGCAGAAGGATATAATGAAAATACGAAGTTTTCAAAAAAGAATACAGAGGGTACGGTTATTCGAGATTTCTTACGGAATTATTCTGGGCGCGTAATAGAGGGCGATGCCGTATATCTGACGCGGTCAGAATTAAAGCGAATTGGCAGTGCTATCAAAAGCGGATATGCACAATTTGATATTGATGGAAAAACTGGCAGTGTAAGTCTTGAACATTTTTGTTATTTTTTTGAAACTGTTGGAAATGACGTTAGAGTAATCGATGATATCCGTAATGAAGAATTAAACATTCATAAAGCAGTCAATGAGGAGGAATACAGCGATGGACGAGCGGATGGAAATCAGGCAGCTTATGAGAGCGTTGAAGCAGAGAGGAATGGACAAGGGGACGGCGCTGAACACTTCGTTGAGAGTGCGGATGGGAAACAATCGGGCAAAGTTGATGCAGTGGATGAAAGAAAGACCGAACGCTACGGCGATGGAAGTGCTGGAGGAGTCGAGAAAACTTCACAAAGAGACATTACTCAAAACCAAGAGTATGAATTAAAAGCATCTCGAAAGATAACCACCGATCCGGCGGCGGAGATCGAAGCCGTGCGGCAGGAGATCGAGCGACTTTCCGACATGGACTACCGAAAAGAGCTTTTAGAGCAGGGCGGCGAAAACGCGATCCGCGAAAACCGCAAGAAGATCGACGCTTTGCAGAAGCGGCTTGACCGCCTGCAGGGAAAACCGCAGCAGCCGAGCAGGCGCACGGCAAAAGAGACAGCAAAGAGCAAGCCCGTGACCTCACAGAAGCAGCTCCGGCAGGAACTGATCAGCATGTTTTCCGTTGGCGATGGCAGCAAGCGCGTCGTTGGAATGATTGTGGACGAGGTTGCGGAGCGGATGCTGCGAGAAGGGCGCGTAGACGAAGATCTTCGGAATGCACTGTTCAGCTCGCTGTATGCTTCCGGCGTTATGACACAGGAGGCGGACGAATACTACAGAGACGCGCGGAGCATTGTGGAAGGCGGAAAGGTTTACGTTTCGGAGAGTGTGCGCGCGGATTTCGGCGACGACTGGCCGGACTTCCGCAAGCGCGCGTTTGCGGCAGGCGTTTATCTGACATCGGATAAGGGTGCGCGCGGAATTGACACGCGGTATAAAGAGGCGGCGGAGATGTTCCCGGGGCTGTTTTCGGAGGACGAGCTCGATATGCGCACGATGCTGGAGCAGATGGTGGACGTTGCCGAAAAGGGCCGCGAGAAAAAAGTATCGCTGGAAGAATACAACCGCGACATGGCGAAGCGAGGGTATTTTACGGAAGAAGAGGTCATGACGGATCTGGAACGGCAGATGGATGCTGCGCTGCGGAAATTTGCAGACAAAGCCGGTCTTGAAGTCTTCTTGCGCGACAAGACGGCGCGCGAGCTTTCGGCGGAGCGGCAGCAGCGCGCAGAGACGATGCGCCGCCAGCGCGAGACGCGCGAGCTGAAAGAAATGCAGCAGAAGACGCTGAAGCAGCTGCAATGGCTGAACCGAAACCGCAACAAAGCCCCGGAGGAGCTGCGCGGCGCGATTGATGATGTGCTGGGCGATCTTGACCTTTATGCGGTGAGCGCGGCGAACGAGATGAACTGGAGCGAGAAGTACCAGGCGACATGGCGCGATCTTGCAAAGATGTACAAAGCGGCGCAGGCAAATGATCCGAACTTCCTGCCTTCAAAAGAGCTTGAAAAGATCATGAGCCGTATCAGCGATCCGAAGATTGAGGACATAGATGCAGACACGCTGAGCGATCTATACCGCGCGGCAGTTGCGCTGCGGACGGAGCTTTACAACCGCAAAAATATAATCGGCGAGATGGAAGGGCAGCTTTTCAGCGAGGCATACGGCGATGTGACCGGCGAGCTGGAGCGCGTGCGCGACAAGCGGAAGGGCAAAGCGTATAACCCGAAGGGCGCGGAAACATTTTTCAATGACGAGCAGCTCACCCCGATCAATGTGATCGAGCGGATGGCAGGATGGAATCCGCGCAGCCGCTTGTATGAATTCGGCAAACAGCTTGTACGCGGCGAACAGGCGGTACGCGCTTACGAGGTAGAGGCAAAGCAGATGCTTGCCGGCTTCTTAGAGGCGCACAAGGACTGGGTGAAGCGTGGCGTGGGAAATATACGGACGTACCGCGTGTATACAGCGGCGATTATGTGCGCCACGTTTTGAAAAATCACGGAAACGCCATGATTGAGATGCTGCGCGGGCAGATGTACATGAGCCGGGAAGCAATCAAAACGGCCCTTTCCTACATCAAGGCAGGAAAAGACCGTGTGGTGCAAGGAACGTATACCATTAAAGGGCGGCCGTCTATTTTATCGGAAATCCGGGTAAACGGATATACGCTGTATGCCGAGGAACCGATCTATCAAGGTAAGCAAGATATCCAAAGTTTAGAGGGCCGTACAATGTACATGACGCCCACTTCACCCACGGCGCTTAAAGGACAAACGTCCGATAGCATTCCGCAAAGGAGAAGTAGAGCGTCGAGAACCAGTATATATGAGAAGGACGGTAATGTCAAGGGGATTTTGTCGCACGACGGTACGCCGACGAAATTGTATTATTTGGCAAATTCGGACGGCACGCCGCTTATTAACGGCGAGACCTACGGACATACGCTGCTCTGCACCGATTCTGGGGCTGCAAGGACGATCTGCAAAAACGGCGGAACGGTGCAGCAGGGGTATGCGGCGATTTCCAATCCGTATATTGTCAGGCGAGATCATCCGCTTATCACCGCAGAAGCAATCCGAGAAGGAGAGGTTGCAGGGCAAATCCGGGACGTGATCGAATCGCTGAAGGAGCAAGGTTACGACGGCATCGTCATGGATTACAAGGCAGGCGACAACTACGCAGTCTTGCCGTTTGAGAAGAACGGCGTGATTCCGGCGGCGGAATTTGAGACGCAGTGGCAGGTGCAGAAAGAGGAAGAATTTGCTGCGGCTTACAGCATCGAGCCGATTGACGGGAAGTATATGCCGGTTGTCGATGTGGAGCATGACACAAGAGACGTTTCCGTAGCCGAACAATACATAAAAGGCTTGGTTTCGACGGAAAAACCTTTTGAAACAATCATCAATGATGCGCAACCTGTTTATATCGGGAAGGATTTTCCGGGGGAATATCGAAGCTCTAAATATACGAAGTCGATGCGGAAGGCATTGCGAAATGTAAAAATTCAGGCTGCTACTGATTTGCAAGACATGGTTTTACTTGCAAAGAATGGCAGTTGGCAAGAGAATCTAAAAGAAAAGCATAAGGTTGGCGCTGCAAACGGATGGTACCGCTACGATACGGAATTTGCCGTACCTGTACGAAATGTAAAAGGAGAAATCACACATTACACCGTTTATGATGCGGTGCTGCTGATCAGAAATGATGCGGATGGGAAATCGTATTTATACGATATGATTGACCTTAACGAAAAGAAGAAGGTTAACAGCTCAGTCTCTTCCACTGCAAAGCAGTCAGAGATATTCGAGCCATTGCCTTCTTCTAAAAACAGTATACTCAATTCTCCCCAAAATAGCAATAGCAATTTTTCGAAAGAGGAAGAATTTGCCACGCTTTACAGCATCGATGACAATTTAGACTCTGAACTGCAAAGTGTGTTGGATGGTACGTTCCAGAGCGAAAAGAACGAGGTCTATATCGGAGAGACATCCAGTTTCCTTGTGGATACGATCGGCGCAAACTCGCTGCCGGTGCTTATGCCGTCGGCAAAAGCGTACAGCGCAATGGTTACGGCCGAGCAGGCAAAAGCAGACGGCAGATACAGCGAGGATACAAACTACCACGGGCTTGGAAAAGCAGGTCTGCTGACTGCGCTGGAGGCATCTGAAAATCCGGTTGCTGCATTTGTAGACTTGCCCGATAAGGACGGAAAAAACCGCAGCAATCGGATCGTGCTTGTAACGGATCAGACGCTGAACGGCGAGCCGATCGTTGTGATCGAAGAGATGGAAACGCGCGGCAGAAGATCAGGCCGCCAAGTTACGGCAAACAAGCAAATCACGGTTTATCCGCGCGCGCAGATTGTTTCCGACATTCTTGCGGCGGCAAACGAGGATCGCTTGCTGCATTTGGACAAAATAAGAAGCCAACGTTTGGACGCTGGGAGATCGGAGGAAAAATCTC
>JAFSUG010000022.1 GCA_017445385.1 Oscillospiraceae bacterium
CACTTTCCGCGATTATCGGGCATATTTCCTCAACAACAAACATCGACATCTACAGCCACGTCACCGATGCAATGCAGAGACAGGCGGCGCAGAAGATCGAGCGCGGAATCGGCCACAGCGAGGCGTATGAGCCCCACGAAACGCTGGACGACCAACTTCCCGCCGATGGTGGAAAACCGCCCGTAAGCCCGCCTTTCGCCCCGTACAAGAGCAAGGTGCGAAAGCCCGGCACCGGCGGGATCTACGAACTGAACGATCACCTCTTTGAGGGCCGCTATTCGCCCACCAACGCCCAAGGCAAACGAGAGGTGCATACGGTGTACGCCAAGACGAAAGAGGAGTGCGAAGTGCTGTTAGAGCAGATGATCGCCGAGGTGCGGGAGCGGATCAAGGAGGAGAAGCAGCGAGTGAAAGATGCCTCGGGTGGGTCAGAAGATGTGCCAGAGTAAACAAAGAAAAGAGCAGAAGCGATTACAACTATGCAGTTATCGCACTTCGATTAGTCCAGACCAACCCGAGGGGCGTCCCTTTTTCGATTATTTCTACTACGCCATCGTCTAATATGCTGATGCAATCGCAGTTGAGATAGTCGGAGTGACATTTAGAACATTTTCTGTTCTCATCAACAAAAACCATAGCTGCAGTTATTCTGTTTGATATAACAAAACTCATCTCTTCTCCAGATAAACTAAGCAAACAAGCTCCTTTTTCATCGCAAAAGGTTTGAATAAATTTGGGATCTATAAACTGTCGTTTAATGCCTATTATACCAGGCGCAATAATTGTATCAAATGGTTTTATTTTTGATGAGTTCTTGAACTGTTGTGTAATATAATCATATGCTCCTGAAAGCCAATCGTAGATTGCTTCTTCAGCTGGCAAGCAGTTAAATCCAGCACTGAAGAATCTTGCGAAATCGGCAACGTGACCCAAAAACGAAAATGCTCCGACTTTATCTGAATAAGCAACCTTGATAGTAAAAGAAAGGAGCCTATCGTCTCCGTGCTCAACCCATTTATCACAAAAAAGACTTAATGATGCCAAAACGCCATTAGCTGATGCGATATCTTGACATTCAAAAACAGGAAAGTTATATACTTGATCAAGAAAACTGACCTGTTTAGTATTTGGAAGCCTAACACAGAACCCTTTTCGTTTTAAGTGCTTAAATAGTGGGACGGTTTCCGACTCGAAATACTTCAGCGATTCACCATTCACTATCAAATAACTGCAGGGACGGATTGAAATATTGTATTCTCCGCAATCATTAAAACGATTTGAAAAAGAGAAGTAGACTCTTATTCCATCACCAGAATTAATGTTGCAGGGAATAAAGGAATCCACCGAGAAACCTTCTTTATCAGGTTTACCGTCTGCACTCTTCTCGTGTGTCAGTTTTTCATCGTGACCACCAAAGTACTCTCCTATCATCATGTTGTCCCTGTAATAGTGTGTGATTAGTTCTTTCCATGTGATAATTGGAATGGCACCATCAATTCTCCACAACTTCTTGTAAATTGTGTTGCGGTCACACTTATTTATTGGAATATCAAGGCGCTCAATCATACTCTCGTCGCTATATGCCCTTATTGCACCGTCTAAATGAATTGGGATACCTGTTGTCTTGTCGACCATACTATGAACAAATCTACAAGCATACATCATTGAACCATTAATAACGGCATTTGCTACATCAGTTATTTCCTCACACTCAAATGTATGCTTATCATCTTGAATGTACCAGCCAAATTCTGTGCGCTTAATCTCAGAAATAAGCGCATTATAATGCTCATTTTCATGCACTGTTACGCCAAGTGGAATGGAATTTAAGTCATCATTAAACTTAGGCCCCCACCAGTATTGATACTCAAGTTCCTCGTGTTCCGTTCCAGCTAAACCAATACAATCTAGATCAATAGCAACTTTTACGGATGAAGTAGTCCTGTCTACTTGTTCTATTCTCGACAAGAAAGCGGTATTTAAAGAATTCAGATATGAGCATCCTCTTCTAAAATACCGATGCGCAAATATTAACAGATCATCTTTTTTATATATTCCCGGAAGAACAGGTGATAACAACTCAATGTCTAGTAATCCATCTTGACTATTGGCGCACAGATCCGGGAATAACCGCTCAACGATGCCTTTGTTATATACGAGAACACCATTTCGCCAAAACAGTTTATACTCTCCGAAAATGTATCCTTTGATTTTATCAATAAGGGCGTTGTATTTATCCATGTGGTTAATCACATTATGCTCATACTGGTACTCATAATTGTGTTGAAGTATCTTTTCGCCCTCTTCTTTTGAATCAGCAAACGAAACAGAATTCGTCATATAAGCCTTTCCTGGCTCAATATATATTCCAGTTAGCTTTGAAATCCCAATGTCTTTTTCGCTATTATGATTAATGCCACATGGCAACAATTCACTCCACTGTTGGTTGTATGACTGATACATTGCATTCAAAGTGAATTTTTGATTATATCGGTTAATCTCATCAGTAACAGCAATACCATTGAATGTTGTCATCATTCAGTCCTCCATGTTGGAAACAATAAAGCCGCAGAGAGGCGATCCCTGCGGCTTTTTGCGGTAAAAACCGCCATTATGGTCCGAGTGACTGGTTTCGAACCAGCGGCCTCGTGGTCCCAAACCACGCGCTCTACCATCTGAGCTACACCCGGTTATTTGATTTTTACGCGGTTTCTGCCGTTGTGGTCAAAGATGTGGTCAAACGGCGGTTTTCAGAGTTTTTGCAGAAGAGATAAAGTGCCAAAACCCCAGTGTTTTCAAGGCTTACGGGGATTTCGGATTTCTCCGTCTTGCCGGGGGTGTTACACGCTCCCAAACCAGGCGCGATACCAAACTTCGCTAAACCCGGTCGCGTTGCTATTATAGAATCTGGCGGCAAAAAAAGCAAGCGCAAAAACCGTCGAACGGAAACTTATTGCATTTCCCATTAAAATAGACTAAAATATACCAAAAGACAAGGAGGCGGTTTCATGGCAGATCAAAACCTCTCTACCTCGCTGCTGAGCGGAATGGAGATCGTGCAGCAGCTTTCCGAAGCTGACGGCGTATCCTCCTATCTCGTTCGCCGGCAGCTCGACGGCAGAGAATTCATTTTGAAATACATCTCCATACCGGAGTCGCAAACGCAGATCGAGGGCTTGCGTCTGACCGGCGCGGTCCAGACGGACGAAGACGCAAAAGCGTATTACGAAAATGTATCGAACCAGTATAAAGCGGAGCTGAAAGCACTTTCGCAGCTTTCAGAGGTAACGAACATCGCAGCGTTTGACGCGCACGAGCTAAAGGAAAAAGAAGACGGAATCGGCTATGATCTCTATCTCATTTCCGAGCGCAGGCAAACGCTTGAAGATTACCTCATCGCAACGCCGATGACGCAGCTCAAAGCCGCCGGACTTGCGCTGGATCTTTGCGGCGCGCTGAGCGACCTGCGGAAGGTCGGCTATCTGCACGCCGATGTGAAGCCGAGCAACGTTCTGCTCAACGCAAACGGTCATTTTATGCTGAGCGATCTCGGTCTTTTTAAGATCGATCAGCTGAAATACGCAGTTTATCCGCGCAGGATGCTCGGAAGCTGGTCTGCGCCGGAGCTGTTCGACATGATGGGAACCATGAATGAAACGATGGATATTTACGCCGTCGGCATGGTGCTCTATAACGTATATAACGGCGGCCATGCCCCGTTCGAAGACGAACGCACCTCCGCACGCGAAGCGAGCGAGCAGCGCAAAGCAGGCCTTGCCCTTCCCGTTCCGCTCTACGCGGATTATGAGATGTCCGAGATCATCTTGAAGGCTTGCGCGTTCCGCCCGGAGGATCGTTACCAGACCCCGGAGGACCTGAAGCAGGCGCTTACCGATTACGTGCAGCGTAATGCGCTGAACGACGATCTCATTGTTCCCCCCATCCTAACCGACGAAACCACGCAGATCTCCGCCGAAGCGATGGAGGAAGAAGTCGAGCCGATCCAGTTCGCCAAGAAAGAAGACCTTGACGAGGAATTCGTTGAACACTTCTCCCCCGATACCGAATCGCTCAATGAAATCGTTTCCACGATTCAAAAGGAGCTTGCGGAGGAAGACGCGAAAGCTGCGGAAGCAGAGCAGAGCTCTGCGGAAGAAGAACCTGCCGCTGAGGAAACACCCTTAGAAGCAGAAGCCGAGCCTACGGAAACCGAGCCGGAAGAAGCGCCTGCCGAAGAAGCTGCGGAAGAAACGCTCGAAGAAGCGCCTGCTGAGCAGCCCGAAGAGACATCGGAGGAAGCTCCGGCAGCGCCGCAAAAAAAGAAAGCGCCGTTTTGGGTATGGATCCTTGTGGGCGTCGCGGCGCTGGCAGCGGCGGCAACGTTCCTCTACTTCCGCTTCACGCCGAGCGTCACCGTCAGCGAAGTCGCGGACGTTACCGTGGATTCCTTCACGGTGGTAACAGACGCATCGTCCGTTACAGCGTACTGCGTAGACGCTTACGGCAACCGCATTGACGGCGAAGCCACCGAGCAGGGCTTCCTGTTCACAGGCTTAACCCCGGCAACGCAGTACACCGTCTATTTCCGGACAGCCGACGGCCGCCAGACACGCGGCACGTCCTCCCTCTCCGTTACCACTTCCGATTCCACGGAAATCCTTTTCTTTAACGCAAAACCGATCTCCGAATCACAGGTTGAACTGACCTTTAATCTCTACGGCGCGGATGCTGAAAGCTGGGTTGTCACATACGAGGGCGGCTCGGAAACGTTCAGCGGTCACAGCGTTGTAATCAGCAATTTAGCGCCCGATACGCACTATACCTTCACGCTCTCCGCAGAAAACGGAAAAACGCTCACAGGCGTAACTGCGGTGGATTACAGCACAACCGTGACCGTTACGGAAGTGCAGCTGAGCGCGAGTTACGACCTTGACACTTCTGCGCTTACCCTTGAATGGACCTACGCCGGCGAAGCGCCGGAGGATTGGACGATCACCTGCACCGATGCAAACGGCGCAGCCGAAACGCAAACCGTCACCGAGGCCGCCGCAACCTTCTCCGGTCTCACGCAGGGCGATACTTACACAGTAGAGCTTTACTGCGACGGTATGGCTTCTGCCGTGAAGCGCGTGATTCGCACGCAGGGCGTTGAAATCAGCGATTTGAAAGCAGAAGCAGCCGACGGCGGCATCGCCGTTTCGTGGACGGCAGAACCCGGCAGCGAATGGCTGATCTCCTACGCGCCGGACATTAAAGATGCGATTCCGGAAACGCTCGCAGTCAGCGAAACGTCCGCGCTGCTTTCGGGACTGATCCCCGAAACCGCTTATACGATCTCCGTTCAGCCGTCTGACGGTTCGCCCGTGATCGGCATTCATACCGTCACCGCCGAATCGCCGCGCGGCAGCAAGTTTGCAAGCTACGGCTGCACCAGTACCTACATGGGGCTCTTCCTTGCGCCGGCAAAAGAAACCATGACGGCAAGAGATCTTGTGACGCGCAGAGACAGCTACACGGCATCGGAGTCCATCGCCTATGCCGTGCAGGCACTTTCTTCCCTGCGTAGCAGCACCGATGAAGTCAAGACCGCCGTTGTCCTGCGGAACGCAGACGGCAAGATCGTCTGCTGCGATCAGAAGACCGCCGCATGGAACGATCTGTGGTCAGGCGATCTCTTCTTCGGGAAAGTGAGCAAAACGCCCCAGGAGGCCGGACGCTATACGCTTTCGGTTTACTTCAACGGGCAAAGCGTTGCAAGCGCGAATCTCACAATCAAATAAGAGAAAAGAACCTGTTCGCTTTGCGGACAGGTTCTTTTCTCTTATTCCGGGATCAAATCATTTAGGATTCGAACGTATGCCTTGCTGTTGATCATAAAGGGATAGTCGATAATCAGCAAGTCATCCGCATTTTGCTCTGCGGCAAACGATGCAAGATTCAGTTGCGGCTCATCCGGGTCGTTAAACTCGCGCGGATCAATCGCTATGATCTTGCTGTAATGCTCCGCCAAAAACGGGATAAACGCATTGCCGAACGATTCCTTTACAACAATGCAAGTTCCGCCCTCCGCTTCCGTTTCAATCACGCAGATCGGCGTATCGCCGCCGAGATAACAAAGATACTTGTTTGTGATCGTATCGCGCAGCGCAACGTCGATCAGCGGCACGTGCGCGCCGTTTTTAAGCGACGCATCGGCATAATACCGCGCGTTTGTCGCAACGGGCGCAAGATAATAAGTGAGCGTATCGGGGTTATCCTCCAGGACCTTGCTCTGCGGATAGCTGGAAAGATAGTTGTACATCGAGCCGACAAATCCTTCATAGCTGCCGGATTCATATTCCGCAAGCTCGCGCGCCGTAAAACCGGCGGCATCGCAGAACGCGCTGTAGGCGTAATAAGCGCCTTTTTGCGTCCAATGGTGATCCGTTCGGAAGAACAGATATTCGTCGCAATGGCGCGCAATGGGGCTGTAAGCATCAACGGCTGTCACCCGATCGGAAAGCGCGTCGTAGCAGCGGCGGATCATCGCGCTTTGATCGTGTATGCCGGTATGATAACTGGGCGGCGAATAGAACTGGCCGCCGTTCGGCGTTACGAGCAAAAACGTGCGCGTCTGCTCCGGCATCGCCGCCGCGATGCGGTTTACGGCGTTTCCAAACTCGGTGATAATTTCATCCTCAGCAGTCGGAATATCCATCGCGCGGTTGCCGTTTACGATCACCGTACCAACCGCCATGACGTCCGTTTCCTCCGGCAGATCGATCTCCGGAAGCTCTACAGCCGGAACAGGCTCCGGCAAATCCGCAAGCCGTTCGCCGCCGGCTTCCGCGCCGCCCTTGTAATCGATCGCAAGCAGGTTCTCTTCGCCAACGGAAAAGTAATAAAACAGATTCATCGTTTGATTGCCTTTAAGCAGCAAATTGCGCATCGGGAAGCGGTCACCGAGCCGGGATTCAAAAGACGACTCCGCGGAGTGATCGAAAACAGACTGCGCCGTAAGCGGCGGAAGCGACGCCCAATCCAGCGCCGCAAGCGACCATACGCCGAGCGCAAGCAAAATCGCTCCTAAAAACGCAAGAAGCGAAAGATAGAGTTTCTTCATAGCAAACCTCAGAAACGGAAATACAAAAACGGATTATACGTTGAGCCAACAAGCGAAACAGTTGAAAGCGCAAGGATCGCAAGATCAAATACCGTTACGCTGACCGCGTAAACAACTTCGCGCCAGCGCACGTTTGAAGCGCCCTCGGCAGCGGCAACGCCATTGAGCAGCAGTCCTGCCATGCGCGGCAGCCGCGTGCTGCCGAGAATGCACACAAGCAGCAGCGGTAAGCTGTTCAGCATCACAGCGCCGGTTTCCTGCGTATATGCCGCCGCGCCGCCGAACATGGTTTTGAACGCGGAAAGCATCTGCGGAAAATCCGTGTAGTAGAACACCGTCCAGCCGATGAGCAGCAGGAAAAGCGTACCGATATGGCAAAGCCATTTCGGAATGCGCGCAAGCATCTTTTGCAGCTTCTTTTCCGCAACCAGCAGCACAAAGAAATACAGTCCCCAAAGCAGGAAATTCCAGCTTGCGCCGTGCCAGATGCCGGTCAGCGACCAGACAACAAGCAGATTCAGGATCTGATGACGGCGGTTACCGCCCATCGGGATATACACATAATCGCGGAAGAAGCTTCCGAGCGAGATATGCCATCTGCGCCAAAACTCCGTTATGGAACCCGCCGTGTACGGAAGATCGAAGTTTTCGGCATACTGGAAGCCGAAAATATGCCCCATGCCTATTGCCATATCCGAATAGCCGGAAAAGTCAAAGTAAATCTCAAAGGCAAACATCACCATGCCGAACCAAGCTCCCGTAACCGTCGCATTCGGTGTTAGCAGCATCGCCACGACCTTGCCGGCATAATTCGCAATCAAAACCTTTTTCCCGAGTCCGATACAAAAGCGCAGTGCGCCGTAGAAAATGCGTCTTGGCTGAAGCTCCCGCTTTTCAAGCTGCGATTCAATTTCGCGGTAGCGGACGATCGGGCCGGCAATAAGTTGCGGAAACAGCGAGATATAGAGCAAAAACCGCCAAAAAGATTTCTGCGCCGGAACGTCGTCACGATAAACGTCCGCCAAATACGAGATCGACTGGAAGATATAGAACGAAATGCCGATCGGCAGCGCAATCGCAGGCGCGCTCCAACCGAGCGAAAAGAGATCGCTGACCGTCTGCACAAAGAGACCTGCGTACTTAAATACGGCAAGGCAGGCAATGTTGAGCGAAACGGCAACAATCAGCAGCGTTTTTTTCGCCTCACGATTGTATTCCATCCATCTTCCGAAGCCGTAGTTTACAGCGGCAACGGCAACGAGCAAAAAAACGTAAAGCGGCTCGCCCCAAGCATAAAAAACAAGGCTTGCGGCAATTAAAACGGCGTTCTTTCCTTTGATAGAAGGCACAAGAAAATATGCCAAAAGGCACAGCGGAAAGAAAACATATAAGAAAAGCAGACTGGAAAAAACCATATCGCGCCTCGATCCATAAGAATTGGTATTGAATAATGTATCAAATTCGACCGTTTTTTTCAAGTGGCTGGAAAGCAAAACTACTTGCAAGCAGGAAAAAGCTTTGCTACAATAATGTTGTTTTATGTGACTTTATTTCTAATACCACATTCGGAGGTATCGAAATGCTTGCAATCGAACGAAAAAACGAAATCATGAACAAGCTCAAAACCGAGCAGCGCGTACTGGTTGCGGAGCTCGCCAAGCATTACGGCGTTACGGAAGAAACGATCCGCCGCGATCTGGATAAGCTCGAAAAAGAAGGCTGCGCAACGAAAACCTACGGCGGCGCGATTTGGGGCAACAGCACAAAGACCGATCTTTCCTATACAATACGCAATAAAACAAACGTTGATGCAAAGCACACGATCGGCGATCTTGTCAGCTCCCTGATCAGCGACGGCGATCATATCATGCTTGACGACAGCTCCACTTCCCTTTACATCGCAAAGCATCTGAAAGAAAAGCACAAAATCACGGTGATTACAAATTCCATCGAAATCATCACCGAGCTTGCAGACGTCGAAGGCTGGACAATCATGTCAACCGGCGGCAGATTAAAGCCGGAATCGCTGGCGCTCGTCGGCGCGCAGGCGCAGGCAATGATTCGAAAGTATCACGTTGATAAGGCAATCATCTCCTGCAAGGGGCTAAGCGCCGATTTCGGAATTACTGATTCCAGCGAGTATCACTCCCTGCTCAAGCAGGCGATGATCCACTCCGCCGGACAGACGATCCTCGCCCTTGATTCCAGCAAGCTGGATAAAGCGTCCTTTGTAAAAATCGAAAATCTCGATTCGATCACAACCGTTGTAACCGAGCAAATACCATCCGATGCGTGGCTTGCGCATTTTGAAGAAATGAATGTAAAATGCATATACCCCGGCGCGAAATAGTTAACCATAATCTGCCGATTTTGGTTTACGAAAATAGTTATTCACATTTTCCACAGATTTATCCACAGCCTTTTTTGCCGCTGTTTCGCTGCCTTCCGCATTTTTTCCAGTAATTACCAAATCCGCAAATGAAGGTTGTTTTTTGCGGATAATTCAGTTGTTTACATAATTACAAAGCAGGTGCTTTGGAAGCTGTCCAAAGCACCTGCTTTTATGCATCGATCGGCATCGTTGCAAAGGCATTGAGCGTTGTGTCCGCGGTATGCCCTGCGAGAAATTCATAGTAAGCTTGTGCGCCGATCATCGCGCCGTTATCGCCGCAAAGAGAGAGCGGCGGCAGATAGAGCTTTACGCCTTCCTTTGCCGTTTCCCGCTCAAACGCGGCGCGGATCTGCGAGTTTGCAGCAACACCGCCGGCAATCGCAAGCTTTTTATATCCCGTTTCCTTGAGCGCCAGCATCGTTCGCGGCACGAGCGCATGCGTAACAGCAGCGGAAAAAGATGCGCAAAGCGATGGAATGTCCAATTCCTCCCCTGTTTGCTCCGCATGGTGGATCAGGTTCAGCGCCGCAGTTTTCAGCCCCGAAAAGGACAGATCCAGCGGCGCACCGGCAATCTTTGCTTCCGGCATCGCGTACTTTCGGGGATCACCCGTTTTTGCGCGCTGATCCAGCGCAGCACCACCGGGATACGGCATCCCAAGTACACGCGCAATCTTATCAAAGCTCTCGCCAGCCGCATCGTCGCGCGTTGTTCCGAGAATGCGAAAAACCGTATAATCCCGAACGTCAACAATCAGCGTATGGCCGCCCGAAACAACCAGGCAGAGAAACGGCGGCTCTAAATCCGCAAACGCGAGATAGTTCGCCGCAATATGGCCGCGGATGTGATGCACGGGAATCAGCGGAACGCCAAGCGACAGCGCAGCCGCTTTTGCAAAATTCACGCCAACAAGCAGCGCCCCGATCAGCCCAGGTGCGTACGTAACGCCGATTGCGTCAATGTCGCTCCGCTTAAGATTCGTTTCTTTCAGTGCCTGATCCGCAAGCGCGTAGATTGCCTCCATATGCTTGCGCGATGCGATCTCCGGCACAACGCCGCCGTATTCGCCGTGCAGCGCCGCCTGTGACGCGATGCAGTCGCAAAGCGCTTCGCGCCCGTCACGCACGATGGCAACGGCGGTTTCATCGCAGGAGGATTCAATTGCAAGGATGTTCATATCTTCAGCTCTTTTCCGAGGATGCGTGCATCCTCTTTCGGATGAAAATAGTAATTCGGCCGGACGCCGATTTGGCGAAAGCCAAGGCGCGTATAGAGCGCAATCGCCGCATTATTGGATGCGCGAACCTCTAAAGTCAGCTTTTCGCTGCCGGCTTGCGCAAGGTGCGCTTCCAGCGCCTGCATCAGTGCCTTTGCAATTCCGCGTCTTCGCCGATTTGGCGAAACGGCAAGGTTCATCACGTCGCTTTCGCCCAAAACCGTCTGGCTGCCGACATAGCCGACCACTTCGCCGTCTTCCTCGGCAACGAGCCAAAAACTCAGCTCGTTTTCAAGCTCCTGCCGGATCGAGTTTTCGCTCCACGGATCGGAAAAGCATTCTCTCTCCAGCGCGGCAATCTGCGCCGTATGAGATGCATTCATCGGAAGCAGCTTCATCATTTCGCCTCCAGCCACGTATCGCCCGAATGCGCTTCCACCATCAAGGGCGCTTTCAGCGAAGCCGCGCCTTCCATTTCGCGCGTTAAAATTGCCTGTACGCGCTCCGCCTCATCCGCAGGGCATTCGGCGATCAACTCATCATGCACCTGCAAAACGAGCTTCGCTTTCATGCCCTCGCGTTTTAGCGCTTCGGCGGCGCGGATCGTTGCAATCTTCATAATATCCGCTGCCGTGCCCTGGATCGGCGTATTCAGCGCGATGCGCTCGCCTGCCGAACGCAGCATAAAGTTCTTTTCCTTGAGTTCCGGGATATAGCGTTTGCGCCCGAAAAGCGTTGTAACGTAGCCCGTTTCATAGGCGGCCTCTACAATATTCTTCATATACGCACGAACGCCGGAAAACCGCGCCAAATAGGTATCAATATACTGCTTCGCCTCCGTGCGCGTTACGCCGAGATCTGCGGCAAGCGAAAATTCCGATATGCCGTAAACGATACCAAAATTGACCGCTTTCGCGTTTCTGCGCATCTGCGGCGTAACCTCCGAAACAGGTACGCCGAACACCTGGGCGGCGGTTGCAGTATGGAAATCCTCGCCGGATAAAAACGCCTCCTGCATCGCAGCATCGTCCGCAATGTGCGCAAGCACACGCAGCTCAATCTGGCTGTAGTCCGCGTCAACGAATTTCCATCCGTCGCGCGGCACGAACATTTTTCGGATCTCCGCGCCCATCTCCGTGCGAACGGGAATGTTTTGCAGGTTCGGATTCGTGGAAGAGAGCCGCCCCGTTGCGGTAACGGTATTTTGGAACGTGGTGCGGATTCTGCCGTCGTCGTCAACAACCTTCAAAAGTCCTTCGGCATAGGTCGAATAGAGCTTCGTCAGCATCCGATAATCCAAAATCGCCGGAATGATCGGATGGCTGCCGCGCAGCTTTTCCAAAATCTCCGCGCCCGTGGAATAGCCGGTTTTCGTTTTCTTAACCGGCGGTAAGCCAAGCCGCTCAAATAGAATTTCGCCGAGCTGCTTTGTGGAATTGATATTAAATTCTTCGCCGGCATAACCGTAAATCGCGCTTTGCAAATCGTCGATTCGGCTGCGCAGCATCTGATCAAACGCCATCAGCGCAAAGCGGTCGATCCGAACGCCCTCATGCTCCATTTCAGCAAGCACAGTGCAAAGCGGCAGTTCTACCGTATCGTAAAGACCGCGCAAGCCTTCCTGCTCCAAAAGCGGAGAAAGCGTATCGCTCAGCTGGTCAACCGTTTCGCATTTCTGCGCAAGCGATTCCGGCGCAGCCTGCTTCAGATACCGCGCGGAAAGCCGCTCAAGATCGTAGCTCCCCTGCGTTGCATCGAGCAAATATGCCGCAACCGCCGTATCGAACGCGAAGCCGGCATAGGGATAGCCGCGGTCAAGCAGCTTGCGCATCAGCGCCTTGCAATCGTGCGTAATTTTCGGGATGTCCGCAGAGAAGAGAACGCGCAAAAACGCATCGTATTCCGGCAGCGTCTCCGCGCTGAAAACTGCGATTGCTCCGCATTTTACGGCAACCGAAGAAAGATCATCCGCCGCCAGAACCGTAACCGCTTTGCTGCGGCGATACGCGCCAAGCAAAGCGCGCATCCGCGAGGCAAGCGTAACCGTTTCCGTTTCCCCGGTTTCCTCGACCTCAGCAAGCTGCTCCTGCGGCGGCAGAAGATGGTATTTCGAAATCAGCTTTACAAATTCGAGCTGACGGAACAGCTCGTAAAGCGCATCGTTGTCTGGCGCCTGAATGGCGTTATTCTCCGGCGCAAAGTCAATCGGCGCGCTGCAGCGGATCGTTGCAAGATCGTATGAAAGCCGCGCCATTTGCTCGCCGTCTTTCAGCTTCGTTCGAAGCGACTGCCGAATCGAAGGATCGTCGATTGCATCGTATACGCCTTCAAAGCTGCCGAATTTCTGCAGCAGCTCCGAAGCCGTCTTCGGACCGACGCCCGCGACACCGGGAATATTATCCGAAGAATCCCCCATCAGCGCTTTCAGGTCAATGATCTTTTTCGGCTCAAAGCCGTATTCCGCTTCAAAGATCTGCGGCGTATACGCGCGCCAAATCGTCTGCCGGCCCTCGTTCACGGAAAGGCGAACGGTTACCGAATCGTTTACAAGCTGCAGGCTGTCGCGGTCGCCCGTTGCGATAACGCACTGCCACGCTTTTTCCCTGCAAATGCGGCTGACCGTTCCAATGATATCATCAGCTTCCCAGCCGTCGCATTCGTAGATCGGAATGCGCATCGCCTGAAGCACCCGCTTCATAACCGGCATCTGCTGGGCAAGCTCGTCCGGCATACCGTGGCGGTTTGCTTTGTAGCCGTCATACATTTCATGGCGGAACGTCGGCGCTTTGCGGTCAAAGGAAACGCAGAGCGCGTCCGGCTTCTCCTCCTGGCGGAGCTTATCGAGGATATTCAGAAATCCGTAAATTGCGTTGGTGTATTGCCCATCGCGCGTGGCAAGCAAATGCACGCCGTAAAACGCGCGGTTGATGATGCTGTTGCCGTCAAGGATCAGCAGCTTCATACGGCAGTCCCCTTTCTTAAACGCGCTTCCAAACAGCGCCGTCTTTCGTATCGGTGATCTCGATGCCCTTTGCCTTCAGCTCATCGCGGATACGGTCCGCGGTTGCAAAATCTTTCGCCTTTTTCGCTTCCGCTCTCTGCCGAACGAGCGCGTCGATCTCCGGATCGCCTTCGCCTTGAATCATAAATCCTCCGGCAGCGGCAACCGGCGCAGCTTTGCGCACAGCCTCCGCCTTTTGGATCAGATCCAGCCCCAGAACGGTATCGAAATCGGCAAGCGCGGCAAGCTTCGTTGCGCCGTTCGTCTGCGCCTTGAGCGCATCATACAGCGCAGTAACGGCAAGCGAGGTATTGAGATCGTTATCAAGCGCCTTGCGGAATTTTTCGCGCAGCGCATTGAGCGCAGCTTCATCCACTTCGCCCTCCGGCTGCACCGCCGCGATTTTTGCAATCAGCTTTTCAAAGGCGATCTTCGCATTTTCCAGGTTCTCCCACGAGAACACAAGGCTCTTGCGGTAATGGCTCTGCAGGCAGAAGAAGCGGTAAACGAGCGGATCATAGCCCCTTTCCTCCAGCAGCGAGACCGTGAGAAACTCGCCCTTGGATTTAGACATCTTGCCGTTTGCCGTGTTCAGATGCAGAACGTGCATCCAGTAGTTGCACCATTTATGGCCGAGATACGCTTCGCTCTGCGCGATCTCGTTCGTGTGGTGCGGAAAAGCGTTATCGATGCCGCCGCAGTGAATATCAATGCGCTCGCCGAGGTGCTTCATCGAAATCGCGGAGCATTCAATATGCCAGCCGGGATAGCCCACGCCCCAGGGAGAATCCCATTTGAGCGCCTGATCTTCAAATTTTGATTTTGTGAACCAAAGCACAAAATCATTCTTATTTCGTTTGTTCTCATCGGCTTCCACGCCTTCCCGAACGCCGACTGCCAAATCTTCTTCATTATGTTCGTTGAAGATATAATAGCGATCGAGCTTCGAGGTATCGAAATAGACGTTTCCGCCTGCCTGGTAAGCGTAACCCGTATCGAGCAGCTTTTCAATGATCTGAATGTATTCGGGGATGCAGTTCGTTGCCGGCTCAACAACGTCCGGACGCTTGATGTTGAGCTTTTTGCAATCGGCGAAAAATGCATCGGTATAGAACTGCGCGATCTCCATAACGGTTTTATGCTCTCTGCGCGCGCCCTTGAGCATCTTATCCTCGCCGGTATCGGCATCGGAGGAGAGATGCCCCACGTCCGTTATATTCATAACGCGCTTTACGGGGTAACCCAAGTAGCGCAGATACTTTTCCAGAACGTCCTCCATGATATAGCTGCGGAGGTTGCCGATGTGGGCAAAATGGTAAACTGTCGGTCCGCAGGTGTACATGCCGACCTGCTTCGGATCGATCGGAACGAATTCTTCTTTTTTATGCGATGCGGAATTGTAAAGATACATTGTATTTCCTCCTCAGTTCTTTTCGGCAAGCTGCTTTTCGAGCGCTTCCAGCCGCTCGCGCAGGCAGCGAATCTCCACCATAACGGGGTCCGGCGTATGCACATGGTCGAGCTTTTCACCTTGCAGCCGAACGATGTGCCCCGGAACGCCGACAACCGTAGCGTTCTCCGGCACTTCGCGCAAAACAACGGAGTTTGCCGCGATCTTCGCATTGTCGCCAACCTTGAACGGGCCAAGCACCTTTGCGCCCGAGCCGATCATGACGTTGTTGCCGATCGTTGGATGGCGTTTGCCCTGCATAACGCCCGTGCCGCCGAGCGTCGCGCCCTGATAGATCAGGCAATCATCGCCGATTTCTGCAGTTTCGCCGATCACGATACCCTCGCCATGGTCGATCACAAGCCGTCTGCCGATTTTTGCAGCCGGATGGATTTCCACGCCGGTGCGGCGTTTTGCGTGCTGCGAGAGCCATCTGCCGATAAACTTCATCCCATGCGTATAGAACCAATGTGCTACGCGATGGTAAAGGATTGCGTGCAGTCCGCTGTAAAGCAGGAAAACCTCGAGCGACGTTCTCGCCGCCGGGTCGTTCTTTTTATAAGCCTGCAGCGTTTCTCTCAAGCTCATTTCTATCCCTCCCAATAAAAAACAAAACCGCCTCTTGTATATCAAGAGGCGGTATAATCCGCGGTTCCACTCTGATTTCTCACTTTTGCCGTAACGTGGCATAACGGGGGTTCGCCCTCGCTCCCGAACGCACTTCCCGAATCTTCTTCCTGCGGTTGCTTTCAGCCGGTGGCAACTGCTCTCTGGCGGCTTCTGAAACGGTACTCTTTTCGATCAACGCGATATTCAATTACTTTAGTATATTAGCATGAACCGATTTCGGTGTCAAGTTTTCGAGAGAACCTTCCGGTTTCTGCAAAAATATGCAACGCCGGAATAAACCGTAAGTACAACGATCAGCACCATCGCAACGAGATCCACGATCGCGTAGCTCGGGTTTGAGAGACCGATCATAAAGCCAAGCGCAATCATCGTAACGAGCGTTTTGACCTTGCCGGACCAATCCGCCGCAATTACCGTACCTTGTCCGGACGCAACCATCCGCAGCCCGGAAACGGCGAATTCACGCGCAAGAACGATGATAACCGCCCAGGACGGGAATCGTCCTTCTTCGCAGAGCATCACCATCGCGGCAAGCACCAAAATCTTATCGGCAAGCGGATCAAGGAACTTGCCCATGTCGCTCGTTTGGTTGTAACGGCGCGCAATGTAGCCGTCAAGCGTATCGGTCAGGCTGGCGGCAATAAAAACGCCAAGCGCCCACCAGTTCAGTCCCAGTGCATACAAAACGATAAAAACCGGGATCATCAGCACACGAAGGAGCGTAATTTTCGTAGCAGTTGTCATCTATCGCACCTCTACATGAAGTCCTACCAAATCGCCGCTGTCGCTGTCCTCAATCAGAACCTGTACAAATTCGCCGGGCTGCACTTTCGTTTCGCTGCGAAAACGCACAACGCCGTCAATCTCCGGTGAATCGGCATAGGTTCTGCCGACGTAGGCGCCGTCCTCTTCCCCATCGCAAAGCACCTCCAGCACCTCGCCGAGGCGATTTGCGTTCCATTCATCCATAACACGCGCCTGAATGCGCGAGATATGCTCCGCGCGCGATTGCGCAATTTCTTCCGGCGGATAGTCCATCTGTGCCGCCTTTGTGCCCTCCTCTGGGGAGAAAGCGAACGCGCCGACGCGCTCAAGGCGGAAATCTTCAAGGAACTTGCAAAGCTCCGCAAATTCCGTTTCACCTTCGCCGGGGAGTCCCGTTATAACGCTCGTGCGCAAAACGAGCCCGGGGATGCGCTCGCGCAGTTTCAAAAGAAGCTGCTCCAGCTCCGCGCGTGTACCGCGGCGGTTCATTGCGCGCAGGATCGAATCGCTGACGTGCTGGATGGGAATATCGAGATATTTTACGATCTTCTCTTCTCCGGCAAGCACGTCGATCAGCGCATCCGACATTTCATCGGGATAGAGATAATGCACGCGCACCCAATGGATGCCTTCAATCGCGCAAAGGCGGCGCAGCAGCTCCGCAAGGCGCCGCTCGCCATAGAGGTCGAGGCCGTAACGGCTCGTGTCCTGCGCAACGACGATCAGCTCTTTTACGCCGGAATCGGCAAGGCGCTTCGCCTCATCTACGAGGATTTCAATCGGGCGGCTGCGGAATTTTCCGCGAAGGCTCGGGATCACGCAATAGGCGCAGTGGTTATCGCAGCCTTCAGCAATCTTTAAGTACGCATAATGCTTCGGCGTTGTAACAACGCGCTCCACGTTATCCACGCGCGCATCGTTGATCGAGCCGAAAAGCGAAACCGTTTCGCCTGCGAGAACGCGGCGCACAGCATCAACGATGTCTGCATAATTTCCAGTGCCGAGAACGCCGTCCGCCTCGGGAAGCTCTTTGAGAATCTCCCCTTGATACCGCTGCGAAAGGCAGCCGGTTACAAGGATCTTTCCCTGCCAGCCCTGCTGTTTCAGCGCGCCGACGGAAAGAATCGCATCGATTGCTTCCTGCTTTGCCGATTCAATAAATCCGCAAGTATTGATAATGACAAGATCCGCTTCTTCTATCTGCGTAACGATCTCAAATCCTGCCTGCCGCAGCAGATAGAGCATCTGCTCCGCATTGACCTGATTTTTCGCGCAGCCGAGCGAAATCATGCCGATTGTTTGCGTCATTCCAAGTCCTCCAAATCCGCCTGCATCCGGCGGAGTCCTGCTTTGATATCCTCCCAGCTGTGCCCATAGCGCAGCAGCGCATCAACAGCTTTCTTCACCGCTTTTTCATCCGCGTTTGCGCCGAGCTTTTGGCGCAGCAGACGGTCTACCGCGTCATCCATCGGCGGGAGGTCGGAAAGCAGTTCTTCCCAGTATTCGCGCGGAATGTCTTTTTCATAGAGCATCTGGCGAATGCGATGCGCGCCGTAGCCTTTTGCAAGTCCGCTGCGCACAACGGATTCCCCTGCGCGGCGGTCATCCACCAAGCCGAGATCACCGAGCCATTCGGCTGCCTCATCGGCAAGCGGCTGATCAACGCCCTTTTGCTTCAGCTTCCTGCGCAGCGCCGTTTGCGAAACGTTTGAAGCCGCAACGATCCGAACCGCGCGGTCACGCGCAGCCCATTGCGCAGCTGCGGCGCGGAGCGCCGATTCCTCGGCGATCTCCGCGCCCTCTGCAACGCCGTACTGCGCTGCGATCAGGCGGCTCATGCGGAGCTTTTCGCCTGTATCGAGCGTAGCTACGATTCTGTCACTTGACGTGCCGGAAGAAATTTTAACGATTTTCATCGTCGAAATCGTCAGCCGTTACGTCAACGGCTTTTTCTGCCGGCTGCGCCGCCTTTTTGCGAGTTGATTGCAGCTGATAGAGATTTTCGCGGATCTTTCCCTCTAATTCATCGGCAAATTCCGGATGATCCAGCAGATACTGGCGCGTAGCATCGCGTCCCTGCGCAATGCGCTCTTCGCCGTTATAATACCAACTGCCGGACTTTTTCAGCAAATCCATGTTCACGCCGAGGTCGATCAGCTCGCCCGTGCGCGAAATGCCTTCGCCGTACATAATGTCAAAGATCGCCTCGCGGAACGGGGGCGCAACTTTATTCTTCACAATCTTCGCGCGCGTGCGGTTGCCGATGACTTCGCTGCCGTTCTTGATCGCCTCCGTGCGGCGAATGTCAATACGAACGGAAGCGTAGAACTTCAGCGCATTGCCGCCGGTGGTGGTTTCGGGGTTGCCGTACATAACGCCGATCTTCATACGAAGCTGGTTGATAAAGATAACAACGCAGTTCGTTTTTGAAATGTTGCCGGCGAGCTTACGCAGCGCCTGCGACATGAGGCGCGCCTGCAAGCCAACGAACGTATCGCCCATTTCGCCTTCGATTTCCGCCTTCGGCGTCAGCGCCGCAACGGAGTCCACAACCACAACGTCCACAGCGCCGCTGCGAACGAGGGCGTCGGTAATTTCAAGTGCCTGCTCGCCGGTATCGGGCTGCGAAACGAGCATGGAGTCAATATCAACGCCGATCGCCGCAGCATAATCGGGATCGAGCGCGTGCTCCGCGTCAACGAACGCGACCTCGCCGCCGCGCTTTTGTGCCTGCGCAACAATATGCAGCGCAAGCGTTGTTTTACCGGAAGATTCCGGGCCGTAGATTTCAATAATTCTGCCCTTCGGAACGCCGCCGACACCGAGCGCCGCATCGAGCATCAAAGAGCCGGTGGGGATCGCATCCACAGACATTTCCGGACGGTCGCCGAGACGCATAACCGCGCCTTTACCGAAATTGCGTTCAATCTGCTGCAGTGCAGTTGCAAGCGCAGCCTTTTTGCCGCCGTCAATCGGCGCTTCCGTTTTCTTCTTCTCCATATCCTTATTCCTTTCCGTTTTTACGGGCAATGACCGCCCTTATGATTTCCGAGCCATCTCGGCGAAATACAAAATCAGAAAAGCCGTTTTCCCGCAAGATTTCTTTAACGGCAAATTCCTGCCCCATGCCAAATTCAAAGCAGATCGCGCCTTGATCGCGCAGAACCTGCGCGTAATTTCGGCAGATCGCGCGGTAAAACGTCAGTCCATCTTCTCCGCCGCGCAGCGCAAGATGCGGCTCATAATCCTTCACAGAAGGATCGAGCGTGCGCATTTCGCTCTCCGTAACGTACGGCGGATTCGATACGATCAAATCATAGTTACGTAGCGCAAGCGGCGGCTTTGAAAGCGCGTCCGCGCGAATTGCGCTCACGCGCGCCGAAAGGCGGTTTGCCGTTACGTTTTTCTTTGCAACGCGCAGCACGTCATCCGAAATATCCGCAAGCGTTACGCGGCTGCTTGGCAGATAATGCGCCAGCGCAATTCCGATGCAGCCGGAACCGGTACAGAGATCTAAAATTCGCGGCGAGGAAAGCGGTTTTGCAAATTCAATTGCGAGATCAGTAACCGCCATCGTATCGTTACGCGGAATCAGCACCGATTCATTCACGGAAAAATCCAGCCCGTAAAAGCTCCACTGCCCGAGTATATACGCAAGCGGCTTGCCAGCAAGATAATCATCCGTAATTGCAAGCGCACGCTCTCGCACGTTTTCCGGAACAAGCAGTTCATCATCGCGGAGCAGCGCTTCGCGCGTTTTATCGGCGGCAAACGCGCAAAGCTCGCGCGCCGTATGCGCAGCTTGTTCGCCGTCCGTCTGCGAGAGCTTTTTTCTCAGCTCGATCAGAAGCTCCCGGTAAGTCATCACCAGGCGTCTTCCCCTTCCGTTTCCGGAAGCACCAGCTTTACCGCCTCGATGCCGACTTCGATCATCGAATCGTCCGGCTCGCGCGTTGTGAAGTTCTGCAGCCACATACCGGGCGCGGTCAAAATGCGCGTGAACCAGTTGTCATACCTGCCGACAAGGCGCGTGATCTCATAGCTGATCGAAACGACCACCGGCAGCAGCGCAAGCCGCAGCAAAAGCCGGATAAATACGTTCTCAGCCGGAATCGCCGCAAAGAACAAGATCGTGATCATGATCACAAGAAACATAAAGCTTGTGCCGCAGCGCGGATGCATCCGCGTCTGCTTGCGCACGTTTTCAACCGTCAGATCAAGCTTTGCTTCATAGCAGCGGATCGTTTTATGCTCCGCGCCGTGATAGGAAAACACGCGCTTCATATCCTTCATTTGGGATATTCCGATCAAGTATCCGAGGAAGATCGCAACGCGCAGTGCGCCTTCGATCAAATTACGAAGCAGCCTGCTCGGAACGAGCGTTCTCAGCAGCCCTGCAAGCAGATTCGGAACGATCACGAACAGTCCGATGGAAAACGCGATGCCGAGCGCAACAGAGAAATAGATCACCGCTTTTTCAAGCGCCTCCGAGCCGAATTTATCCGCAAACCACTTTTCAAACTTGGAAGGCTCTTGCGCCTCGTCGTCATCCAGGTAGAAATTGGCGGAATACGTCAGCGCCTTTACGCCGTTGACCATCGAGCTGCCAAAGTTCACAATGCCGCGAATCAGCGGCCAGCCGAGGATGGGATGGCGGTCCTTGATCAGCTTCAGCTCTTCAACCTTTGTAACGATCCCCTCCGGGGCGCGCACAACGATCGCCTGCTTTTTCGGACCGCGCATCAAAATGCCTTCGATGAGCGCCTGTCCGCCGATCATCGTCTTAAATTTCTCTTGAATTTCGGGTTTTTGCTTCTTTGCCATGGTTACTCCTCTCCGATCGGCAAACGTACCGTAACAAGCGTACCGCCGCCTTCGGCGTTTTCCAATGTCAGCTCGCCGCCGTGCATCGTAACGATCTCTTCGCAAACGGCAAGACCGATGCCGCTGCCGCGCGCCTTTGAGCTGCCCTTATAAAACTTCAGCTTCACGTGCGGAAGCTCATCTTCCGGGATACCGGGACCGTAGTCCCGAATCCGGACGACGACCTGCGTTTGCTCTCTTGCAATGGAAGCCACAATACGCTTTCCGTCGCCGCCGTGCTTTGCGGCATTATCCAGAATATTGAGGAACACCTGCCGCAGGCGCGAAGCATCGCAGGGGATTTCGGGAATCTCGTCGTCGTTTTCAACGTATTCGAGCTTGATGCCCTCCTGGCGCAGACGGCTGCCGTACATAAAGACCGTATCTTCAAATTCCGAACGGATATCGCACTGCGCAACGTTCAGCGTAAAGCGTCCGTCCTGCATGCGCGTAAATTCAAGCAGGTCTTCCACCATATTGGTGAGCCTTCTTGTTTCGCGCAGGATGATCAGAATGCCGCGCCGCGTTTCCACGGGATCGAACGAATCGGCGGAAACGAGCGTTTCTCCCCAGCCGGAGATCGCAGTCAGCGGCGTTCGCAGCTCATGCGAAACGGACGACATGAATTCCGCCTGCGTCTTTTCCGATTGGCTGATCTTCATAGACATATCGTTGATCGTATCGGCAAGATCGCCGATCTCATCATCGAATTTCTTTTGGATCTGCACGCCGTAAGAGCCGGCGGCGATGCGCTTTGCCGTAGCCGTGATCTCCGTAACGGGCACGATGATCGAGCGGATGAAATAGTTGCTGCTCAGCAGCACCACCGCAACGAACAGCGCAGCAACGGCAACGGCGATGCCCGCAAAAATCACGATCTGCCGATCCACGTTTTTTAAGCTCGTTACGTAGCGCAGCACGCCAATCACTTCGCCGTTCGTGTAGATCATCGGGCTGGAAACCGCCATAATGCGTTCGCCCGTCTCCGGGTTCACGCCGTTAAATACGGCGATCTGCTTCGTTTCAACCGCCTGCGTGATATCCTGCGTGCGCTCAATCTGCCCCGTCCAAGGACCGTAGGAGGACGCAACGAGCTTTCCCGCCGGCGTTATAAACTGCAATTCCAGCGAATCGTTTTCTTCAAAGGACTGCGCAAAGCGGATGCACGAATGGAAATAGTCGTTATAGCTTTGGCTGATGTAGTTTCCGAAGAAATCGGTAGACGTTTTCGCCTTTGCCTCAAGGCCGGAGGAAACGTTCGAATAGTAATACACGCCGATAAACGCCGAAAACACAACAACTACCACAATCACAAGCAGCACCATGATGCTTGCGCTGTGCAGCAGCCACCGCTTTTGCAGTCCGGTTATTTTCTTCGCTTTCACTTATGCTCCCCACTTATAGCCGTAACCCCAAACCGTTGTGATATAAGTCGGGTTTGCGGTATCATCTTCAATTTTAATGCGAAGGCGGCGAATGTTTACGTCTACGATTTTCAGTTCGCCGTCATAGTCTCTGCCCCAGACGGAGGCAAGAATATCCTCGCGGCTGAGCGCGCGGCCGGGATTCTGCATAAACAGCTTCATGATCGCATACTCAACCTGCGTCAGCTTGATGCGAACGCCGTCCTTATCCAGCGCCCGATTGCGCATATTCAGCACAAACGGTCCCTGGCGGATCTCGGAGCTGTCCGCCGCGGCATCGCTGCCTACGCGCCGATAGAGGGCATCAATTCGCGCGGTCAGCTCCGCAGGGCTGAACGGTTTCGTGATGTAATCGTCCGCGCCGGTCATAAGTCCAGTAACCTTATCCATTTCCGCACTGCGCGCAGTCAGCATGATGATGCCGATCTGCTTATCCGTTGCGCGGATGTTACGGCAGACTTCAAACCCATCAATGTCCGGCAGCATAATGTCTAAAATGGCAACGCCGATATCGGGATGGCGTTTGAGCTGCTCCAGCGCTTCCATGCCGGTTCCAGCCTCGATCGCTTCATAGCCGGCGCGGCGAAGATTGATGACCACAAAGCTGCGAATGCTGACTTCATCTTCCAAAATCAAAACTTTTTTCATAGCTTTCCCACCTTTATGTCTCGCCGGAGTTCCAATCCACATGGACAAAATGGAACAGCCCAACGATATCTTCCTGTGTGATCTGTCTCGTGGCAGCAGCGTTGCCTAAAAGCGCGGCATAGGTTATATCGCCTTTGGTTGCAACCGGGAATCTTCCGTCCATCGAGGCAAGATTCGTTCGATCGCTGCCGGAAAACGCATAAATCGTTACAAGCAGCCGATCCACCGAATCCGTTCCCTTTCCTTCATAGAAAGAGATTCCGCGCATATTGCCCGTTGCATTGAGGCGGCTCACGTGAAAATCGGTGCCAATCGCATCCGGAAGCTGCAAATACCAGCCGCTTGCGTAGCTGTGATAGGTTACGGTGCGAAGCGACGTTTTGTTGTTCGGTTCGACGCTGTACCATCGAATCGCATACTCCGTATCCTCAAGGAGCTCGCCTTCTTCTCCGCTGATCTGAACCAGATCCGGAATCTCCGTGCAGCCGTCAAGGTCCGCATCGGAGGGATAGACGTTGTAGCCGTGCAAAACGCCCGAATGCAGGTTCAGATCGTCCGCAGTAGAAATCCGCTTGAATAAACCGCTCTGCAGCGTATAGATTTCTGTGGTCAGCGCGTCGCCTTCCACGCGGCTGACGAGTATTCCGCGCGCGGTTTCCGTAAGACTGCAGGAAGCAAAATAGCAGATCGTATCCGCCGTAACCGCCGTTTGCAGCTCCGGCGCGCGCTCCATGCCGGCTTCCGTGCAGCGGTAGAGCGCAGCCGTTCCGGGCTGCTCCTCCATACCGTAGCGAAGCAGGAACAGATCGCGGTTTTCATCGCCGTCCAAATCGGAAAGCGTAAACATGGAATAGCTTGCGGTCATCAGTTCGTTCGGTGCGCCGTCAGTAAAGCGGTAGACGCTTACCGCCTGCAAAACCTGTCCGCTGATCTGCCGCCCGACTACGATCTCCTGCCCGCCAACGCCGTCCATCTGCGCGTATTCCACGCGCGCAAACGCGCTGCCGTCGCCTTCGATTACGGCGATGTTGCGGTACTGATCCTCTACACGGTCAAAAATGTAGATTTTCAGCGGACTCGTATCGGCTGTTTTTACAAATACGAGCGCCTCATCTTCCCCATCGCCGTCCAGATCGGACATCTGCACCGGCTGCTGATTCGCGCCGGAGATCGGAGAAGAATACTGCCCGTCCGCCGGCATAACCTCATCAATCGCGGTCTGCAAATCCAGATATGCTTCCGACTGCCTCGGCAGCGCGTAAAGCTCGTCCGCCGACATCGTCAGGCAGCCGCTCAGGCAAACGGATAAAAGCAGCGTCAGAAGCGCAATTATTAGCTTTTTATTCATTGCTTCACCCTACGATTCTTTTGTAAATCAATTGTAACATATTTCAGGCGAAAATTGTAACTTTTTTATTTCAGCACAACAGAATCTTCGCCGAGCAGCGCGCGAAGCTCCGCAAGCATCTTCGCATCGAGCTTGCAGGCCGTACCGCGCCGCGCTCTCGTATCGGCAAAGAAGAGGACAGTCTTCGTATTGCCGCCTGTAAACATCTCTAAAATCGCCTTCACGATCGGATACTCCTTTGCCGTTTCCGAGGCAATCCGAAGATACAGCGTCTTATTCTCCGCCTGCGCTTCCTGTGCAGCACGGCCTGCCGCAATCGTCTGCTCCGTCAGCTCACGCACGTCGCGCAAAATGATCTGTGGATCCTTGTCGTCGCGCAGCGAAACGCGCCCATCGAGAATCAGCGCCGCGTTTTCGCGCAGCAGCGTGCCGTATCTGTCCAGCGTGGAGGCAAAGACCAGCAGCTCAACCGAAGCCGTATCGTCCTCCACCGTGACGTATGCCATCATGGAGTTGTTGCGCGTTGTCTTCATTTTCACGCTCTGCACGATGCCGGCAATCGTAACCGGCTGATCGTCCGCAAACGAAGCGTCTTCCGATCCGCCAACGATGCTCCCGATCGGTGTAACGCGCAGGCTCCTGAGCGCATCGCGGTAATCATCCATCGGATGGCCGGAGAGATAAATGCCCGTGATCTCCTTTTCCATCGCCATCAGCTCGCGCCGATCCAGCTCCGGAATGTCGGGTACGGCAACGGCGGACATCTGCGCGTCATCTTCGGATGCTGCGCCGAAGAGATCCATCTGCCCCTCTAAATTCTTTTTCGTTGCGGCGGCAACCGCATCGGCAACCTGCTCATAAATCCTTAGAAGCTGCGAGCGTTTCAGCCCGAAGCAGTCGCAAGCGCCGCATTTTATGAGGTTTTCCAGCGCGCGCTTGTTGAGATCGGTTCCCTGCATCCGCTTGCAGAAGTCCTCAAGATCGGTAAACCGCCCGTTTTCTCTTCTCTGCGCGGAGAGCTTGCGAATCAGCCCTCTGCCAACGTTTTTAACTGCCGCCAACCCAAACCGAATGCCGCCGTCCACAACCGTGAAAAAGTCCTCCGATTCGTTTACGTCCGGCGGCAGAACGGCAATGCCCATGCTCTTGCATTCGGCAATATAGCCGGAGACCTTCGCCGTATCATCCAAAACGGACGTCATCAGCGCAGCCATATACTCCTTCGGATAATGGCATTTCAGATACGCCGTATCGTAAGCGACCTTCGCGTAGCTGACGGCGTGCGCTTTATTGAACGCATAGTTCGCAAAATCGAGAATCTCATCGTAGATTGCCTGCGCCGTCTGCTCCGGAACGCCGTTTTTCACCGCGCCGCAGATCCCACGGCTTTCATCGCCGTAGATAAACGCCTTGCGCTCGGAAACGATAACAGCCTGCTTTTTCTTCGAGATTGCGCGGCGCATATTATCTGCCTGCCCGAGGCTAAAGCCGCCGAGCTTTCGAAAAATTTCGATAACCTGCTCCTGGTAGACGATACAGCCATACGTAACGGCAAGGATCGGCTCTAACATCGGGTGCTTATAGGTGATCGTTTCCGGATGCAGCTTTGACTGGATAAACCGCGGAATGGAATCCATCGGGCCCGGTCGATAGAGCGCAACGATCGCCGTCATATCTTCAATCGACTGCGGCTGCATATCGATGCAAACGCGCGTGATGCCTGCCGATTCAAGCTGGAATACGCCCGCCGTTTTTCCCTGCGCAAGCATGGCATAGGTTTCCGCATCGTCATCGCGGATCGCCTTCACGCTGAAATCCGGCTCGCGTTTGCGGATATCGCGCTCGGCATCGTCTATAACCGTAAGGTTGCGCAGCCCGAGGAAGTCCATCTTCAGAAGACCGAGCTCCTCCAGAGTCGTCATCGTATACTGCGTTACGGTGAAATCGTCTTTCGTTGTAGCAAGCGGCACGTAATCGCATACGGGCAGCTTTGTAATCACAACGCCTGCCGCGTGCTTCGACGTGTTGCGCGGCATACCCTCCACCGCGCGCGCCGTATCGATCAGCTTTTTTACGCGCTCATCGCCATCGTACATTTCGCGCAGCTTCGGCGATACCTTGAGCGCCTCTTCCAGCGTGATATGCAGCGGCATCTGCGGCACGAGCTTTGCAACAACGTCCGTTTCCGCAAACGTCATGCCAAGCACTCTGCCAACGTCGCGGATTGCGCCGCGCGCTGCCAGCGTGCCGAAGGTAACGATCTGCGCAACGTGGTCTTCGCCGTACTTTTTTCGCACGTAATCCACAACTTCATCGCGGCGCGTATCGCCGAAGTCCATATCAATATCCGGCATGGAGATGCGTTCCGGGTTGAGGAAGCGTTCAAAATAGAGGCTGTACTGCATCGGATCAATATCCGTAATATGCAGCGTATAGGAAACCATCGAGCCTGCCGCGCTGCCGCGCCCCGGTCCGACGGGAATACCTGCGTTTTTCGCAAAGCGCACGAAATCCGATACGATCAGGAAATAGTCTGTAAAGCCCATTTGCTCGATCATGTTGATCTCGTATTCAAGCTGCTTACGGTATTCGGGATGCTCTTCGCCGTAACGCTCCGCAAAGCCCTTATCGCAGAGTTCTTTCAGATAGGTCAGCGAATCATAGCCCTCCGGCAGCTTGAATTCCGGCAGATGGTACTTCCCGAACGTAAACTCCACGTTGCAGCGCTCGGCAATGCGCATGGTATTTTCAAACGCCTCGTCGTCATCCGGGAAATTTTGGCGCATCTCCGCTTCGCTCTTTACGTAGAATTCTTCCGTTTCAAAGCGCATACGGTCGGTTTCGTCAAGCGTCTTGCCCGTCTGCACGCACATCAGAACGTCCTGCATGTACGCGTCGCTCTTGCGCAGATAATGCGCGTCATTCGTTATAACGAGCGGCAGCCCCGTCTCCTCCGCGATTTGCCGAAGCGCCTGGTTCACGCGCAGCTGATCGTCGATGCCGTGGTCCTGCAGCTCCAGATAGAAATTCCCCTCGCCGAAGATCTCGGAATAGGTCTTTGCCATTTGCAGGGCGGCGTCGTAATCGTTTTTCAAAATTGCCTGCGGAATCTGACCGCCGAGGCAGGCGGACAGACCGATCAGCCCCTCATGATGCTCTCGCAGAAGCTGCAAATCGATCCGCGGCTTCACATAAAAGCCGTTTACAAACGCTTCGGAAACCATGTAGCTGAGGTTCCGATAGCCCGTTTCGTTTTCGCAGAGCAAAACAAGGTGGTATGATTCATTATCGATTCCATGCGTCTTTTCGGTGCGGCTTCTCGGCGCAACGTAAACCTCGCAGCCGATGATCGGCTTTATACCTGCCGCCTTTGCCGCGCGGTAAAAATCGATCACACCGTACATTACGCCGTGGTCGGTGATCGCAACCGCCGTCTGCCCGACTTCCTTTACGCGATCCATCAGATCACGGATGCGGCATGCGCCGTCCAAAAGACTGTATTCCGTATGTAAATGCAGATGCGTCATGCCCATGGTTTTCCCACCTTATCGATTTGCCAATTCCATTATTTTTCGCATTCTGTGATTGATTGCGGACTTCGAAACGCCGAGCATCGCGGCAATCTCCGCAAGCGGCGCCGTATCGTCCTGTTCGCGCAGCAGCGCCGTTTGCTTGATCTGCTCCGGCAGCGACTCAAACACGCCGCTTTCGCGCAGCTTTCGAATTGCCGCAAGTTGCTGCTGCGCCGCGTCAACCGTCTTTGTGGCGTTCGCGTCATCGCAGTTTACGCGGCGGTTGATCGCGTTGCGCATTTCCTTTTCAACCTTTGCCTCCATCAGCCCCATCGCGCTGAGCGGCGCGCCGATGGCGGTCAGAAAATCCTCAACCTGGTCGCTTTGATTGAAATAGATCAGCGCGTCGCCGCCGCGCTGCATATCGCGCGGCGAAAAGCCGAGATCCAGCAGCAGCGAAAACGTTTCCGCGCAAACCTTCATGTGCGTTGTTTCAAGCTCCAGATAGTACCGCTTCTCCGGGTCTGTAACGGAGCCTCCGGCAAGGAACGCGCCGCGAATAAACGATAATTCGCAGCAAGGCTTTTCCAAAACGCCGCGGTTGAGATGCAGCGTAACCTCGCCGCCCTCGCGCATACCGTAGGCGTCAAAAATGCGCGCAAGCTTTTCGCGGTCGCGGATGCGAAGCACGAATTTCCCGCCATCGGACGGTGCGCTTGGCGCATCATCGAACGTTACGCCGAACGCCTTTTGAAACAGCTTCGGAAGGCGCAGTGCAAAGTCTCCGTGCTCCGTTACGATCTTGATGCCGTGCTGCGAAAACGTATTGCAGTAGAGCAATACACCGTAAGCTTCGGCATTCGCGCAGCACCGCTTCCCGATCTCCGCGCGGCATAATTCACTTTTCGCGTTGGATGAAAACGACATATCCTCACCTGCTGCTGTGCTGCCAGTCCGTTCCTCTGTAAACTTCCATAATTGCCTCCGCCAGCTTTGTGGAGCTGTGGCGGATATAGCGCGAGCCTGCCACGAGCGGATATTCACGCAATTCAATGCCGAGCGATTCGATCTTTTCGCGCTCGATCACAATCTGCGTTACGCCTTCCTCGCGGTACGGCGCAAGCCGGTCTTCCGAAATCGCCTCATTGTTGGCGATGCAAACGTCAATACAGTTCGGCGCATGGCGAAGCAGCGCCTGGATATGCTCAAAGCCGGTATAGCCGTCCGTTTCGCCGTCCTGCGTCATGATGTTCATAACGTAGATTTTCTTTGCATGCGCCGCGGCAACCGCCTCCGCAATTCCGTCCACAAGGAAATTCGGGATGATGCTCGTATAAAGGCTGCCCGGGCCGATCACGATAATGTCCGCGCGAGCAATTGCCCGGAGGCTCTCCGGCAGCGCCGGCGGATTTTGCGGAATCAGGCGCACCTGCTTGATGCGGCTGTTGTTGATCTTCTTCGCGTAAAAGATTTTGCTTTCACCGATCGTGCGTTCGCCCGTTTCAAATTCCGCTTCCAAATGCACGTCGCTTGTTGTAACAGGCAAAACCGTGCCCGTGATCGCCAAAACGTCGCCCATCTTGTGGACGGCTTCGTCAAATGATTCGGAAATGCCGTTCATCGCCGCAAGAAACAGATTGCCAAATGACTGCCCTGCAAGGCTGCCCTCCGTAAACCGATAGTGCAGCAGCTTTTCCATCGTAGGCTCAGTATTGGCAAGCGCCAAAATACATTCGCGCAGATCGCCCGGCGGCAAAATGCCAAGGTCCTCGCGGAGCATGCCGCTTCCGCCGCCGTCGTCTGCAACGGTTACAATCGCGGTAATATCGTCCGTAATGCGCTTGAGTCCGCGCAGCATCCCGGAAAGGCCATGCCCGCCGCCGATGCAGACGATCCGAAGCCGCTCTTTCTGTTCCGTCATATTCCCACCTCAATGACGGCCCATATCGCGGTGATTGGAAACCGTCTGATAGCCGAGCTTTGTTACGTAGTCGGCAACTTCTTTTGCAATCGCAACCGAGCGATGCTTGCCGCCCGTGCAGCCAACCGCAATTACAAGCCCCGTCTTTCCCTCGTCGGCATAATACGGCAGCGACATCCGAAGCAGGTCTTTCAGTTTCTTCATATAGTCCTTCGACTGCTGATAAGAGAAAATAAAATCGCGCACGTCGCTGTCCAAGCCCGTTTTATGGCGAAGCTCTTCAATGTAGTAAGGATTCGGCAGGAAACGCACGTCAAAAACGAGGTCGGCGTCAAGCGGAAGTCCATACTTAAAGCCGAACGAGATAACGCTCACCATCATTGCAATATCCTTGCTGTCGCCGGAAACACACTCCAGAACCTGACCGCGCAGCTTCGCAAGCGAAAGATAGGACGTGTTTATAATCCAGTTCGCGCGATTGCGGATCGGCTGGAGGATCTTCCGCTCGCGCTCAACAAGATCGGTCAGCGTTGCGTTTTGCTCATAGAGCGGATGCTTTCTGCGGTTTTCCTTGTAGCGCTTAATGATAACGCTCGTTTCCGCCTCCATAAAGAGGATGCCATATTCCTGTTTCATGCTGTCAAGCTCCGCAAGCGCGGCAAAGAGGCTGTCAAACGTAACGCCGCTGCGCACGTCGGTTACAAGCGCAACCTTTTCATATTGCGACTGCGTTGCAAGGCAGAGCCGTACAAACTGCGGAATCAGTGCCGGCGGCAGATTATCCACGCAGTAAAAACCGCTGTCTTCCAAAATGGAAGCCGCCTGGCTCTTGCCGGCGCCGGAGCATCCCGATATGATAACAAGCTGCATCGTATCACCTACCAAATCCGAACTTCCGGTTCTAACTGAATGCCGGAGTTCTCTTTTACCTTTTCCTGTATTTGCGCGATCAGCGCGCGGACGTCCGCGGCAGTTGCGCCGCCGAGATTTACAACGAAGCCGGCGTGCTTTTCCGAAACGGCTGCGCCGCCGATCTGAAGCCCCTTCAGCCCTGCCTGATCGATCAGCGCGGCTGCATAGCCGCCCACAGGACGCTTGAACGTGCTGCCGGCTGACGGCTGCTCCAGCGGCTGCGAAGCGCGTCTGCGCTGCAGCAGCTCCGCCATCTTCGCGCCAATCTCATCACTGCTTGCAGGAATCAGAGAAAATCTTGCGCAAAGCACGATTTCGCCGCTATTTTCAAAGCGGCTCGTGCGATAGCCGAACGCTGCCTCATCGCAGGAAAGCTCGCGGATTTCGCCGGAGCGTTCTAAAACCGTAACCGCCTTGCACACATGCGAAATCTCGCCGCCGTAAGCGCCGGCGTTCATAAATACCGCACCGCCGACCGTTCCGGGAATGCCGTGCGCAAACTCCATGCCGGAAAGACCTTCGTTCTTCGCAAAAACCGCCGTTTTGGAAAGCAGCGCGCCTGCCTCGGCTTCGATTTCATTTTCCGAAACGCGGCGCACCTCCGCCATCGAGCGAAGGCAGATCACAACGCGATCGAGTCCTTCGTCCGGCGCGAGGATATTCGAGCCTGCGCCGATGATATAGGGCGTTTCGCCGTATTCGCTCAGAACACGCAGACACGCCTGCAATTCCGCTGCGGTTTTCGGCAGCAAAAGCACGCTTGCCGCGCCGCCGATCCGAAAGGAGGTATATTCTTTAAGCGGCTGATTTTCCAGGAGTCTGCCTTCTTCCAGCCGGTTTTGAAGCGCTTGTATAAGAGATTGTTTCATCCTCGTTGCCTACTCCCCCTTATATTTTTTTCATTTTACCATACCTTTCATAAAAAAGAAAGATAAAAACGAAAACATCCGCGCCGTTTTTATAAAAAAAGAGCAATCGGTTGAATCATCCGATTGCTCTTTTGTGTGCTTTACGGTCCCGGCGGCGTTTGCCCGAACTTCTCATTCAGTTGTTTCGTAAATTCCTCCGCGGAATTGATGCCCATTTTCTTTTGGCGGTTGTTCATCGCGGCAACTTCAAAGATAACGGCGAGATTTCGTCCCGGCGTAACCGGCACCGTGATGCACGGAATATCAATGCCGAGTATATCCGTTCGATTATCCTCTAACCCGAGTCGGTCATACTCCGCGCCGTCGCTCCAGTGAACGAGGTTTACAACAAGATCAATGTTCGCGCTGTCCTTAACCGCGCCGATACCGAAAAGACGCGCTGCGTTTACAACGCCGATGCCACGCAGCTCAATATAGTGCTTAAGCACCTCCGGCGCTGCGCCAACAAGCGTAGTTTGCGAAATGCGGCGAATTTCAACCGCATCATCGGCAATGAGGCGGTGGCCGCGCTTGATCAGCTCGATTGCAGCCTCGCTCTTGCCGATGCCGCTTTCGCCTGTGATCAGAATGCCCTCGCCGTAAACCTCAACCAGTACGCCGTGGCGCGTGATGCGCGGCGCAAGGTTTTCGGCAAGCGTCGGAATCAAAACAGAAACGAAATGCGAGGTTTTATCCGCGCTTTGCAGGATCGTTACATCGTGCTTTTCCGCCATCGCCAGGCATTCGGGCGACGGTTCATAATTGCGCGCATATACGAGCGCAGGAATCTTATAGGAAAGAAAACTGTCAAAAATGATCGTGCGGTCTTCACTGGCGAGCTTTTGCAGATAAGTATTCTCAACCGTGCCGAGCACACAGATCCGGCGCGGCTCAAAATGATCGAAAAATCCGGCAAGCTGCAAGCCGGGGCGCGAAACGTCCTCAACGGTAATCTGCACCTTGTCGAAATCCGTTGCGCGGTAGACAACGCGCAGATCGAACTGCTGAACGATCTGCTTGAGCGGCACGGTATACTTGATCTGCATAAAACCACCTCTCCAAAATTATACTGTTTTTCCGCCGCAGATGCAACCTATAAAAAATTTTGAAAATAACACTTGCATTTTTCGTTTTTATTTGATAGAATGTAGCACGGTGCCAATAAGGCAATTACCAAACGGCAAGGAGGTGCAGCAAATGGCAAAATGCGATATCTGCGGAAAAGGCGTTACGTTCGGGATCAAAGTCTCCCACTCGCACCGTCGTTCCAACCGCAGCTGGAAGCCGAACGTTAAGCGCGTTAAGGCAATCGTTGACGGTTCTCCGTGCCATGTGTACGTCTGTACCAGATGCCTCCGCTCGAACAAGGTTCAGCGCGCCGTTTAATTTCGGAACTGAAAAGACTTGCAACAATCGTTGCAAGTCTTTTTTTGCGCATTTTTCTTTTCCCGTTGATCATTCCGTAAGCGATAAGTATGCTTCCTCCGTCTCTTTTTGCGCATCAATCAGAATGCGAAGCGCATCATCATTCTTTCCATGCTCCAGCGCTTCAGTTGCGTCCGCAACTCTCCCGAACAGACGAAAATAAATCTCCTTATAGCTGCTCTCCACACCGCTTCCTCCTAACATAAAAAAGTGCGCAGCCGGAGCCGCGCACCGAAAAACGCGCCTCCAGTTTACTACCACATAAACTTTGCAAGCATGCCCCAAAAGAGAACGCTGTCAAATCGGAGAACTGCGTTTTTACCAAAGTAAAAACAGAGCTCTCTGTTTGTGGCAATATTGGCTTGTAAGAGTTTATGTGGTAATAACATCATAGCACGGTCTATAATAAAATGCAAGTAATCAAAAAAGAGGTGTGATTGCTCACACCTCTTTTGCTTAACCCTTGATATGCTGCAGCGAATCGTACATGATCTGCCAATGCTCTTCCGGGTGCTTGCCCCAGACGACCATCATGCTGTCAACGAGCTTGCGGATATTTGCATCCGTCGGCTCGATGCCGATATCGCGCAGGCTCATCGGCTGACCGATCGCCTTCATGAAGCGCGCGAAGTTGTTCGTTTCAAATTCGCTGCGCTCAAACGCGTACATCTCCGCCTGGCAGCCGAGACCAACGATCTCGCCATGGAGCCAGTTGCTCGTTTCCTCGGTGAAAACGGTCTTGCAGGCATAGTACATCGCGTGTGCAAAAGTAGCGCCTTTGCCGTTCTTCGTGCGGATCAGCGACTGGTTGCCGTAGTTGACGGCAGCCGCGATCGCGGTGGTTGCAACGTTGGCGAAAACACAGGCGTCGAACTCATCGGTCACTTCATGCTTTTGGCAGTCACGGTACGCCTTTTCACCCTTGTTGAGAATGATCTCGTTCGTGGTGCCTGCCATAACCTTGGAGCAGTACATGCCAACGGGGGTATTGTTGATCGTATAGCTCTCCTGCATAAGGCCAGTTTCGATATACTTCGCAAACGCATCCGCCATGCCGGAAGCAAACAGCTTCACGGGCGCATCGGCGAGGATCTGCGTATCGAGAATAACGGCGTTGTTTTCCGTCTCATGCCAGATGCGATCGATGGGTTTATGATCCTTCGTGTACATAACGCTCATTGCCGACCAGCAGTTGAACGTTGCAACGGAAGACGGCGCGTTGATAACGGGCAGGCCGTTGCCTTTGCCGGTTGCCTTCGTCATATCGATGACCTTGCCGCCGCCGCTGCCGATCACGAGGTCAATCCCCTCTTTGGGTACCACTTCATCGCGCAGATGCTCGAGCGTTTCATAGCAGCAGTCGGTTTCCATGATATAAAAGCGCGGCTCGATCTCAGCGTCCTTCAGGCTCTTTTCAATGATTGCGCCGGTTGCATCTGCAGCCTTCTTGCCGCAGATAACAAGCGCCTTCGTGCCCTTCAGCATGCTCGCCTCACGGCCAACGACCGTCATAGCGCCGGGCGCCTGGATGTAGCGTCCGCAGCCGAATTTTACGGGCTTAAATTCGTTCGCCATAATTCCTCCTGATATGAATTGCCGTGGGGGGGGGGG
>JAFSUG010000023.1 GCA_017445385.1 Oscillospiraceae bacterium
AACACAGCGGACTTTGACTCCGTCATTCGTAGGTTCGAATCCTGCCATCCCAGCCATATGACCCGCTAGCTCAGTCGGCAGAGCACCTGCCTTTTAAGCAGGGTGTCCGGAGTTCGAATCTCCGGCGGGTCACCAAAAATCCTTCACGCTTGCGCGTGAGGGATTTTTTAATGAAATCGCCCCGACGGGGCGAATGAAAAAATGAAGATGCTTCGCGAATGAAGGAATGAAAGCGGAAGAAGTGAAGAAGCGAGGGCGGCTTCGCTTCATTCGGCGGCATAGCCGCCAGCTTCATTAAGCCGCAGGATGTCTTCATTCGGGCGTAAGCCCAACTTCATATTATGGCCGCCCATAAAATAACCGGCTTGCAAGCTGCAAGCCGGTTATTTTTGTTGCTGTAAAAGAAAGTCCAAAAATGCGGATGCCTTTGCGCGATCGTCGGCAGAGAGCCGATCCCATGTTTCAAGCAGCTTGCGCTGTTCGCGCGAAAGCGCGGCGATCTCGTTTTCCGCTTCGAAAAACTGCGCCATCGTGATCCCGAAGCCGGCGCAAATCTTTTCAAGCGATGCAACTGAGGGCGTTCCCGTCTTATTCAGCATCGTATTGAGCGTGGAGTAGGGAATGCCGCTTTCCTTCGCCAGTCGATAGCAAGTCCAACCGCGCGCCGCGCAAAGTGCCTTAATCCGCTCTTTTACCGTTACTTCCGCCATTCGATCCCCTCCGCAACTTGTTCTGCTTTTATTGTATGCGGAGTTTCGAAAAACCGTTAGATGTAAAATATCGTTACAAAATGTTTGACAATATAACGATAAACTGATATAATCGAAATACGGTACAAAAAGAAAGGTGGTTCGCTTATGGGAAAACATCCGAAATTTGATAAAGTAGATGCGCTGTTTGAAAAAGGAAAAGATTTTCAAATGACAGATGCACAGTATGAACGGATGACAGGCGTTATGCTTCCAAAAAGAAAAAAATATATTATGGAAGCTTCTGCGCTCGCAAAAAGGGCAAAAGAAAAAGGATTTGTCATTGACAAAGTTCAGGAGAAAGCAGTTTTTTAAAAAGACAAAAAGATAAATAAAGAATGCACCGTTGCCCGGACACTGTTTCCCACTATGTACATGAGTACGAAGCGGCAGTTCGCGCTGTGGGGTATGTGATAAATAGAACGTAGGAGGATAAAAGATGAGTACAAATAGTAGAAACAAATGGGATATTGCTGGTCTTGTTCTTGGAATTATAGTCACTATTGCTGGACTTGTTGTCATAGCATCTCCTGAGCACGGAGCTGCTGCAATGTATGGAGATGGTTTTTCCAGATTTGGTGGAGATTTTTACACATATATCTACAGCGAGGTCGGTGCTATAAACCGTAGTATTAAATCAATTGGAATTGTTCTTGCTACCTATTTTGGAATGCTTTTTATGATAGCTGGTTTATTAACGACAATCCATTACGGAAAGAAATGCAGCGCGGCAAAAATAGATGCTGCGGCTTCGATTCTGCCTTCTGTGCCCATTATGAAAAACTCCGCAGAGAACACGGAGGAAGATAATACGGCAGAAAACACAAAGGAGAGCCAAGGAAAATGAAAAAAACAATAGCGCTATTACTCGTACTGGTAATGCTTTTTGCGCTTGTATCGTGTGGTACAACTACAAAAGAAACTGTTGTTACAGAGGAGAGGACAGTTACAGAAGATGTTTCTCCCACTGAAGAGGAAACCAAAGAAACTATTAGGAAAGACAGTGCAGAGCCAAGTTTTGATGAAAAGCAGATATCGGAACAAGTTGTTGAAGAGACAGGGCAATCAGATAACAATGAAATCGCTGTAGGGACATGGGAATCATTTTGCATGAAAGCAGAAGGGTATAGTGACACCGTCCCATTCTACGGTATATCTTTGACCGTCAACGAAGATGCGACTTATGTAATGGAATTTAACAACCAGCGGGCTAAGGGTACTATTACCGACGTAAAAAGCGTCACCTATGAGGGGAAAGTTGTCGAGCGGTTATATACGCTCGATGATGTGTTTTTGCTTGGCGTTGTAATCGAGAAGACGGGCGATGAACAAATTGATGGCGAAGCAAATCTTCTCCTTCCCGACGGTACTCTGTATGGTATGAACAGAACAAACTAAACATTTGCATCGCGGGAGCGGGAAGTCATTTCCCGCTCTGTTTTTATCTGTTCGCAAAGGTATACCTTTGCGGCGGCGTAGGGGCGATTATCAATCGCCCGGTTTTTTGGTTTGCATCTGCGGATTGCGGGCGACCGATGGTCGCCCCTACGGGAAGACCGCCGCGCTTTTCCGATTTTTTTCCTTACCCCCTCCGGGTCGGCTTGCGCCGACCCACCTCCCCCAAAGGTGGAGGCATATAGCGCCCCCCTTTGGGGGAGCTGACGGCGAAGCCGTCTGAGGGGGGCACCTTCTTCCCGGTTTTTTGGTTTGCATCTGCGGATTGCGGGCGACCGATGGTCGCCCCTACGGGAAGACCGCCGCACTTTTCCGGATTTTTTCCTTACCCCCTCCGGGTCGGCTTGCGCCGACCAACTTCTCCCGAAGGTGGAGGCATACAGCGCCCCCTTTGGGGGAGCTGGCGGCGAAGCCGTCTGAGGGGGTATTTTTGAATCTATAGACAAAAAGCAAATTACCATTTATAATAGGGGCATCTTGAAAGAACCCGGTGAGACGATGAAATTTGCCTTTTATACGCTTGGCTGCAAGGTCAATCAATTTGAAACGCAGGCGATGGAGCGGCGCGTGCTCGCGCTGGGTCATACGCTCGGCGCGTTTGATGAAGCCTGCGATTGCTATATCGTCAATACCTGTACCGTGACCGCGGTATCGGATAAGAAGTGCCGCGCGGCGATCCGCCGCGCAAAGCGGCGCAATCCGGATGCGGTGCTGGGCGTTTGCGGCTGCTATGCGCAGAACAATCCCGATGCGGTATCCTCGCTCGGCGCGGACGTGATCGTCGGCACGGGCGACCGCATGGAGCTGATCGAGCTGCTGCTTAAGGCGGCGGAAGACCGCAAAAAGCGCAGCATCGTTACGCCGGCGAAGGAGCGCAAGCGCATTGAGCGGCTGCCTGCCGGCTCGATGACGAGCCGCACGCGCGCGATTTTGAAGGTGGAAGACGGGTGCGACAACTACTGCACGTATTGCGTGATCCCGTTTGCGCGCGGTCCTGTGCGCTCGCTGCCGATGGAAGAAGCTGTGCAGCAGGCGAAAAGCTGCGTAGAATCCGGCTATCGGGAGCTTGTTGTTACGGGGATCGAGATCTCCTCATGGGGGAAGGATCTGCCCGGAAAACCGCCGCTTTCTGCGCTGCTTGCATCAATCTGCGAAGCTGCGCCGGAGCTGCGCATCCGGCTCGGTTCGCTCGAACCGCGCACGGTGACGGAGGATTTTTGCAAAGCGCTTTCCGGCTATGAAAACCTCTGTCCGCATTTCCATCTGAGCTTGCAGAGCGGAAGCGACAGCGTCCTCAAGCGGATGCACCGCAAGTATGATACCGCGCGGTATTTAGAGAGTGTGGAGCTTTTGCGGCGGTATTTCCCCGGCTGCGCGATCACAACGGACGTGATCGTTGCGTTCCCGGGCGAAACGGAAGCGGAATTTTCCGAAACGCTCGCGTTTATGAAAACCTGCGGCTTTGCCGCCTGCCATATTTTCCCGTATTCCCGACGCGCCGGAACGATTGCGGCGAAGCTGCCCGATCAGCACGGCAACGACGTGAAGCAACACCGCTCGGAGCAGGCGATTGCGCTTGCCGAAACGCTGGAGCGGCAGTACCTTGACGGGCTGATCGGCAGCGAGCAGACCGTGCTTTGGGAGCAGGAGGAGGACGGCTTTTTCGCAGGCCATGCCCCGAACTACGCGAAAGTGTATATTGCGCAGGGCGATCTGCATAACCGCCTGATGCGCTGCGAAGCTTTGGAGCGGTTCCGCGATGGACTGCTTGTGAGGGAAATCTCATGAAAAAACGGCTCAATTCCTTTCATATCATCATTTTGAGTTTTGCCGGCGTGATCCTGCTCGGCGCACTGCTTCTGATGCTGCCGTTTGCCTCGACCGGCGCGCCTGCGCCGTTTTCCGATGCGCTCTTTACGGCGACCTCCGCCGTGTGCGTAACGGGACTCGTTGTGCGCGATACGGGCAGCGCGTGGGCGCCGTTCGGACAGGCGGTGATTTTGCTGCTGATCCAGATCGGCGGACTCGGTGTTGTAACGGTTGCGGCATCGTTTGCGATGGCGGCAGGGCGGAAGATCTCGCTCCGCCAGCGCAGCACAATGCTGGAGGCAATGTCCGCGCCGACGCTCGGCGGCATTTTGAAGCTTGCCGGCTTTATCGTGCGCGGAACGCTGCTTGTTGAAGGGATCGGCGCGGCGCTGCTGCTGCCGTCGATGCTCAAAACGCATGGGCTGCGCGGCATCTGGCTTGCGGTGTTCCATGCGATCTCCGCGTTTTGCAACGCCGGCTTCGATCTGCTCGGTACGGCGGATGCGCCGTTCGTTTCGCTGACAGGCTTCAGCGGCGACTGGGCGGTCAATCTCGTTGTCATGGCGCTGATCATCGTGGGCGGCCTCGGCTTTCTCACTTGGGACGATATTCGCGCGCACGGCGTGCATCTCAAGCGCTACCGCCTGCAGAGCAAGATCATCCTTGCAACGTCCGCGCTGCTGATCGTGATTCCGGCGGCGGTGCTTTACGGCAGCGATTTTGCCGGACAGAAGGACGGCATATGGCTTGCGCTGTTCCAGTCGGTCACAACGCGAACTGCCGGCTTCAATACGGCGGACCTTGCCGCAATGTCCGGCGCAGGGCGCATGATTATGATCGGTCTGATGCTGATCGGCGGCTCGCCCGGATCAACGGCAGGCGGCTTGAAAACAACAACGTTCGCGGTGCTGCTGCTCAGCGCGGTATCCTCGCTGCACAGAAGAAAAGAAGTTCATGCCTTCGGCAGGCGCATCGAAACGGACATCGTTCGCAGCGCGGCTGCGCTGCTGATGCTCTATCTCGGCATTGCTTGCGGCGGCGCAATCGCAATCAGCCTGATTGAGGGACTGCCGATCGGGACGTGCCTGTTTGAAACGGCTTCCGCCATTGGCACCGTCGGCTTGACGCTCGGCATCACGCCTGCGCTCGGCACCGTTTCGCGCGTGATTCTGATGGCGATGATGTTCTTCGGGCGCATCGGCGGACTGACGCTGTTTTATGCCGCGTCCTCCGCTGCGGATGCGCGGATCGCGCGTTTTCCGCAGGAAAAAATAACGGTCGGATAAGGAGAGAAACTATGAAATCTGTATTACTGATCGGACTTGGCCATTTCGGGCAGATTCTTGCAAAGCAGCTTGTAAAGCTCGGGCATGAGGTGCTGGCGGTTGACCGCGAAGAAGAGCGCGTCAACGAGGTTTTGCCCTACGTTACGAACGCGCAGATCGGCGACTGCACAAGTCCGGAATTCCTGCGCGAGCTCGGCGCGGAAAGCTTCGATATTTGCTTTGTTGCAATCAGCGGCGATTTTCAAAGCTCGCTGGAGGCAACCTCGCTGCTGAAAGAGCAGGGGGCAAAGACGGTCGTTGCGCGCGCGGAAACGGACATTCAGGAAAAGTTCCTCTTGCGCAACGGCGCGGACGCGGTCGTCTACCCGGAAAAGCAGGCATCGCGTTGGGCTGCAACGCGCTATACGGTGGATCACATTCTGGATTTCATCGAGCTGGATGAAACACATGGCATCTTTGAGATTCCCGTGCCGGACGGCTGGGCGGGCAAAAACGTCGGTGCGTTGGCAATCCGCCAAAAGTACAATCTGAACATTCTCGCGATCCGCCGCGGCGATGCGCTGGACCTTTCGATCACGCCGGAAACAACGCTCACAAGCGAGCAGACGCTGCTCGTTTTGGGCGACCGGAAAGACGTGGATCGCTGCCTCCGCGCATAACCTGAGTAAAAGCACTGCGAAAAGCTTGCGCCGCCCAAGCTTTTCGCAGTGCTTTTTTTATGCGCAAAAAGATGCCGTTTTCCGCTATGTTGTGCTTGACGGTACGGCGCTTGCGCAGTATAATTACTCTGTATAATCGTAAGTTATACCCATCTTCCGCAAAGGAGAGCTGACCATGAAAAAAATGACCCGTATCGTTGCGATGATGCTGACGATCTGCCTGTGCTTCGGACTGCTTCCGGCACTGACTGTATCGGCTTCGGCAAAAACCGGCTTCACCGCAAACACACTCACGCGCGAGCAGCTGCAAACGCTTGTGCAGCAGACGGCACTTGCCTATTTCTATAAGGGCAGCGCCGTGCAGTACGACTCTTATTATCTTTCCGAAGGTAACCGTTATAAGAGTTCCACGCTGCGCCAGACGAACAACCGCGATCCGGAAGACGCTTCCGATCTGAACCCGATCTATACGGTTTGTTCGGCATTCCCGCACGATATTTATTATTCGATCTTCGGCAAGCACGTTCTTACAAACGGCATGGCGCGTCCGTCCACGGATCTGAGCAATGCCGGCATTGATATGTCTACCTATACGCCGAACGATCCGATCAACAACTATGCCGAAGCGATGCTCAACGTGACCTCGGAATATACCTACCACGGCGCGATGGCGGCGCGGAACAATCCGAGCTGGGATCTCGGCAATCCCGACCGCGATACGGACACTTATGATGCAAGCTCTCCTTATGCAGACGTTATTTACTACTTCGGACCGGAAATGATGCCGAGCGGCAAGATTGTTATGACCGCCACGCTCAAGGGTGACGGTACGCAGCGCGTTTATACGATCAAGAATGATGCGGCAACCGTTGCCGGTTCCATCCATGAAAACGCGATTGATGCAGGCGGCGCTTCGCTTGCGCTTGCAAGCACCTATACCGTCATGACCGATGCCAGCGGCAACCCGATCATGGTTAAGATCAAAACCGGCACAACAACCGAAGAACAGACGGTCGTTGACGATGAAGGCAACGAATCCACGCAGAACGTTGAAGTGGACGTCTTCACGAACTACTATGCTGTCGGCTTCGTCGATTCCGATTCCGGCACGACTTACTATTACATCAGCGATGCCGATTATACAACCGGCACGAACAACCCCATCGAAAATCTTGACCGCGCAGAAGTTGAAAAGATCTTTGCGGAAAAGCTCCAGCCGGGCGATATTCTCGTTGTGCGTCTTGCTGGCTCCACCGATGCCGATGACGCTGCCGGCGGTCACGCGATGATGTACCTCGGCGATGTTGACGGCGATGGCGTCGGCGAGATCATCCACTCCTGGGGCACGAAGTACAACAACGATAAAGCCCGTGCGCAGTCGTCCGAAAAGAACTATATCAAAACCGGCGGCTACAACAACGTCGGCAGCAATGATACTTACTACACCTATTCCGGCGGCACGGTGAACAAGTATTATTACAAAGACGCTTTCGGCGGCAACGCTTACAGCCAGGTCACCGCGAAAACCACAACCAACAACACCGGCGATTACCTGCTGGGTTACGACCTGCGCGAAGCGCCGAAGGGCTGGTACAGCGGTACCTATACCTATGGCAACAACTATAACGGTGCAAGCGGCACCGCGTTCGTCGGCCGCAACGGCGGCGGCTCGATCATCATCGAGGACTGGACAACGCGCCTCGGCTACCGCACGACGTTCAGCAACTACTATTCCAAGATCAACGCAAACGGCGGCTATGGCATCAACTCCACAAGCGAGAACTATTTCCGCCTGAAAACCTCCGGCAACAGCGGCCTCTACTATCCCGGCGGCGACGGCGTCGGCATGACGAACAAGGGCTTCCAGTTTACGGTCCTTCGTCCGCTGAACCGTCCGGACTTCATTTCCGAGCTCAGCCCCAGCGCGCAGGCGCGCCGCACGCTGCCCGACCTCGGCGTTACGAAGACGGCAAGCCTGCTGCCCACTTGGAACGTATACAACGGCAGTGAGATCACCTTTAACGTTGAGCTTGTCGGCAATAAGGCAAGCGGCTCTGTTGCAAACGGCAGAACCACAACCACGATCTCCAATTTCTCGTCTGCAATCGATTCCGCAAACACCTACACCGTTACCGCAACGGAGTATCTGCCGGCGCATACAACGTTCGTTTCGGCGGATAACGGCGGTACCTATAACGCTTCCACCGGCGAGATCACGTGGTCCAATATCAGCGTTGCCGACGGCGCAACCGTCAACCTGCAGTATACCGTGCAGGTTTCCGGCGCTGAAAGAGGCGAAAAGCTCGTTTCGCCGAAGGGCAAAGTCACAAGCGGTACGGGCTATTTCTCCACGAGCGAGATCTCCTATATCATCAACGGCGGTCTGCTTTCCGATGCGCAGCGGAGCTTCCTCAAAGCGCCCACGGGCATTGCGGCAAGCGGCTCCGGCATCGACGTTGCAAACCGCATCTACCAGGGCGCAGGCGTAGATCTGACGCTTCCGAGTATTGACGCAATGGTCGATACGCTCTTTGAAAAAGAGCATTGGGCAAATGAAAGCACGGCGGTTTCTACGAAGCTCCGTTTCCGTGATCCGGAAGATCTGACGGGCGACGCGAGAACGCTGCGCGAGATGGTCGTAAACGGCTACGTCGGCGGTAAGAAGGTTCTGACCTACGATGAAAACGGCAGAAAGACGAATGAAAACCGTCTGCGCGATCTGGCGGTCGGCTTCCTGCGCGTTGGCGATATTCTCGTCTATACGAACTTCAATAAGACGACCGGCTTCTATTCCGGCGTTACCGATGGAAGCGACCTTGCGAACAAGGTCTACGTCTACGTCGGCAATAACGTTTTTGCCTGCTATGATGATAACGGAACCTACCAGCAATTCAACGGTCAGACGCGGCTGATCCAGTATTCCACCGGCAGCCTGCGCTTCACCTACAGCCCGGTCGTCAACCAGGCGTTCCTGTACGACTGCTTCTTCCTGCTCCGCCCGACGCAGGGCGTTACCAACCTGAAGAGCGTAAGCTGCGATCTCAGCGGACTTGAGCATGACGTTGTCGCAACGCTCGAAGAGAGCACCGATGGCGGCGTGACCTACGGCACGCCCATCGAATACGGCACGCTCAGCGCGGCGGTTTCCGAAGAGCAGAGAAGAACAAAAGCGGCGGCAGCGGCGGGCAATGATCTGCCCACCTACCGCATCACGCTGCAGAGCGATACCGTGATCCCCTCCAGTGTTTCGGGCTACGGCAACTTCGAAATTGATCTGAACGGCCATACCGTTACCTCTACCGGCAAAGCCGCGATCAACTTCTACGGCCAGGCAGCCGAACACACGAACGGCGTTGCCTACCTGAAGAACGGCACGATCAAGGGCCACTATACGGCGATCTACCTCGGCAACCAGGAAGAGCTGCATATCGACGGCGTGAACCTTTACGGCGCGGATACGGACGGCACGTACTGGCAGCCGGCAAGCCTGAAGTTCTGGGGCTTCGGTATTGCCAAGGCCGGCGGCACGAAGCTGTATCTCAACAATACCGTCGTCGGCACAGCAGGCGATGAAAAGCCGCTGTTCAACGGCGCGGTAGACGCCGCAACCAACGATAAGAATATCTACATCGAAGACAACGTTACCTTCTTTACGCCGAAGACCATCAATGATGGTCACAGCGGCTGGGACGCAACCGGCGCAACGATGAAGAACGTTTCCGGCGTCAACGTGGTCACAGACGAGCAGACGATTGCGCTGCCCGGCGGCGCCGAGCGCGAATACGACGTTCTGATGTTTACCACGTCCGAGGCGGCAATCAACGGCAAGATGTATGAAAGCGTGGAAGCAGCGATCGCGGAGGCCAAGAGCGAAGATACGATCACGCTCTACGGCAATGCAACGATCACAGAAGACGTCACCGTTCCGGCAGGCGTTACGCTTGACGTAAACGGCCATACCATCACCGGCGCGAACGTCTTCGTAGAGCCCACCGGCACTTACCTCGGCATCACTGTCCCGAGCGGACTGGATGAAGTGAGCTTCGGCGGCTTCGTGTCTTATGATAAATTCCTCGTTGATCCCGATATGACGGTCAGCCAGTCGCTTGTGCTCGTGGATGACATCGCGATCAAGACGATGGTTCCGAGCCGTGACTACAGCAATTATTACGCATGGGTTCGCTGGACGGACGGCAAGGACGTTTACCACGAGGAGATCCGCAACGGCACGGCGAACGGCGGAAACTATGAGTTCCGTCTTACCGGCAAATATGCCTTCGGCATGACGGAGCGCCATGCGCTGACGATCGTCGGCGTGGATAGCAGCGGCAATGCGCACGTTGCCGAAAGCAAGACCATCTCCATTCAGGACTATGCGGATACCGTTCTTGCTGATTACGTTGACTGGACAACGGAAGACGATAATCTCCAGGCAGGTAAATACGGCGCGAAGCTCGGCCGCACGATGGTTGCGATGCTGGAGTACGGCGCAACGGCGCAGCAGCATTTCGGCTATCGGGCAGACAACCTTGCCAACGCGAATCTGACCGATGATATGAAAGCGCGGATTACCGAAAAGTACGGCGCAGACGCGCTTGCAACCGCGCGCAGCGAGCATGGCTCTTCCTACTATGGCTCCAATACGACGCTCTTCTACGGAACGAGCTGCGTTGCCGGCGAAAATATGCAGATGAAGTATTATTTCCGCCTGCCGTCTGCAGATTGGACCGATGAGGAGGTCAATGCACTGACGGTGCAGGTCAGCTTCACCGATCACAGCGGCACGCTCCATTCCTGGGCGGAAACCGGCAGAGAGCTCACGAAGAACACCAGTGTGGATTACCGCTCGTATAAGATCACGGATCTTGTCGCGGCGGATATCACCTGCCCGGTCACGGTTACGCTGCTCAGCGGCGATACGGTGCTCGTGTCCGTTTGGGACTCCGTTGCGAACTACACGACGCGCTTTAAGAATCTCACCTCGTCCGGCGCGGCGCAGGGCAACCTCGCAGATTCGATGATGCGCTACGGTCTTGCGGCGCGGGATTACTTCGGCTTCGTCGGCCACGCGCCGGATATGCCGGTACCGGAGGATGGCGAATTTGTAATCGTTCCGTTCACCGGAAACACCTATGAAAAGACAACGCTCAATCTGAAAACCGATACTTCGCGCTATAAAACCTACGGCCGCAGCTATCTCAGCGATACCGGCCTTGTGATGCTCTGGCCGGGCAACGCGATCGAATTTACGGCGGATTGCAAGGGCGATGTAACGCTGAACTATACGGCGGAAGAAAACGGCTATCTGCGTACCTACGTTGACGGTGTTGAGCATCTGCGCCCGCGCATCACAACCGGCACCGGCAGCGTGCTTGTCGCGTCCGATCTGCCGCAGGGCGAGCATACGATCCGCATCGTGCGCGATTCCGATATTTCCAGAACGAACCTGCTGATCACCTGGAACTCGGTCACGCTCTACGGCGATAAGACCAAGGTTGCGGCAACGCCTGATAAGAGCATGCTGATCGAATACGTGGGCGACTCCATCACGGTCGGCAAGGGTGTATTCTCCAACGGCGGCACGTACACTTCGGATGATCCGGCGCACGCTGCAACGTATGCGTATTCATACCTCTCCGCGCAGGCGCTGGACGCTGATTGGCGCATCACCGCGCGCGGCGGCTGCGGCTACCTGCGTACAACGGAAACCGGCGGTTCCTGCCCGAAGACGATGTCGCAGATGTACGATTACGTCAATCCGTTCGCGGCCGACGGCGATCTGATCCCCTACGGCTTTGAGCGCAAGGCGGACCTTGTTGTTCTCGCGCTCGGTACGAATGATACCGCATCCGGCGATACCTTCAAGCAGGCTGTACGCGATATGATCGCGCAGATCCGCTCGAAGAACGGCAACGTGCCGATCGTGCTGCAGTATAACATGATGATCTCTGCGCACGCGGATGAGCTTGTTGCGGTTGCCGCGGAATACGATAACGTCTACAGCCTCAAGGTTACGAGAAACAACGGCGGCGGCAGCTCGTCCGCTACCGGCACCAAGCACCCGAGCGACGCCGGTCAGGCAGTTGTCGCGCAGGAGCTCGTTGCATTCCTGAATACGATCCTCTAAAACAAACAAAAAATCCTTTTTGCTCCGGCAAAAAGGATTTTTTGCGAGATTGACATGGAATCTGTTGACTATTTTTACCATGGGGGTATAATAATAGTAGAAAACCAACAAGGGGGAAGTCAAATGTTAATTCAAAACAGAATGACCCTAAATCCATATACCGTTTCGCCGGAAACCTCAATCAGCGACGCTTACTCGCTGATGAAGGACCATAAGGTCCACCGCCTGCCCGTTCTGAAAAACGGCAAGCTCGTCGGACTCGTCACGAAGAACGATATCCAGCGCGTAACGCCTTCGGCAGCAACGTCGCTGAGCGTGTTTGAGCTGAACTATCTGCTCGGCAAGATGACCGTGAAAGACGCAATGACGAAAGACCCCGTAACCATCCAGGATAGCGACCTCGTTGAAAACGCCGCCGTTCTCATGCGCGATAACAACGTTGGCACGCTGCCGGTTATGCGCGGCTCGCGCCTTGTGGGCATCGTAACGGAAACGGATATTTTCGATGCGTTTATCGAAATGCTCGGCGTTCGCAATTCCGGCTCGCGCCTCGTTGTGCGGATGCCGAACGAGCCCGGCGCCGCACTGGACGTTTTCACAATCATCAGCAAATACGAGGTCAATATTCAGCATATGGCGCTCAATAACGGCCGCGCCGGCGCGGAAATCATCTTCCGCCTGGATACCGATGATACAACGGATATCAAGCGCGCGATCATCGCAAAGGGCTATGAGATCGTTGAAGAAGGACTCTGAAAGAATAAATAAAGAAGGAAGCAAGGGCGCCCTTGCTTCCTTCTTTTTTATTCTTCAATAAAGGTTTTAATGCATTCCTGCTCCAGCCGCGCGATCAGCTCATCCGCCGCAGCTTCGTCCATCGAGCGGAGGTCGGTCAGAATTGCCACGTTGTCCGGCAGGATCAGCGCCAAAACGTGCTTTGTGAGAATCACACGCTCAACCTCATCGTATCTTGCGCGGATTTCGCGTCCGGACTGCTCGTTTTTCGCCGCAACCATCGTTGTATAATATTTTTGCGTTATCGTAACGGGGCAGCCATAAATTTTCTGATTGGATTTAAGGGTTTGCCGCGTTGTTTTTCTCGCGGCGTGATTCCTGCGGATCACAAAGAAAACCGCCCAGAAAAAGCCGAAGTAGAGCAGCCCCGTTCGCTCCGTGGAGCCCACGAGCGTATCGGGCAAAAACAGCCCTGCCGTCAGGATCGCCGCGCCTGCCAGCGCAAGCCAGGAACAGATCTTGGCTGTTCGCCTGTGGAGGACTTTTTGCACTTCCAGTAAATTCTGTTTTGTGTATACGCAGGATGCTTCAATGATCTGCATGGATGCGCCTCCCGTTGGGATGGATGCTGATATTATAGCGGAGATCGCGCGGAATAACAAGTGCGAAAGATACAAATAATTTGCGAAAAAACATAAAAAGACCTTTACGAAAGTGTTTTTTCGGGGTATACTATTTATAGAAACGGGAAAGGATCTGATTTCTGATGGGAAACGTCCGTATGGCGGCATATATCGCCTGCAATGGCGGCGACTGTCATAAAACCGGCGCTTGCCGCTTCGGCTGTATCGGCTGCGGCGAATGCGCGTCTCACTGTCCTGCTGGGGCGATCACTATGCATGGCGATCTGCCTGTGATCAACACCGAAAAATGTACGGCTTGCGGCAACTGCGTGCAGATCTGTGCGCGGAAGATCATTCGGATTTTCGATGTGGAAAAGCCGATCCGCATTCGCTGCAGCAGCATGGAGCAGGGCGATTATGCCTCGCTCGTTTGCTCGGAAAGCTGCATCGGCTGCGGAACGTGCATCGCGCATTGTCCGGTCGGCGCAATCGCGATTGAGGATAATTTGGCTTACATAGACTATTCCAAATGCATCTCCTGCGGCACCTGTGTAGCCGGCTGCCCGCGCGGCGCAATCGAAGATCTGAGAGAAGTTAAAAAACAAGGTTGACAAAACCGATTTCTTCTCGTATAATAACAAACGCTCCCACGGAGTGTATGGCGGCATAGCTCAGTTGGTAGAGCATTCGGTTCATACCCGGAGTGTCATCTGTTCGAGTCAGATTGCCGCTACCATGGCCCGTTGGTCAAGAGGCTAAGACACCGCCCTTTCACGGCGGTAACGGGAGTTCGATTCTCCCACGGGTCACCAAAAACCTTGCCGAAAGGCAAGGTTTTTTCGTATTTTCGCCCTTTACATTTTTTGCCCTGTCCTTTATAATGGGTGCAATATCAATTTATAGGAGGGCTTAATATGGCAACGTATCTTCCAGAACCTTCCCGTACCTTCCAGGAATACTTGCTGGTTCCCGGCTATTCCTCGGAAAATTGCATCCCCGCGAACGTCAGTCTGAAAACGCCGCTTGTAAAATTCCGCAAGGGCGAGCAGTCACCGATTGTTATGAATATTCCCATGACCTCTGCCATCATGCAGGCGGTCTCCGGCGATCGGCTTGCCGTGGCGCTTGCCACGCAGGGCGGCGTTTCGTTTATTTACGGCTCGCAGTCCATCGCCGATGAGGCGGCTATGGTCCGCCGCGCCAAGAGCTATAAAGCCGGCTTCGTTACGAGCGATTCCAATCTCCGCCCCGATTCGGACCTTTCGGAGGTCGTCGCGCTCACGCAGCGCACCGGCCATTCCACGATTGCCGTCACCGAGGACGGCACGCCGAACGGCAAGCTGCTCGGCATCGTAACGAGCCGCGATTACCGTGTGAGCCGTATGGCGCCGGATACGAAGGTGGAAACCTTCATGACGCCGCTTTCCAAGCTGATCACCGCGCCCGAGGGCACGACGCTCAAGGACGCGAACGATATTATCTGGGATCATAAGCTCAATTCTCTGCCGATCGTTTCCAAAAACGGAACGCTCTGCCATCTCGTTTTCCGCAAGGATTACGACAGCCATAAGCAGAACCCCGATGAGCTGCTCGACGCGCATAAGCGCTACGTTGTCGGCGCAGGCATCAACACGCGCGACTATCAAGAGCGCGTTCCAGCGCTGCTGGAAGCCGGCGCGGACGTGCTCTGCATCGATTCCTCCGAGGGCTTTTCCGCATGGCAGGAGCAAACGCTCGGCTGGATCAGAGCTCAGTACGGCGATAGCGTAAAGGTCGGCGCAGGCAACGTTGTGGATGCCGAGGGCTTCCGCTTCCTTGCCGATTGCGGCGCGGACTTTGTGAAGGTCGGCATCGGCGGCGGCTCGATCTGCATCACGCGCGAAACGAAGGGCATTGGCCGCGGACAGGCTTCCGCGCTGATTGACGTTTGCAAGGCGCGCGACGCCTATTTCAAGGAAACGGGCGTTTACGTTCCCGTCTGCTCGGACGGCGGCATCGTCTACGATCACCATATAACGCTTGCGCTGGCGATGGGCGCGGATTTCGTGATGCTCGGCAGGTACTTTGCCCGCTTTGATGAAAGCCCGTCGAATAAAGTCAGCATCAACGGAACGTATTATAAAGAATACTGGGGCGAGGGCTCGGCACGCGCGAGAAACTGGCAGCGCTACGATCTCGGCGGCGATAAGAAGCTGTCGTTCGAAGAGGGCGTTGATTCCTACGTGCCGTATGCCGGCTCGCTGAAGGATAACGTTGCGCAGTCGCTGAATAAGGTGCGCTCCACAATGTGCAACTGCGGCGCGCTTACGATCCCGGAGCTGCAGCAGAAAGCAAAGCTCACGCTCGTTTCCGCAACGAGCATCGTGGAAGGCGGCGCGCATGACGTCATCCAAAAGGACAGCGACGTCAGAATGAAATAAAAAAGAATCGGTGGTTTGGGTACCCAAACCACCGATTCTTTTTTATCGTTTTCGCTGATTTGCCGCAGCCGCAAGTCCTTTCGCGGCTGCCTGCTGCGTGAGCGTACCGTTTGCGATCAGATCGTCCAGCAGGAGATTTCCGCTTTTCCCATCGGCGCAGAGCAGCCCGTAATAGGAAAGGTAAACCAGTCCGCGCCGCGCGAAAAGTCCGCTGCTGATTGCGGCAATTTCGTTCTTGCCGAACAGTTCGTCCTTTACGCAGTCGGAAAGCACGGTGTTATAGGTGAAATCCGTTCCCTCCGTATAGTGCAGCGCGCGCATCAGAAACGTTAAATAGTGCTGCGCTGTCACGGGCGCGTCCGGACTGAAGGTGCTTTGCGACGTGCCGTTCGTCAGTCCCTCGCGGTAGGCATAGGCAACGTAGCCGTATGCCCAGTGCGCGCGCGGAACGTCCGCAAACGGGATTTGGTAGGTGCATTTCAGCGCTTCACTTTCCTTGCCGAGCAGGCGGAGGAACATAACGAGCGCCTGCGCGCGTGTTGCGCTGCGCTCTAAGTATGCGCCGCTGCCCATGCCGCGGAAGAGTCCCATCTCCGTCAGCGCGGACGCAAGCGAGCCGTAGTCAATCGCAGCAGACGGCGCAACGTGATAATAGCCGTCGATCCATAGCTCCGCAGTCGGGGAAGATACCGCCATGCCGCCGGAGGGCGTATCGCTCTGCATATAGAGCTTGCCTACGGCAAAGCTGCTTGCAGCCGTGCCGTCTGTAATATTGATCAACCCCGATCCTGCCGAAAGCACGCCTTCGCGCAGAAAAAGCTTGCAGCCGGTTGCAGGGTAGAGCACGTCGCCTTGCTTGAGAAATACCTGCCCGAGCGCATACTGCGTTTTCGCGTTTTGTGCGCGGCGAACCTCTGCGGCTTTTTCCGCAAGATTGCGCATGGCGCTGCGGTAAAGCGGCGTCATTGCCTGCTGCGCAAGCGCCGAAACGGATTGCAGATATTTCGGCTGCCAGACCTGCGTTATATAGCTGTGCGTAACCGCCGGGTCAGCCGCATCGCCTGCGGCGGCAGCCGGCAGCGCAAGCAGCAAACACAGCAGCAGCGCGATCCATCGTTTCATGGGCGCATCTCCTGTTTTTGTAGTCTGCCTCTATCTTACGATGTTTTGCGGAAAATGTCAAAACGAAAACGGCGAAAACAGCTCCGATACCGGCGCGAACGTGTAGCCCATATCCTCCCAGCGCGTAAGCAGTTCATCGAGAATCGCGGCGTTCGTGGTGGACGTTGCGTGCAGCAGCACCACCGCGCCGTCGTGGACGCGCGGGATCAGCTTGGAAAACGCCTGCTCCGCCGTCGGCTGCTTATCGCGGTACCAATCCACGTAGGCAAGGCTCCAAAACACGGTTTTGTAGCCGAGCTCCTTTGCCATTTTGAGGTTTTCTTCGCTGTAAATGCCCTGCGGCGGACGGTAGTATTTCAGCATATCGCGCCCCGTTGCCGCGCGGTACTTCCGCGCAACGGAGGCAAGCTCCTCGCGGAACGTATCGGGATCGGCAATTTTGGACATATCGTAGTGATGCTCCGTGTGGTTGCCTACGATATGCCCCTCGTCCGCCATGCGGCAAACAAGCTCCGGGTTCGCGTCGATGTAGGTGCCCACAACGAAAAACGCCGCCGGGCAGCGGTGCGCTTTCAGAACGTCCAAAATCTGCGCCGTGCAGCCTGCCTCGTAGCCGCAGTCAAAGGTTAAGTAAATCGTTTTTCCGCTGCCGAGAAACGCCGCGTCATAGCGCGAAAGCTGCTGCGCGGTCGCGTTGCCGATCGGCGGCGAACCCTCCTGCTGAAAGCTCAGCCCCCAGCTTCCCGTTTCAAGCGCCTGCGGCGCGGTGGTTACAGATACGATGATCGCAAGCAGCAGCATCGCGCCGCCGCATAAAGCAGTCCGCCAATTTCGGCGGATCCATGCCTTCATAGACAACCCCTCCCGTATCTATCCTATGGGACAGACCGGGAGGGGATTCCATTATTTTTTGCGAAGCGCCAGCAGCAGGATCACTGCTGCCGCAGGGAAAATCAGACCGCCGAGAAGACCGAGCTGCAAGTTTTCGCCGAAGCGATCGGCAAGGAAACCAGCGTAGGTCGGGCCGACCGTGCAGCCGATGTCGCCGCAGCACGCCATCAGAGAAAACAGCGTTGTTCCGCCGTTTGGCAGCCGATCCGCGCCGATGGAAAGCGCGCCCGGCCATAATACTGCGCAGCCGAAGCCGACAAGGCCGCAGCCGAGCAGACTCACAGCCGGAATCGGCGATAATCCCGCAACAAGATAGCCTGCCGCGCAGATCAGCGCGGAGATCAGCATATACCGCCATAGGCGCATTTTCTTGCTGTGCGCGGCGTAGAATAAGCGCCCTGCCGCCATCAAAACCGCAAACGAAAGCGGACCGAGCAGATCGCCGGTTGCCTTTGAAACGCCAAGTCCTGCTTCGGCGAACGAGGAAGCCCACTGCGAAACGCAAAGCTCCGCTGCGCCTGCCGCAATCATCAGCGCCAAAAGCAGCAGCATCGTGCGGCTTTTAAGCAGGGTTTTGATCGGTGTGCGCGCGCCGTTCTCTCCGGTAAGCTCCGGCATCGGCGCAAGGGCAAACAGAACGATATCGATCAGCGGCGGAATCGCCCAAAACAGGCACAGTAGCTTCCAGCTTTGCCTTCCGAAGAGCGCCAAAAATGCCGTGGAAAGTCCGATCACGAGCGCGCAGCCGATTGCGAAGAACGAATGCAGCAGGCTCATCATGCCGGATTTGTTTTTCGTCGGGCACGCCTCAACGGTCGGGCTGATCAAAACCTCAATGATCGATGCGCCGAGCGAATAGAGCAGCGCCGCACAGAGCAGACCGCCGTAGCCGAATTTCGCAGGGAAAACCGGCAGCAGCACAAGCCCGCCGATCGTAAGCGCATTTGCCGCGATGATGCAGGGTTTCGAGCCGGCTCGCGCAACGATGTGCGGCATAACGAGGTCGCCTACAAGCTGGATCGCAAACGTTAACGTAATCAGCAGCGAAAGCTGCGCGAGCGTGATGCCGTAGGCGGTTCGGAACGTAACGAATAGCAGCGGCGGAAAGGTGCAAACCGTGGCCTGCACGATGTAGCCGACGAATGAAGCGATAATTGTTTTGCGATAGGGATTGCCTTGTTCCATAGCGTGCCTCGGTTATTTTCCGCGCCATGCGCGCATCAGCAGCGGCATGAATACGCCGCCCTGCACGCTGCGGCCGATGAACCGCTCGTAGCAGCCGGTTGTCGTGTCATAGAAATCGGAGAAGGGAACGCGGCTCGTTGTTTCGGCAAGGAATTTTGCCATCGGCTTGACCATCGCGGCGAAAATTGCTTTATCGTCCGTCATTGCGGCGATCCACATCGACCAGTCGGATTTCGTATACGGCGCGCGCGAATCGAGCGGCAGACCGTATTCGTTCATGCGCGGCAGGTAGCTTTCCAGTTCCTTTTTGTAGAACGATTCCGGCAGAATGTTCCAGCCGAACAGCTTATCCCAAACGAGGTTGTATTTCTGGCTCCAGCCTGTGCCGTCAAAGGTGAGATAGGTTGAGCCGTCCTTTGCGCTTGCGCGCTTCAGCCAGCTCTTGCCCAGCTTCTCCGCCTCCTTGCGGTAGCTTGCGGCTTCGCTCTTTTTGCCGAGTGCCTCAAGAATATCCGCAAACGCGGCGATGCCCATTACGGCCTTTGCCGAAAGGTTCACGTTCCGCGCGAGATGGCCGGCGAAATCGTCGGTGCAGAGCTGCTCGCCGGGGTCTTCGCCGTATTTCAGCAGATAGGCGCACCACGTTTTCAGCATCTCCAGCTCGTCCGCGGCAATTGTATAATCGCCGTCGGCATAGCCTGCGGCAGCCAGCATCAGCAGCATATCCGCGCTTTCCTCAACCGGCATCTGCTTCGTGAAATCGTACATATCCTCCGTTTCCGGATAGAGATACAGCGGCGCAACCGTAACGCCCTCGGCGTGCTGCTTCTTGCGGCGCTTGGAGGCGTAGACCTGCCCGAGCAGCGTCGGGTATCTGCCAACGTCGTGCGGCGCGAAATCGTAGTGCCATACGGGCATTTTCGCAAAGCGGATCACCGGGCGGCACATCGCGCGAACAAGCTCCGGATTGTAGAGCAAAAACAGCGGAACGGACGGATAGCTCACATCAACCGTGCCGGCGCAGCCGTTGGAGTCGTTCTCTTTCGAGATGAACAGCAGCTCGCCGTCTTCATCGGCAACGAGCTTATGCGCCGCGATGGTCTGGCGGTATGCGGCGGTTACGATCTTGGCGTAGTCCTTGCCGCCGAGCTTGCGCGCGTCCGCGAGGAGCTTGCGGTCAAACTTTTCACATTTTTTAAGGATCTCGTCCTCGCGCTCGTGGAATTCGCGCAGCGCCTGCACGATCGTTTTGCCGTCGCGCGCGTAATACGCCGGCAGCATCCGTCCGAAGTAGTTAATCGAAACGGTATCGTCGTAGCCGACGAGCAGCGTGGAGCAAAACGGCTTGCTGCTTTGCTTGCTGTAGTTTAGTGCCACGTAGTAGCTCTGCGGCATATCGTTGATGATGCCGTCGTCCGCTGCAAAGAACAGATGTCCCCAGTCCTGCGTGAGATGGTCGCCGGAGCCGGAGAGCGGCTTTTGCTGCATCTGCCCCATGTAAGCGTAGTGCAAAACGCCGTCACTGAAGAAATCCTGCCGCATCGCGCAAACGGTTTCGCCCGTGTGGCAAACGCCTTCGCGCGCGCTGAAGGTTACGGTGACGTCGTGGTCTTTTCCGTCGATGAACTCCGTCTGGAAGCGGACGAACGAGATCGGCGTGGAGAGCACGTCGAGATCGTCCAAAAGCAGCGGCGATGTAAACGTGACCGTCAGGCGAACGCCGAGCTCTTCCATAACGAGCTTCGTGGAGAGCGGCGAAACGTCGACAGCTTTCAGCGCCATCGGGCGGCGGCCGGTTCTGCCGAGCCAGCGCATCAGCGTACCGTCGATCGTAACGGAGCCGAGCATCGTTTTTTCCGCGCCTGTCCAGTGGCGCGTTTCATCTGCCGTTGGGGTCAGACCGCACGCCCAGATGGAAAAATAGGGATCGTGCGTGATCAGCGGAATTGCAGGCAGTGCAGATGGATTTTTCATACGTTCGGTGCTCCTTTCGGTTGATTCCTGAATCGGAAATGTGTTAAAATGGTTTTACTCGGCTTGCGCCTGTTCCAGATAGCCGTCAAACGGCTTTTTCCAAACTCTCGCGGATACGTTTGCCGTAACCGAGAAGTAGAAGAACAGCCAAACCGGTCCGAGCATGCCCATGATGTCCGGCTGCAGCAGCAGCACGAGCGGGATTACGTCCATAACGGCGGTGATCAGGCTCTTGATCGGATGCGTGAGCAGGATGTAAATGCAGTTTTTGAAATACTGCGCAAACGTGGATGAAAACAGCGAAACCTGAATAAACAGCGTTGTAAACAGCATCGCCCAAACCGCAAGCACAACAACAAGCGCAATCACGGTTGCCTGCTTGAAGGGAATTTCGTTGTGCGTTGCAAGAAACAGCGAATAAGCGATCAGCGCAAGCACAAGCCCTTTGAGCAAGAACAGCGGCGTTGCCGCCTTAAACTCTCTTGCAAAGGTCTTGAAGTAGCGCGTGTACATTTTGGCGTCTTCACCCTCCAGCATATCGAACATTACGCGGTAGAGCGCAGCCTTCGAAGCGCCGATCGTGAAGATCGGGATGCTTGTGATCAGAAAGAAAACGTTGAGGATCGCATAATCGGCAACGATATTCAGGATGCGCATCAATTTGGAATCGAGGGAAAACAGTCTGTTCATAGATTGCCGCTTCCTTTCAGTAGTTACAACAATCATACATTATTTTTTCCGGCAATGCAACCGGCGCATAGCCGAAGAAAGGCGGAATCATGGAGCGATTTGAGAAAAAACGCAATCGTAGAAACGTGCTTGGCGGCGCGCCCGTTTTCTGGCAGCTTTTTATTTTGCTGCTGGTAATTTTGCTGCTGGCGCTCGCAATGCTCTTTGCCTCGGGCGAACGCTATACCGCCCTTTTAACGCAGAGCTATCTGACGCAGGCGGAAAGCGCGTTCCGGCAAAACTGCGAAACGTTTTCATCGTCACTTTTCGGCGTTTACAGCGTTCCGTCCGCCGTGCAGAACACAAGCGATTATGATACGCTGCGCCGCGCGGTTTCGGGGCAGCTTCCGTCGTCTACAAAGCCGGTGATCCTGTCGGCGCTGCGCACGTCGTTCCGCTCCTCGCTTGCAATGACGCGCACGGGAAAGCAATTTGAAAGCTTCCTCTATTTCCCGTCTATGGATGCTGTGTGCACCAAGGCGCGCGCGTATGAACGGGCGGAGGAGTGCTTCTCCGAATATATCCGCTACCCGGATATGACCGGAGAAGAAATGACGGCGCTGCTGAAAGACGTCAGCCTGATCCGCTTCTTGCCGGAGCAGAAGGTGACGGTTGGAGCAGCGGAAGATGATTGCATCACGCTGCTGCTGCATCCCAGCAGCGTTGATCCCATGATCGGCGTGCTGCTCAGCCGCGATACCGTTTTGGCGTATTTCCATCTGGAAAGCCTGCCGGAGGAAACGTACTTCTGCCTGTCCGACCTCGATGGAACGCAGCTGCTGTCCTACGGCGATCCCGAAGCGGCGGATCTCTACCGCTTCAACTGCCAGTTTACCGGCGTGCGCGGTCAGGCAACGCTCGGCGTTCCGAAATCGTATTTTTCATCGCTCGTCGCGCCGACGCGCCGCATCGGCGCTGCGATGATCGGCGTGATGCTGCTTGTCGGTCTCGCGCTGTGCTTTTGGCTGTCGTCGCTCGGTTCGCGGCCGCTGCGCCGCCTGCTGCTCAGCTACAGTTTGCCCGATGAAACCGCAACGCAGCGCAATGAGATCCGCCGCCTTGCCGATCTGCTCGCAAGCAGCCGCATGGAATCCGATGAGGTGCATCGCATTCTTTCCTCCGGCATTCTCGTGCGCGTGTTTTCCGGCGGCGTGCTCTCTCCGGAAGAGGAGGAAAAGCTCCGCTCCGCCTATCCGATGCTCTCCGAACCCTGCCGCGTCGCGCTGATTCATTCAACCGCCACCTCCGAAGAGTTCGGGCAGAACGCGATAACCGAGCTTTTGCGTGAGCATTTGCCGGAACCCTTCTCCTGCGCAACGGTCAACGCGCTGGAAACGGGCGTGCTGCTGCCGGATGATGAGGAATCGCTCCATACGCTTGCGAACGTGCTTTCCGGCGTAAACAGCCAGCTCGGTGTTGACGGGCTTTCCGTGATCTGCGGCGTTTCCGCGCCGTTCACGGGAGCGCACAGCGTTTACGCGGCGGTGCGCCAGGCGCAGTATTCGATCCCGATTTTGGAATCGAGCTATATCGAAGTTTTTTCCGCCGAGGATTCCGGCGGCGACCGCCCGGGCGTTTATTCCTGGCTGACGCATGAGCGGCTCTACCGCGCGGTGATCAAAAACGACCGCGAGGATACGCTGGAATTTGTCCGTTCGCTCGGGGAAGACCGCTATGCCCCCGGCGCGGCGAAAGAGGTTTTCTATAACGTGCGCTTTGTGATCCGCAGCACGGCAAACGAGCTGGAGCTGCCGCTGCCGGAGGCGGACGCGCTGGAATACCATGAGGAAATGCGCCCGAAAGAGAACTTCAGCCGCATGGAAACGCTTGTATCTACACTCTTCGACCGCCTTGCCGCGCGGCAGGAAACGGACGCCGATAAAACAAGCGAGAGCATTTTGGATTACGTCGCCGCGAACTTCCGCGATCCCGATCTCGGCGCGCCTGTGATCGCAACGCATTTCGCGCTGCCGGTGAAAACCGTGTATGCCATCGTGCGCGAAAAGACGGGTATGAACCTCGGCGAATATCTCGTTTCCGTGCGCATGAAGGAGGCGGCAAAGCTGCTTTGCACAACCTCGGAAAGCGTGGATTCCATCGGCGTTGCCTGCGGTTATCCGGCGCAATCCACGTTCTACCGCGTCTTCAAAAAATACTATGGCGAATCGCCGAACCGCTACCGCTCGCTGAACTGACTTGACAATTATAAAAAACTAACCGATAATGAAGAAAAACCGATAAAAAGGAGAACGATTATGGGACTGATTAAAGCGATTGCCGGCGCTGCCGGCGGCGTTATGGCGGACCAGTGGAAAGAGTATTTTTACTGCGAAGCGATCCCTGCTGACGTGCTTGCCTGCAAAGGGCAAAAGAAAGTATCCGGCCGCAGCAGCAACTACAAGGGCGATGAAAACATCATCACAACCGGCTCGATGATCGCCGTTGCGGACGGGCAGTGTATGCTGATCGTTGAGCAGGGCAAGGTCGTTGATCTCTGCGCCGAGCCCGGCGAATACGTTTACGATGCTTCTACCGAGCCTTCCATCTTTGACGGCGGCAAGCTTGCCGCCAATATCAAAGCGGTGTTCGGGAACGTCGGCAAGCGTTTCACGTTCGGCGGCGAAGCGCCGAAGGATCAGCGCGTTTACTATTTCAATACGAAAGAGATCCCCGGCAATAAGTACGGCACGCCGAATGCCGTTCCGTTCCGCGTTGTGGATCAGCGCGCCGGAATCGATATTGATATTTCCATCCGCTGCTTTGGCGAATACAGCTATAAGCTCACCAATCCGCTGCTGTTCTATACGAACGTCTGCGGCAACGTCTCCCAGGATTACAGCCGCGAGGAGATCGACGGCCAGATGAAGAGCGAGCTGCTCACCGCGCTGCAGCCGGCGTTTGCGAAGATCAGCGCCATGGGCGTGCGCTACAGCGAGCTGCCCGGCCATACAACGGAGCTTGCCGAAGCGCTCAAGACGGAGCTGACGGCAAAGTGGAGCGATTTCCGCGGCATCGAGATTCAGACGGTCGGCGTTTCCTCGGTTAAGGCGAGCGAGGAAGACGAAGCGATGATCAAGGAGCTGCAGCGCAATGCGGCGTTTGCCGATCCCACGCGCGCGGCGGCGCATCTTGTCGGCGCGCAGGCGGCGGCGATGCAGGCGGCTGCCAAAAACGAAGGCGCAGGCCCTGCAATGGCGTTTATGGGCATGAATATGGCAGGCGCTGCCGGCGGCACGAACGCGCAGACGCTCTTCCAGATGGGACAGCAGCAGGCGGCGGCAGCGCCGCAAGGCGGCTGGACCTGCGCCTGCGGCACGCAGAACACGGGTAAATTCTGCACCGAGTGCGGCAAGCCGCGCCCCAAGCGCTGCTCCAAATGCGGCTGGGAACCGAGCGGTGACGCGCCGAAGTTCTGCCCCGAATGCGGAACCCCCTTCGGCGAATAAGCAATAAAAATCCGACTGCAAAGCAGTCGGATTTTTTTATTTCTCAATTACGATCTCGCAGCGGTTGATCGGCGTGCCGAGCGCATGGAACTTTTCCTCGTAGCTCGTCATGATGCCGACGATGCCGTTAGCGTGCAGATCGCGCGTAACGTTCTGCGTTTTGTAGCCGTATTCGGCAAATTCCTCGAGCGACCATTCAAACAGCTTCGCGTTGTCCGTTTTGAAATGGATCTCGCCTCCGTTTTTCAGGATCGTTTTGTACTTTGCCAAAAACGTATGATAGGTGAGGCGGCGTTTTGCGTTGCGGCTCTTGGGCCATGGATCGCAGAAGTTGATATACAGCCGGTCAATTTCATCGGGCGCAAAGACTTCGTCAATTTTTGCAACGTCCATCGCGGCGAAAAACACGTTTTTCAGCCCCAGCTCTTTGGCTTTTTCCATGCCGACCACCATCGCGTCCGGCACAACCTCCAGCGCGATCAGCAGCACGTCCGGCTCGCTTGCGGCGGTTTCTACGGTGAATTTCCCCTTGCCGCAGCCAACCTCCACGCGCAGCTCCTTTGCCGCCGGCATCAGCTCGCGCCAATGCCCTTTGTAGGTTTCCGGCTGCGCGATCTGCCATTCGGTACAGGCTTCCATGCGCGGAATCAGATTCGGTTTTTTACGCATTCGCATTCGCGTCCACCCGCTTTCGAGATTTTTCTCATTGTAGCATAAAGCAGGTGAGAAGCGCAAGCAGGAAAAACGAGCATCGTTGGGTGCCCAACGATGCTCGTTTTTGTCAAGTTGGCGTTTCCGCAGGAGCGGGCGCTTCCACGGGCGTTTCCGCAGGCGCTTCGGTCGGCGCTTCCGCCGGCGTTTCGGCAGGCGCATCGGTGGGCTGCGGTTCTTCGGGCGGCGTTTCTTCCGGACCTACGGTGATCACCTTATCGCGCTTGCGGTAGCTGCTGTAGGCGCATTTTTCGGTGGAGAGCTTTTCACCGTCCTTATCGTAGTACTCTTTATAGGTCTGCACCCGGTAGCCGGTGTAGGGCGTTACCGTAACTTCGCGGAAGCCGGGCTCTTTCGTTTCGTCAACCTTTTCCACTTCCTCCCACGGGATCGTGGAAAGCACGGTATAGGTCATCTTAACGGTCTTGTCGCTCTCGTTTGTGCCGAGCAGCTTCACGTGGACCTGTCCGCCGGAAACCGAGGAGCGGATCAGCAGCGGATGCGCGGTGGAGTTTTTGAACTTGAAGTCCAAACTGCCCCAGTAGATCGTCGCGTCCATGCCCATCGGTACGTAGGTGACGGCGTACATATGCTCGGTGCGCTCAACGATATCGAGATCGGCAAGCAGCGCGCACATATAGATTGTGGAAGCAACCTGGCAGACGCCGCCGCCGAGCTCCGGCTCGCTTGCGCCGCCATTGGTGTAGACGATTGCGGCTTTATAACCCTTTTCCGCTGTGCGCTCGCCGACGATCTTGTTAAACGAGAAGACTTCGCCCGGGTTGAGAATCGTGCCGTCGATCGTGTCCGCCGCGAGGATCAGATTTGCGGTTCTGGCGGCGATGTTGGTATGGGGACTGTCATAAGCGGCCAGCGTATCGGAGAAGTATTCCGCCTGCAGGCTGTCAATCGTGACCTCCGGCAAAAGCTCGCCAAGCTCTATGACGATCGTTTCGCCTTCCTCGGCCTCGGAAATGCGCTCCATTTCCGCATCGAGATCGAAGCCGTAGCCGATCACTTCTTTTTTGAATTCATGCGTCTGCTCGTTGTAGCTTGCATCCTCGGAAGGCGTGCAGAGCTTGCGGTAGAGCTCGGAGAGATCAACCGGCTTCGGCTCTACGACCGTATAGTCGAAAGTTGCGCCGGTAAACTGCCCTGCGCCGTATGCCGCAACGATTGCGTCATAGAGCGCGTTCGGATCAAGCTCGCGCTTCGCCGTGCCGAGCGTAACGGTGATCGTTTCGTCTTCCTCGCTGTAGGTGACCTCGGATTGCTTCAGCTCGGTTTCCACAGCGTTTGCCGTGCGCTGCGTCAAATCGCGCAGGTATGCTTCGTCAAAGCGGAGCGAATCGGAAATATCCACGTCGTGCGGCTCGCTGTTGCAGCGAATCCAGCCGATGATCGCGGAGATCGGACCGCCGCTTCTGCCGTATGCGAATGCATCGTCCACGGCTTTCTCGGTGTCCACCTCGACCGCTGCCGAGTCCGGACGCAGCGAGAGCGTGCGGTCGGGCAGGGTAATCGTGAGCGTTTCGCTTCCGTAAGAGCGGTCAACCGCCGCCTGCACGGCTTGGATCGCGTCTGCGCGGCCCATGCCGCCGACATTTACGCCGCAAACGGATACGTTCGGATAGATCCGTCCGCTGATCTTCAGAATCAGCCCGAACGCAAGGATCACCGCAAGCACGCAGATCGGGATCAGCCATATTTTCTTGTTGCCGGCGCTGTTTTTCTTGGTGGTGCGCTTTGTTACGCGCGCGCCGGAATACCGTTTCTTTCGTTCTATGATTTTCGACGCTCCTCGTCATTTTTTTCTGCGCCTTTATTATAGGAGAATAATGCGCCGAATGCAATGACATTTTCGTAAATTATTTCCATTTTCCGCTTATTTTATTCACGTTTTTGCCGATTTTGTTACGAATTGTAACATATTTTTTTCTGTTTCCGCTGCCGGATTTCGACGGACTTTTTGCCGCGCAGGGTGTATGCTGATGGTACCCAACGCGAGCACACTTCATATCCCACCATCCTCGCCCCGACGCTGTCGGGGCAATTTTTTATTGCGAAACGTTCGGAAATCTGCTAAAATCCCCTCAACGGAGGCGCGTTTATGAAGCAGTGGAAGAAAAACTTTATCCGAACGATCCCTGTGCTGACAGGCTATCTTGTCCTCGGCGCAAGCTTCGGCATCGTTATGCAGAGCAAGGGCTTCGACGTGCTGTGGTCGATTGGGATGAGCGCCGCAGTTTTTGCCGGCTCGATGCAGTTCGTTGCGGTGGACCTGCTTGCGACTGCCGCCGGCATCATCACAACTGCGCTGACGACCTTGATGGTGAACGCGCGCCACTTGTTTTACGGCGTTTCCATGGTAGACCGCTACCGTGATGTCGGGAAAGCGAAGCCGTATCTGATCTTTGCGCTGACGGACGAAACGTACTCGATCGTCTGCGCCGATGAGACGCTCTCGAACCGCGATCTTCTTCAGATCACGCTGCTGGATCATCTCTATTGGATTGCGGGAAGCGCAATCGGCGGCGGGATCGGCGCGCTGATCCCGTGGGATTTTAAGGGCGTTGATTTTGCGCTGACTGCGCTGTTTATCAGTATTTTCACCGATCAGTGGAGCAAAACGAAAGATCATCTTCCGGCAATCCTCGGCGCATCGCTCTCGTCTGCAAGCCTGCTCATCTTCGGCGCGGATCGGTTTCTGATTCCGGCGATGCTTGCCATCACGCTCGCGCTTGCCGTTTTGAAGCGCGTTCGGAAGGGGGCGGAAGCATGAGCCCTTCGCTCTATTCGGCATTGCAGATCGCTGTGATTGCGGCGGTTACGATTCTGCTTCGTTTTCTGCCGTTCTGGCTGTTTGGCGGCGGCAGGAAAACGCCGAAATTCGTTTCCTATCTCGGCAGCGTATTGCCGAGCGCAATCATGGGAATGCTGGTTGTATACTGCCTGCGCAATCTGGAGTTCTCCGCTGCTTCCGGCTGGCTGCCGGCGGTGATTGCCGGTGCGGCGGTTGCCGCGCTGCAGGCGCTTACGCGCCGCTCCCTTGTGAGTATTTTAGGCGGCACGGCACTATATATGGTGCTTGTGAATTTCTTATAAATTTTTCTTTACATTTTGCCCGCTTTGTGGTATTCTAATCAGGCTGGCGCAGAAGCGCCATGCAATGCCCCGTCGCTCGGTTTCGGGATCAGGTTCTTTTCAGAAGGACAATCTGCCGCCCCGATACTTGGCTCGAGGGAAAAATTCAGAAAGGTGGAACACTATCATGATGAGAAAAGAAGAAAAGACTGCGGTCATCGAGGCCAATGCAACCCATCCGGGCGACACCGGCTCGCCGGAGGTTCAGATCGCCATCCTCACCGCTCGCATCAACGAGCTGACGGAGCATCTGCGCGTCCATAAGCACGATAACCATTCCCGCCGCGGTCTGCTGATGATGGTCGGTAAGCGCCGCAGCCTGCTGGACTATCTGGCAAAGAAGGACATCGAGCGTTACCGCGCAATTATTGCGAAGCTCGGCATCCGTAAGTAAAAAGTCTGAAATGGGCAGCTTCGGCTGCCCATTTTGGCGATAAAGGAAACAAACAAAAAGGAGCATTTCCCGGGGCAGATTTAGCAGTTGAAGGTACCGCCGAACTTCGGCAGCAGCTTCAAGTGCTGGATCTGTGGGACTGCTCCGAACAAAAGAAAAGGAGAAGTTTCATGATTACAAAGAAAACCTACCCCAACCACCACGTGTTCGAAACCGAGATCGGCGGACGCACCTTCACCGTGGAGACCGGCAAGGTTGCGGAGCTTGCGAATGCCGAGTGCATTTGCCGCTATGGCGATACCGTCGTCCTTACGACGATCACCTCCTCGCCGCTGCCGAAGGCAGGCATCGACTACTTCCCGCTGACGATCGAATTTGAAGAGCGTCTTTACGGCGTTGGCCGCATTCCCGGCAGCTTTAACCGCCGCGAAGGCCGCCCGAGCGAAAAGGCGATCCTCACCATGCGCCTGATCGACCGCCCGATGCGCCCGTTCTTCGATGACGAGCTGCGCAACGACGTTGTCATCACCTGCACCGCCCTTGCAACCGACCATGAAAACCCCGTTGAGGTCGTTGCGTCGCTCGGCGCGTTCATCGCAACCGCTTGCTCGGACGTTCCCTGGAACGGCCCGATGGCAACCACCGAAGTGGCTATGGTCGATGGCGAGTACGTCATTAACCCCTCGGCAGAGCAGCGCGCTAACGCAAAAATGTTCTGCACGATCGCTTCCACCGCGGAAAAGGTCGTCATGATCGAAACCGAGGCAAACGAAGTCAGCGAAGCCGATTTGCTCAAGGGCATCGAGCTTGCGCATGAAACCAACAAGAAGATCGTCGCCTTCATCAACTCCATCGTAGACGTGATCGGCAAGCCGAAGTTCACGTTTGAAAAGGCTGCCGTCAACCATGAGATGCTCGATGATCTCATGAATTACGGCATGGACAATATCGAGTACGCGCTCGATACCGATGATAAGAACGTCCGCGAAGAGCGCCTGACTGCCGCAATCGTTGACTTCAAGGAGAAGTTCGGTGAAAAGTACGGCGAGGATTTCGACGTTCAGATCGACGTCTGCCTGTATAAGATGCAGAAGAAAGTCGTTAAGAAATGGCTGCTTGCCGGCAAGCGTGTTGACGGCCGCGGCATGGATGAGATCCGTCCGCTCGCCGCAGAAGTCGGCGTTCTGCCGCGCGTCCACGGCTCGGGCCTCTTCACGCGCGGACAGACGCAGGTGCTCTCCATCTGCACGCTCGCAACGCTCTCCATGGAGCAGAAGCTCGATACGATCTTCCCCGAGGACAGCAAGCGCTATATCCACCACTACAATTTCCCGGCGTTCTCCACCGGTGAAGCGCGCGGCGCGCGTTCCACTTCCCGCCGTGAGATCGGCCATGGCGCGCTTGCGGAAAAGGCGCTCGTACCCGTGCTTCCGAGCGTGGAAGAGTTCCCGTACTGCATCCGCGTCGTCAGCGAGGTGCTTTCCTCCAACGGCTCGACCTCGCAGGGTTCCATCTGCGGCTCTACGCTTGCGCTGATGGATGCCGGCGTTCCGATCCGCCGTCCGGTTGCAGGCATTTCCTGCGGTCTGATCTCCGATCAGGAGACCGGCGAATGGCGTACCTTCACCGATATTCAGGGTGTTGAGGACTTCCACGGCGAGATGGACTTCAAGGTTGCCGGTACAACCGAAGGCATCACCGCCATCCAGATGGACTTGAAGAACGACGGCTTGACCATGGAAATCATTGCCGACGCGCTGGAGCGCTGCCGCAAGGCGCGCCTGGAGATTCTCGAGCAGATCATGCTGCCGTGCATCTCCGAGCCGCGTCCGGAAGTCAGCGAATTTGCGCCGAAGATGATCTCGATCAAGATCGACGTGGACAAGATCCGCGAAGTCATCGGCAAGGGCGGCAGCATGATCCAGAAGATCGTTGCCGAGTCCGGCGCGCAGGTCGATATCGAAGAGGACGGCACGATTCATATCGCTTCCCCCGATTCCGCTTCCTGCGAAGCTGCAAAGCGCATGATCGAAGACATCTGCTTTGTTCCCGAGGTCGGCACGCTCTATCAGGGCAAGGTCGTCCGCATCCTGCCCGGCACGGGCGCGATCGTGGAGCTTGCTCCGGGCAAGGACGGCATGGTGCATATCTCCCGTCTTGCCGATAAGCGCGTTGAGAAGGTGGAAGACGTGCTCAACGTCGGCGATACCACTTGGGTCAAGGTTATGGAGATCGATGAAAAGGGTCACGTTCGCCTCAGCCGCCGCGATGCGCTGCGCGAGATGAATGAGAACAGCCAGAGATAAAACGATCCAAAGAGCGCCTGCCCGGCAGGCGCTCTTTTTTGTGACGCAAACGGAGGGGAGAACAATGCGAATTCTGTTTCAGGGCGATTCCATAACGGATGCCGGCCGCAAAAAAGACGAAGCGCATCCGCTCGGCTTCGGCTATGCGATGCTCGCGTCGAGCGCGCTCGGTCTGCAGTCGCCGGGGAAGTACGAATTTATCAACCGCGGCGTTGGCGGCGACCGTATCACGCGTCTGTACGCGCGGATCAAATCTGATCTGATCAACCTCTCGCCGGACGTTATGAGCATTCTCATCGGCGTGAACGACGTTTGGCATGAGCTGAAATCGAATAACGGCACAGCAACGCCGAAATTTCTGAAAATCTATCGGATGCTGCTGGAGGAAACGCTGGAGGCGCTCCCGGAACTGAAAATCATGCTCTTTGCGCCGTATGTGATGCGCGGCAGCGCAACGGAGCCGTTTTTTGAGGCGTTTCAATCGGGCGTCGCGGAAAAGGCGGAAGCCGTCCGGCAGATTGCGGCGGAGTTTTCGCTTCCGTATTTCACGCTTCAGGATAAGTTTGATGAAGCGGCTAAGCTCGCGCCGCCCGAATATTGGCTGAGGGACGGCGTGCATCCGACGCTGTTCGGGCATCAGCTGATCGCAAACGAATGGCTGAAGGCATTCAAAACGCTGTAAACTGCGCAATCGGGCAAGCGGATCGGCTTGCCCGATTCTTTTTTGCGGCGCTTGCAAAAATCCATAATTTGTATCGCCGAAAGGCGACAAAATTTGTGGAATTTCCTATTGAACTTTCTAAAAATATAGTGATATAATGGGACAGATTCGCTGCGAACGCTTCGCAGCGCGATTACGGAAAGAGGATGTGCGCCGTACATGGCAAACGAAAAGAAAAAAAACGCGCAGGGCGTAAACCCGGATATGCAGCCCGTTCTGGATCTGATCGCCGCCGGCAAGCGCGATGGATCGGTCACGGTTGCGGAGCTTGCAGCAGTTTTGGAGCATCTGGATCTCACGCCTGAGCAGATCGAGCAGATCTACGGCCAGTTTGATGCAATGGGCATCCAGATCGTCAGCGAAGAGCTGGATCTTGAGATCGAGGAAGACGATGAACCCACGGACGTTCCGGAGAACGTGGAAGAGGAAGTGCTCGTCGATCCGATGGAGCTGGCGGCGGAATATAATCTGGATGATCCCGTTCGGATGTATCTCAAGGAGATCGGCCAGGTCAAGCTGCTGACTGCGGATGAGGAAGTGGAGCTTGCAAAGCGCATTGCCGAAGGCGATGAGAATGCAAAAGAGCAGCTCACTACCGCGAACCTGCGCCTTGTTGTTTCCATCGCAAAAAAGTATTCCGGCCGCGGCCTGCATATTCTGGATCTGATCCAGGAGGGCAATACCGGTCTTATCCGCGCGGTGGACAAGTTCGATTATACAAAGGGCAATAAATTCTCCACCTACGCAACGTGGTGGATCCGCCAGGCGATCACCCGCGCCATTGCCGACCAGGCGCGCACCATCCGAGTGCCGGTACATATGGTGGAGGTCATCAATAAGGCAACGCGCTGCAACCGCAAGCTGGTGCAGGAGCTCGGCCGCGAACCCACGATGGAAGAAGTCGCAGCGGAGCTGCATCTGCCGGTTGAAAAGATCATCGAGGCAAACCGCACGGCTGCCGATACGCTCTCGCTCGATACGCCCGTCGGCGATGAGGAGGATACAACGATCGGTTCGTTCGTTGAGGACGATAACACCCCCGGTCCGGCGGACGCCACAAGCGATACGCTCCTTGCCGAAGCGCTCAGCAATATCCTCGATACGCTGACCCACCGCGAAGCGGAGGTGCTGCGGATGCGGTTCGGCATGTACGATGGCAGAACCCATACGCTTGAGGAAGTCGGGCAGATCTTCGGCGTTACGCGCGAGCGTATCCGCCAGATCGAAAATAAGGCAATCCGCAAGCTGCGCCATCCCAGCCGCGCGAAAAAAATCAAAGATTTCTATTGCTGATTAAAAACACCGTCTTCGGACGGTGTTTTTTGTTCTTTTCTGCACTCCGTAGGGGCGGCTATCAGCCGCCCGAAATTTGCCGATGCGCACCGGACCCGAACGGGCGACCAATGGCCGCCCCTACGCGGCAAACTATTTCATGAATTGCACTTCGTGCATGAATTGCGCCTGCGGCGCGTGAAATGAAAGAAGTCCGATGCCATAAGGCATCGGACTTCTTTCATTATACCTTACACCATATCGTCCATGGCGGCGCGGCGGTCGCGTTCGGCGGCGATGCGCAGATCGGCAAGCGTTTTGCCGCTGAGCAGCATCGTGTAGTAGCGGATCGCCTGTTCGCTCTCGATGCCGCCGAGCTCCTTCAGCGCGCTTGCCGCGTTTTCAGCGGTCTGCGCTTTTTCCTGCTCGGTCAGATAGCGATACAGCGCGCCGGCAATGCCGACCGCGATGAAGCTCGGATCAACGCCGACTTCCTTGCACAGCTTGTACGAGCCGACAAGGCGGTCGTCCGCCGAGAGCTTGCGCTCCGGCTCTCTGCCGACACGGTCGCACGTATCGCCGAGGGCGGCGTTCGTGAAGCGGAGCAGCAGATCCTGAATGTGGCGGAAGAGCCCGTCCACGTCCACGCCGTACTTTTTCGAAAGCGCGAGCGCGGAGGCTTCCATCGCGTTCTGCACGATGATGTAGGTATCGGCGTCGGCGATGGACTGCCAGATGAATTCCTTGCCGGTGAAGCCGCCGAGGTAAGCGCAGGTGGCGTGACCCATGTTGTGGACAAACAGCTTGCGCTTGATGAAGAAATCGAACGGGGAGAACGGAATCATGTTCTTGACCTGCGGAATTTCGCCCTTGAAAGCGTCCTTATCCACAGGCAGGAAGCCGTAGCGCTCTACGCAAACGCGCATCGGGTCGCCGTCCTGCATTTCGGGGGTCTGCACGGGAACCATGCGCCCGATGGAGGCTTCCACAAGGCCGACCTGCTGATCGAAGCGCTTGCATTCTTCTTCCGTGAGCTGCTCTTTGATCATGCCCTCTATGATCTTGTTCGCGTCGTTGAGGTTTTCGCAGATGATGATATTGAGCGGACGGTTGCCTTCGGCAAAGCGCTTGCGGATGCCGGCAACGAGGTTCGGAATGATGAACTTGAGGATGCGAACGCCAACAGCCGTTGCCATGATATCGCATTCGGCGATGCGCTTTGCGGTTTCCTCCATATCGTTTCCGTTGACCGCGTCAACGTGCTCAACAAGCACGTCCGTCTTGCTGCCGCCGTCGAGAATGCGGACGGGGTAGGAATGCTCGCTGTGCAGATGGTTTACAACCGGCTCGGCAACGTCGATAAACGTGACGTCGTAGCCGGACTGGGAAAACAGCATTCCGATAAAGCCGCGGCCGATGTTGCCGCCGCCGTACATAACAGCTTTCATTGATCTCTCTCCTTATTCGAGCGTTTTATGAAGCGCGAGGACTTCCGTAACCGTTGTCATGCCTTCGGTTGCGCCGGGCATCCGCAGCGATGCGCAAGCGGATGCCGCGCCAAGGTGCAGCGCCTCAAGCAGCGTCTGCTTCTTTTCCGCAGCCAGCAGAACGCCTGCGCAGAAAGCGTCGCCTGCGCCGACAGTGCCCTGGATATAGCCCTTGGGCAGCTTGACGCTTGCTTCGGATACGAAGTTGTTGTTTTCGTCCAGACCCCAGCCGCCTTCCGGGCAGTGGATCACCGCCCATGTGGAAACGCCGAGCGCCTTCATTTTTTCAAGCGCGGCTTTCATGTTTTCGGGATGGAGCGTGCCGTCAGCATCGCGGAGCAAAACGCCCGTTGTGGACTGCGCTTCCATCTCATTGATCACGCAGTAATCCGTGTATTTCATCGCCGGAGTGACGAGCTTCTGGAAGCGGTCGCCGGCTTCGGTTACAACGTCGATCGAGGTTTTCAGACCATGCTCTTTCGCGCTCTTGAGCAGCCGCGCCATTTTCGTTCCGTATTCGGGATCGGCTTCATCGAGCGTTTTCAGCAGCAGGATATAGCCGATGTGGAAAATATCGCCCTGGATCTTGCTCCAATCGATGTCCGCTTCGCAGAAAGCGTCGCCTGCGCCGCCAAACGTGAAGAACGTCCGCTGGCGCGTAATGTTCTCGCTCATAACGAGCGTAAACGACGTGATGCCCTCTTCCTTTACGCAGGAGAGGTCGATGTTCGGAAATTGCGAAAGATAGTTTTTCGTCAGCTCGCCTTCGCTGTCCTTGCCGATGCGGCCGACAGCCTGCAGGGGGAGCGACGGATCGAGCTTTGCAAGGTCAACGATCACGTTATTCACCGCGCCGCCCGTTGTGCGGATGGGATCGCCCGTGATCGGCACGAGCTGGCCGCTTTGCGGCATAACGTCCACGGGGTAGGTGATGTCAACGATCATGTTGCCGGCAACGCAGATACCGCTGCGTTTTTGCATACAATCGCCTCCTTGGGTATGATAAAATGATTGTAACATAAGATTTGCGGATGCCGCAAGAGCATCCGCAAATCTTATTTGGAAAGTTGCTTATGCAACGCCCATCAGCAGCTCCATAACGTACATCTCGAGCTTTTCGAAATTCTGCGTCTTGATGCATTCGTCGCGGAACTTGTAATCGAACTGCTTGACCTTCTCCAGCAGCAGCTCAAAGATGCGCTTGGAGTTGATCAGGTGACGATAGCAGTCATCGTCCGGCTGGGTGCGCATTGCCTTAACGTCAAGGCCAACGCACTCGAAGTTGCCGCGGTCACCGAAGTTGTTTTCGTAGAGAACGCGGACCTGGTTGAAGGCGTTACGCAGGTTGTCAACGCCGAAGGACTTATCCTGGTCGTACTTCATGCCGTTCTGGTCGTTCAGGTGAACGCCCCACAGCTTGTTGAATGCCAGCGCGAAGCCCATGTCGTTCGCGGGATCAAGACCTGCGAGGATGGAGTGCGCGGATTCGATGCAAAGACCGACACGGCTGGGATCAACCGTCTGCGCGCCGACTGCCAGAGCGTGGCCTGCGGTGCCGCAGATGGAGCGGTCAACGGGTTCGTTGGGCTTCGGCTCAACGAGGATCAGCGCATCGTCACGATAGGTGAGGATGTCGTTGAAAGCGTCGCGCAGCTGGATGGTGCTGATCCAGGGATCCTTCGCCTCAGCGCAGAGGGTGCCTTCGCGTGCCAGCCACAGCTGGATCTTGTTGGTGCCGAGCGCCTTTGCGATATCGCAGGAGCGGCGTGCGCGCCACTGCGCGAAATCGCGGTCTTCCTGGCGGGAAGCGGTGAAGCCGCCGTCGTTGGTGTGGAAGTCGAACCACAGGCGCGGAGCGACGAATTCTGCGAACAGACCGTATTTATCGAGCATCGCCTTAACGTCTTTTGCGTAGTCGATGATCTGCTTCTCGGTCATGTTGTTCATATCGGGCACAGCGTCATCATCATGGAACTGCATACCGGACATGCCGATTTCGGCATATTTTTTCATTTTCTCCTCGAGGGGGACACTTTTGCGGTGACCGGGACCAAAAGTCTCGTTGCCTTCGTGGACGTTCCACGGACCTGCGGTAAAGCGGAAAGTAGCCATGGTGTTTCTCCTTTCGTTCATAAAACAATAAGATATGTGGAAAGTCATATCGATTTCCTTATTGTAAATACTACAATTAAATGCTATATTAAACAATGACAAAGATGCGATTACTACTGGACTTTTCTGCTTGGAATACTTGTACTTGCTTTTTCGGCGTGGTACACTGCAAACAGAGGAGGTGGAGCAATGGACACCGCGCAGCAATCGGAATTTGAGGTGATTCGCTACGATAAAATGCGCCACCTGCACATTTTCCTGGTGAACATTCTCTTCCGCAATATGCACGAGCACAGCGATTTTGAGCTGGATATCATCCTGAAAGGCAGCGCAAAAATCCGCGGACGAACCGGCGAATGGCACGTGCGCGAAGGGTCGATTGTGCTGTTCAGCCCGTATGAGCCGCATGAGATCGCATCCGATACGCCGCAGCCGCTGCAAATCCTCTCTGTGCAGATTTCCAACCACTTCTGCAAGGAGTATTTTCCGCAGCTGCACAATTTGGAATTTACGCAAACGCTGCTGGAGCAGTCCGTAACCGCGGAGCGGCTGCAGCGGATCCGCGAGCTGATCTTCCGGACGGCGGTCTGCTTTTTGCAGGAGGAGCCGGCGTTCCAGTATCTCTGCGTGAGCACGGTCAGTATGCTGCTGTACCGGCTGCTGGACGTGCCGCATACGATGATCGACGATCAGGAGTATGCCCTGCGCAAGCGGCGCACGGCGCGCATCCGCCGCATCACCGGCTATATCGATCAGCATTATAAAGAGCGGATCATGCTGCCGGACCTCGCGGCGATGGAAGGCATTACAACTACCTACCTATCGCACTTTTTCCATGATACGTTCCATATGACGTTCCAGGAATATCTCAGCCGCCTGCGGCTGGAAAAAGCGCTGATTTTGATGAAAGACCCGAATCTCTACCTTGTAGATATCTGCATGGAATGCGGTTTTTCCGATAATAAGTACCTCAACCGGATGTTCCAAAAGAAATTCGGCTGCACCGCTTCGGAATACCGCAAAAAGCGGATCGTGCCCGATGAAACGCGAACGCCGGAGCCGGCTTCGTATTCGGAGTTCCGCTATTCCAGGGCCGATACGCTCACAGTTTTGAAGCAATATCTCGGCGCCGAAACGTTTTCGGCGTACGGAAAACCGGAATCTATTTAACGATTGACATAGGAGGAATTTATTATGAAAACGAAAGCGTTACGCCTGTACGGTGTGGAAGACCTGCGGCTGGAAGAGTTTGAGCTTCCTGCGCTGAAGCCGGATGAAATTCTCGGCAAGGTCGTATCCGACAGCATCTGCATGAGCTCTTATAAAGCCGCGGAGCAGGGCGGCGCGCATAAGCGCGTTCCGGATAACGTTGCGGAGAACCCCATTATTATCGGGCATGAGTTCTGCGGCGAGATCGTTCAGGTTGGCGAAAAGTGGAAAGATCAGTTTAAGCCCGGTCAGAAATTCGCTGTTCAGCCGGCGCTGAATCTGCCCGGCAACCGCGATCTCGGCTACTCCTTCGGCCTGTGCGGCGGCGACGCAACCTACGTGATCTTCCCGCATGAGGTTATGGAGCACGGCTGCCTGCTGCCCTATGAGGGCGAGGCGTTCTTCGGCGCATCGCTCGCCGAGCCGCTTGCCTGCGTCTGCTGCGCAAGCCATTCGATGTTCCATACGCCCTCGAAAGAGGTCTATGCGCATGAAATGGGCATCAAAAAGGGCGGCAACATGGTCATGATGGCGGCTGTCGGCCCGATGGGACTTGCCGCGATCGATTATACGATCCATTGCGATCGCCGTCCCGGCCTGCTCGTGATCACCGATATCGACCAGAGCCGCCTCGACCGCGCCGCGCGCCTGCTTACGAAAGAAGAGGCGGCAAAGCACGGCGTTGAGCTGCACTACGTCAATACGCGCGACATCGACGCGAAGAAGGTTCTCATGGACTTCACCGGCGGCAAGGGCTATGACGATGCGTTCGTCTTCGCGCCCGTTCCGGCAGTTGTGGAGCTGTGCGACAGCGTCCTCGGCACGGACGGCTGCATGAACTTCTTCTCCGGCCCTGCCGACCATGAGTTCTCCGCGAAGATCAACCTGTATAACGTCCACTATGCCGCAACGCATATCATGGGCAGCGCCGGCTCCAACGCCAACGACCTCAAGGAATGCCTTGAAATGATCTCCGCCGGCAAGCTCACGCCCGCGTTCCTGATTACGCACGTCGGCGGTCTGAACGCAGCCGGCGAAACAACGCTGAATCTGCCGAAGATCCCCGGCGGCAAGAAGCTGATCTATACGCACGTGGATATGCCGCTGACCGCGATCGCGGACTTTGCGGAAAAAGGCAAAACCGATCCGTTCTTCGCAAAGCTCGCCGAGCTTACGGATAAGACGAACGGCCTTTGGAACGCGGAAGCGGAAGCATACTTGCTGAAAGAGAAAGCAGCTGAGTAACATGAAAGCGATGCTTTATGCCGGATGCGGCCGCGCGGATATTACGCCGGAAATCGGCGGTCATCTCTATGGCTACAGCGATGATGAATACAGCGTCGGCATCCATGATCGCCTCGATGCGAAAGCGCTTGCGCTTTCCGATGGCGTCAATCCGCCGATCCTGCTCATCTCGCTTTCGGTCTGCGAGATCGGAACGCCGTTCGTGCCGGAGATCCGGATCCCGGTTGCGGAGGCGTGCGGCACTTCGCCGGAGCGCGTGATTCTATCCTGCATCCATACGCATTCCGCGCCGAACGTTGCCGGACTCGGCAACCTTTGGGGCAGCCGCGATAAGCCGTATTTTGACGGCATTTTCGTCCCGGCGATCGTATCCGCCGCAAAGCAGGCGGTATCAAATCTCCAGCCGGCGGAATTTGCGGCTGTAAAAGGGGAAACGGAGATCGGCGTGAACCGCCGCGAGCGCAAGCTCGATGGCAAGGTGAAGCTCGGTCAGAACCCGTGGGGGCCGCAGGATAAGGATATGATCATGCTCCGCCTGCGAAACAGCGAAACGAAACAGGGCATCTTCCAGATGGTCTATTACGGCTGCCACGGTACCGCGGCAGGCCATGCGCTGCTGCTTTCGCGCGATTGGATGGGCATGATGCTCGATGCGCTCGAAGCGGACAGCGGCATCATGACCGGCTACTGGAGCGGCAGCATCGGCGATGTTGGTCCGCGCCTTTCAAACGGCAAAACAACCGGCGATGTGCAGCAGCTTGAAGAGCTCGGCGCGTTCGCCGCAAAAGAAGGCTTGCGGATCGCAAAGCAGTTTGAAGCAGCGCCCTATGAAACCGCGCTGCCGATCCTTCGCAGGGCGGACATCTGCTTTTCTGTACCGCCCATGCCGCCGCGCGAAGAGGTGGAAGCGTTTTTGCGCGCGCATCCGGAAGGCGAAACCTATACGAAGAGCGTGATGCTGAAGGTGCTCTTTATGCGAAAGTGCAAGGCGCGTTATGATGCCGGCGAGGAAATGCCGAAACAGCGCGTGATTGACGCAAGCGTCCTTACGCTCGGCGAGATCGCGTTCTGCTTCACGCCGTTTGAGCTCTTCTCCGAAACGACGCTCATGCTTCGGAAGTTCAGCCCCTACCGCCTTACGATGGGCGTTTCCGTTACGAACGGCTTTGATAAATATCTGCCCTCGCAAACGGAGATCGTCCGCGGCGGTTATGAGGTGAATAACTTCCGCTACGCGCTTGTGCCGCTGCCGGAAAACGCGGATTTCATCCTTTTGAACCAGTTTTTAGACGTTCTCGCACAGATGCACGGCGATACAACTGAATAAGAAACAGCGCTCCGAAGAAACTTTTATTTATAAAATATAAAAAAGTTTCTTCGGAGCGCTTGACTTTTGCTTTTCGTGTATTATAATGAAACTATCAAGAAATTTCAGGAGGATGTTTTTATGAGCAAACTCGCAATTATGGAAGGTACGCCGTTCGGCGCGCTGGATATCCCCGTACTGTATAAGGGCTTCCCCATCTGGGGCCAGGAAGAGCTTGATGCCGTGCAGGACGTTGTCCGCAGCGAATACTGGGGCACCGGCGGCCCGAAGCAGGTTGAATTTGAAGAAAAGTTCGCCGAGTTCATCGGCGCGAAGTACGCCATCAACGTAACAAACGGTACGCATACGCTGAAGCTCTCGCTCGAAGCGCTGGGCATCGGCCCGGGCGATGAAGTCATCGTTCCCGGCTCCACCTGGCAGGCAACCGCATCCTCCGTTCTGGACGTGAACGCAATCCCCGTTCTGGTGGACGTTGACCCGAATACGTGGTGCATCAGCCCCGAATGCATCGAAAAGGCGATCACCTCCCGCACGAAGGCGATCATCCCCGTGCATCTGTACGGCAGAATGTGCGATATGGACGCGATCCTCGACATCGCAAAGCGCTATAACCTCGTTGTGATCGAGGACTGCGCGCATCAGCACGGCTCGGAGTGGAAGGGCATGAAGGCAGGTACCATGGGTTCTACCGGCTCGTTCTCCCTGCAGGCAAGCAAGATCATGCAGACCGGCGAAGGCGGCATGGTCACAACGAACGATGAGCGCCTGTACGAGCTGATCTATTCGCTGAAATTCTGCGGCCGTCCGCGCGATGCATCGCTGGATACGCCCACCATGCAGTCCGGCAACTTCCGCGGCAACGAATTTGCCGCCGCAATCGGCATCTGCCAGCTTGCGCGTCTGGAAGAGCAGAACCGCATCCGCCATGAGAACGTCACGTTCCTGGAAGATGCGCTGCAGGCGGAGATCCCCGGCCTTTCCTATCTGTACCGCGATCCCAGAGTCACCAAGCAGGCGCATTACCGCATGTCCATGCGCTACAATAAAGAAGCATGGGACGGCGTACACCGCGATACCATCATCAAGGCTGTCGCGGCGGAAACTGAAGGCGTTCTGAAGCTCGTGAAGCCGTATAAGCCGCTGAACGACAGCAAGCTCTATCGTCCGTTCAGCAAGAAAACGCATAAGCTGAGCGATGAGTATATGCGCTTGGTTGATCCTTCTCGTTTCCATATGCCGGTGGTTGAGAACCTGTTCAAAGAAGAGTATCTCGGCTTCGATCATCCGATGTTCCTCGGCAAGCGCGAGGAGCTCGAAAAGGTCGTTGACATCTTCAAGAAGCTCTATGCGAACATCCCCGAACTGAAAAAGTATCAGGAAACGCTGTAATAAAAAATGGGGGACGGTTTCCAACCGTCCCCCGTTTTTTCGGTCAATCAGAAAAGCGAGTCGATCACTTGCAGCGCCGCGCCGACCATTGCAGAGGTTGTTCCCAGCGCGTAGGGCCTCACTGCAAGATGCTGCTGCGTCACGGTAAAGCCGCGCCGCGCGGCGATCCGCGCAACGTCGTCAACCAGCTCCGGGAACTGCTCAATCGTTGCGCCGCCGAGTACGATCAGCGTGGGATTGAGAATGTTCGTGAGATAGCTTACCGCCGTGCCGATCGTCTCCGCGCAGTCGGAGAGGATGCGCAGCGCGAGCTTATCGCCCTTTGCCGCTGCCGCGCGCAGCTCTTCCGGCGTCGGTCTGCCGCGCCCTTGCAGCGCGGTGCGCAGCGGCGAAAAGCCGCCGAAGCCGGGCAGCAGCTCTTCCGCCTTGCCCGTGAGCATCGGGAGCGTAACGTAGAGCTCCAAACAGCCGTTGTTGCCGCAGGTGCAGCGTTTGCCGTCCGTGCGGACGGTTGTGTGGCCAATCTCGCCGGCGGCTTCATCCGCGCCGCGATAGATCTTGCCGCCGATCAAAATGCCTGCCGCAACCGATGCGCCGATCGAAATGCAAACCTGGTTTTCAACGCCCTTGCCTGCGCCGAGCTTGTATTCCGCAAGCGCCATGCAGCGCGCCGCCGTATCGGCAAATACGGGAACGCCGAGCGGCTCTGCAAGCTCTTTTTCAACGTCAACGTCGTTCCAGCCGGCGATGTTCGGGCAGAAAATGATTTGACCCGTGCTTGTATGCACAACGCCGCTGATGCCGATACCAACGCCGAGAATCTTCTCGCGCCCGTACTTTTCGATCTCCGCCGCCAGCTTTTCCCGAAGCTCCTGCACGGAAAGATGCTGCGCAGGGAGAACCATTTTCCCATCGCGAGTTTTCGATGGAATGATCTCAAAATCCAATACGCTGCCATCCATTCCGACAACGCCGATCCGCGCGCAGGTTGCGCCGAGATCAACCGCCAGCGTATAGCGGAAATCGGGATTGATCGAAAGCAGGGCGGCTTTTCTGCCGCCGGTCGATTGCTGGTGATCGCGCTCAACGATCAGCCCATCCGCCAAAAGACGGGAAACCGTCTTCGTAACCGTCAGTAGCTGAAATCCTGTTGCTTTTGTTAATTCTGCGCGTGTAATCTTGTGATTGCGGTAAATTTGTTGTAGAATAGAAATCTGGGTACCGGAGTATGAACTCAAAATTGCATCAAACATAAAAATATCCTCCGGCTTTATTATACGATCCGCAGAAAAAAATGTCAAACAGGAGGCAGATTATGATAGAAGAAGTCAGAGCGCTTCGCGTAAAAGCGCTGGAAGAAACGGTGCTTGCGTATTATCGCCGCGGCGATCGCATTCAGTATGATTCCGTGAATCTAACGCATCTCGATCGCTTCAAGGGCGGTCCGCATCGCCGTACCGACCCCGTTTCGCCGGAAGGCGCAACGAAGGACAGCTATCTCTTTACCGTCTGCTCCTCATTTGGCTATAACGTCCTGAAGGACGCTTTTAACTATGATCTTTGCGGCGATCCGCTGCGCCATACGTGCAGCAACGTCCTCGATTACTATAAAGACTATATCAAATTTTCCTACGTTCGCGCGAACCCCGGCGACGTGAAAGAAAAAGACGCAATGCGCCAGTGCCTTGCCGCGATGCAGCCGGGCGACGTGCTCCTTGTGAGCAACGGCACGACCTTGCATTATATGTACCGCCTCAGCGAGAACCGTCTCGCCCACAGCGCCGGCTTCAAATTCAACATGGAAACCGGCGAAGAAAAATGGGATTCTCCGGGCTCGATCCGCGTGAACGATATCGATGATTTCCTGCTGAATGTGCTCGGCGGCTATCCGTTCTCCAAAATGACGGAGTGGCACGTGATCGACGTCCTTGGGGCGATCGATCCCGAAAAATACCCAATCACGCCTGCCGCGCAGAGCCGCCTTGACTATCCGTCGCTGAGCATCGACCGCGTCGTATCGCTGCGGCGGTATCAGACTGCGCAGCCCGGCGATCCGATCACCGTTACGCTCCAGCTCCATAATGAAAATACGCGCAAATCGAAGATTTGCTATGAGAGCCTTGAAATCGAGGAGCAAATCCCCGAGCATACAACGCTGCTGGAAAGCTCAATGACAGCCGATATGGTCAAAGAGGGCAATACGCTCCGCTGGAAGCTGCCGTTCGCGCAGGGCGAAGAGCGCATCATTCAGTATACCGTGCGCGTGGATGAAAACGCGCAGCCTGGTACGGAGCTTGTGTTCCGCGGCAGAGTTGCAAATATTCCTTCCTGCGAGATTCGCCGCATGGTTGCGCAGAAGCATCTGCCGATTGCCGTCTGCGAAAAGCTGCAAAAGATGGCAAACGAGCCGGCTGCCGATGCTGCGGAGGTCTATGCGCGCTTCGGCGCGAAGCTGCACGTCCCCACGGCGTGGGAGCTGATTTCCGGCCTGTATGAATTCGTCGAAGTGGAGGATGCTTACAGCGCGGAAGAGAATGGAAAGCATGACGTTCTCGTAGAAAAAGAAGCAGCCGATTCCAATGCGCTAAAAGCCATGAAAATGGCAGCGCCGGAGCTGATCGGCGGTAAAATGCTGCTCTGCGTGCCAACCGATCGGCGCGTTCTGGAGCTGCGCGGTGAAAACCTGTTCCCCGGCGATGTGATCGTGGTTGCGCGTGAGCTGACGCGCGAGGGGTGCAAGGAAGAACAGTGGACGATCCTCGGCGGCGGCAAAGCCGTCCACATTGCCGATGGCAAAAAGGAGATCGTCGAGCTTCCGTATTTTGATATTCTTTTGGCAACGGACTATTTCGTGGTCCTGCGCCCGTATTTAACAGAAACCATCAACTGAGAGGAGAAACAATATGCAGTTAATGAAGCGGAATTGGGAAGATCCCGAGGCGATCGTCCGTTGGCGCAGAGCGCGCTATACGCCCGTTATGCCGCTCGGTGAGGGCAACCGCCTTGTAACCGGCAGCGAGGCGCATATCCTTCGGACGAAAACCGTTGCCGAGGAGGGCATGGTTCTGCTGAAGAACGATGGAACGCTGCCGCTGAAAAAGGGGCAGAAAATCGCCGTTTTCGGCGCCGCGCAAGCTGACTATATGCGCGGCGGTACAGGCGCGGGCATCGTTCGCTGCGCGTTTGAAAAAACGCTGCTGGACGGTCTGCAGGAAATGGATGCGCAGGGGCAGATCGACCTTTTCCAGCCGCTTTCTCAGTTTTATTATGACGACGTTTTGGATCAGCGCAAGCGCGCCTCGACCGAAGGCTACGATGTTCCGCAGCTTGCAACCTATACAAACGCCCACCGCACCGATATGTATCATTTCCTCGGTCGCGCGGTGGAGCCGGAGCTGCCGGAAGACCTGCTGAAGCAGGCGGCAGCATTTACCGATACTGCCATCGTTACGATCAGCCGTGTTTCCGGCGAGTTCTACGACCGCACGGAGGAGGAGTTCCATCTCTCCGCCGGCGAAAAGAAAATGATCGAAAAGGTGGAGCGGAACTTTGCCCACGTGATCGTTACGCTCAACTCCGGCGGGCAGATCGAGGCCGGCTGGCTTGAAAGCGAGAGGATTTCCTCCGTGCTTCTGATGCTCACGCCCGGTCAGATGGGCGGCGTTGCGGCGGCGGAGCTGCTCTGCGGACTTGTAAACCCCTCGGGCAAGCTCGTTTATACCTACGCGCGCGATTATTGCGATTACCCCAGCTACGGCACGTTCGAGGAAGATCTATATTATGTAAACTACACGGAAGACATTTACGTCGGCTATCGCTATTTTGAAACGATCCCCGGCGCGGCGGAAAAGGTCGTGTTCCCGTTCGGCTTCGGCTTGAGCTATACAACGTTCTCGCGCAAGGTGCTTTCCGCCGGCGAAAAAGACGGCGTGATCACCGTTTCGGTTGAAGTTACCAACACCGGCAAAGTGCCCGGCAAGGAAGTTATCCAGGCGTACTACGGCGCGCCGCAGGGCAAGCTCGGCAAGGCGGCAAAGTCACTTGCTGCCTTCCAGAAGACGAAACTGCTTGCGCCCGGCGAAAGTGAAACGCTTACACTTTCCTTTACCGTAAACAGCATGGCTTCCTATGATGATACGGGTCTGCTCCAAAAGTCCGCGTATCTGCTGGAGCAGGGCGATTATCCCGTCTACGTCGGCGCGAGCGTGCGCGATGTGGAAGTGGCGTATACCTATCGCGTTGCGGAGCCGTTCCGCGTAACGGAGCAGCTTTCCGAGCGCTGCCCGTGCATCGCGCTGCCCAAGCGCATGAAATCCGACGGCACTTATGAAGCGATCCCCTACGGCGTGCTCAAACGCCCGACTTATAAGCAATTCGCCGCAACAACGGAAAAAGTCCGCGCGGACTTCTCCGGTGAGGCGGCAACAAGCGCAACCGCGGCAGGCAGCGGCGGCAAGCTTGCGGACGTTGCCGATGGCAAGCTGTCGCTTGAAGATTTCGTTGCGCAGCTCGATGCCGATTCCATCGCAAAGCTGCTCGGCGGCGTACCCTCCACCGGCATCGCGTCCACGAGCGGCTTCGGCGGTCAGTGGGCGAAATGGGGCATTCCTGCGATCATGACCTCCGATGCGCCTGCAGGCGTTCGCGCAACGGATAAAACGGGACTGAAGCCCACCTGCTTCCCGGCAGCGGCAACCATCGCAAGCTCCTGGAATCCCGAGCTTTCCGAGATGGCGGCGGAAACAATCGCGCTTGAGATCAAGGAAAACAATATGTACGCATGGCTCGGACCGGCGCTGAATATCCACCGCGATCCGCTCTGCGGCAGAAACTTTGAGTATTATTCGGAAGATCCGCTGCTTTCCGGCAAGATGGCAGCCGGTGCGGTGCGCGGCGCGCAGAAGCAGCGCATCAGCGCGTGCCCGAAGCACTTTGCCGCGAACAATAAAGAGCTCTTCCGCCGCGATAGCGACAGCCGCCTTACCGAGCGCGCGCTGCGCGAGATCTATCTCAAGGGCTTTGAGATCTGCATCAAGGAATCGAAACCGCGCACGCTGATGTCCTCGTATAACTACATCAACGGCATCCGCGCGGCGGAGCATCCCGATCTGCTTACGTGGATCCTGCGCGAGGAATGGGGCTTTGACGGCGTTGTGATGACCGACTGGAACGGCCACGGCCGCCATGCGGTTGAGGTCATGGCAGGCGGCGATCTCAAGATGCCCGAAGGCGATCCGCGCATGATCATCAACTTCCTCAAGGACCGCACGATGGGGCAGGGACAGGCGGAAGAAGCCGTCCGCAATATCCTCAAGCTGATCCTCTGGTACGAGGGCGTTGAGGTCTGATTTGAGCAAAAAGAAAAGGAAAAGACCGCCCAAGGCGGTCTTTTCCTTTTTGTTATAAATGTCAAGGTTATTCTTTATCCGGAACGTATTCGGCAACATCATCTAAATTGCAGGCAAGGTACTTGCAGAGTTTGTTCAGTGTATGTGTTGAAACAGGCTGGTTCTTTTGCAGACGCTGAACCGTCGCATGGCTCATGTCATACTTAACACGCAGCGTATATGTTGTAAGACCTCTTTTTGCCATTGTATCCCATAACGGCTTATAGGAGATCATAATATTCCCCCTTTACAGGGAATATTATGACCATTATAATAGCCACATAATATGGCTATTATTTAGCCATATAAACAGCGTGGGAGAATGGGCTATGGATTGGAAAACATGCTTTTTTATCGGTCATCGGGATGCGCCGGAAAGCATTGGTTCTAAGCTGCTTGAAACCGTCGAGCGGCATATAACAGATTATGATGTGTCAGAGTTTGTTGTTGGTCATTACGGCCGGTTTGATTCTATGGCGGCAGCGGCAGTCCGCACATTAAAGAAAACTTATCCGAATATTAGGCTTCTTTTGCTGCTGCCGTACTACCCGACGTCGGTTGCGGAGCAAGACATATCGGGGTATGATGCCACGTTTTTTCCTCCCGGTATGGAGCGGATTCCAAAGCCGTATGCAATTATCAGAGCAAATGAATATATGATTCAAAACAGTGCGTTTCTGATTTGCTATAATACGAATACAGTTAGAAATACACAGCGTTTGGTGAAGTTCGCGCTTACACGAGCGCGAAAGCGCTTGATTCAAGTAACAAACATAGCAGAAAGATGTTAGCGTCACAGCAAGAAGACGAAAGACCGCATCAAATGATGCGGTCTTTGCATTTGTTTTTTCGGAAAGTGTTCTTTTTATGAAACGGCTATTCGGATGTCGCCCGTGTCGGTTGTGATTTTGCATTTGCCGCCGGTCGTTGTCTCCGGAACGGAAACGCTGCCGGTATTGCTTTGCGTGATAAAGACCTTTTCCGAAAGCAGCGTGCCGGTTACGTCGCCGGTGTCGGTTGTAACGAGCAGCTCCGCCGCATCGCAGCGTTCCAATCTCACGTCGCCTGTACTTCGCGCAATCAAGATCTGCTCTGCGACAATCACGTGTTCCATGAGCAGCTCGCCCGTGTTGCCTTCGGAACGGAAGCTTTTACAGGAAATGTCGGCCAATATCGCCCGCCCTGTGCTTACGGTTACGTCCACAGTTCCTTCACAGACGGCAGAGCGCACCTCCACTTTGCCGGTTGAAACGGCGAGCGTCAGTTCCCCGGCGGATACGTTTTCCACGCAAATATTTCCCGTATCGGTCGCGATCTGAACCGCGCCCGAGGCGGACGCATCACACGCGACGCTTCCTGTGTCGGCAGAGATGCGGATGCTCGCAAAAGAGAAATCCTTCGGGATTGTGATCTCGCCTGTGCTGTCTTCAATCATCAGCGCAGCATAATCGCTTTGCGGCAGATAGACCGTTATTTTGGAAGCATCGAAGGAAAATGCGATGCGTTCATACCAGTTTCGCGTATCCTGCGTCTCAATCGTGAGCGTTCCATCCTGCGCGGAAACTGCGCACGATACCGCTTGCGGCGCGTATACAGCAACGCGGCACTGCCCGTCCTCAGCCGGCAGAAGCTGAAGATCCGCCGTATCGGAAGCAATGGATATATTTTCAAAATCTTCGTGTATTTCGTATGCTTGGGTTTCATAATCTGCGCTGCTGAACGAAGTGAAATCCCAATGGTTTTTTGCCATCACGCCGACAAGAATCAGCACTCCGATCAGCACGAGCACCGTCGCCGCGATCAGAAGACCTTTTATTGCTTTTCTCATTCCACATCCTCCTTTTTGAAAAACAGGGATTTAACCCATAGCGCGATCTTTCTCGATAGAGCCAGCGCGACATGTGTGACCGATTTGCATCCGAGGAGCAGAAAAAGAAACAGACCTGCCAGCACAATGGCTGCGCCGAGCATCAGCCAGCCCTGTACCGCGTCATCCCGACAGAGCATCATAAACCCGGTAATTAAGCCCCCAAGCGATGCGGCGGCAAAGGACACGTCAACCGCCCACAGGGAAATGATTACAGCCCAAATCACGATATAAACGGAAAAGAGTACGGCGAACGCGGCAATCAGCAGAGAGAACCAGAGCGGAAAGCCCAAAATCAGCAGCATGATCTCCCATGCCTGCAAGCGGTGCTTCGGTTTTATCCGCTGCTTGACGAGCGTGGAAAGCGGCGTTTCCGCTACGATTTGCGATACGACTTCGTCTACAGACCCGATCTCCGCAACCGCATCCTCCTCTGAAAGACCGTCTTCCATACGGTCGTCAATCATCTCGCTGTAAAACGCCACGCGCTCATCCATGTCGCTTTGCGGCAAGCCGGACAGTCTCTGCCGCAATCGGGAAAGATATTCCTGTTTATTCATGTTGCTGATCCTCCTTCGCCACAAACTGATAAATTGCAAGGATTTCCGTCCATTCCGCTTTAAACATTTCAATGCGCTTTAAGCCTGCGTCTGTAATGCGGTAATACTTTCGGAGTCTGCCATCGTGTTCCGTGCTTCGGACGGTGAGCATGTCAGCCGCTTCCAGTCGTTTCAAAATGGTATACAATGTGGATTCCGACAGCGTTATATAAGGCTTCATATCCTTGATAATCTGATAGCCGTAAGAATCCTTATTTTTGATCGCCGCTAAAACGCACACATCCAAAAGCCCACGCTTCAACTGAATATCCATAGGATACCTCCTTTTGTGTAATACATCGTAACACGAAGTATTACACTTGTCAAGCGTTATTTGATATAGGCACAAAAAAAGAGACGAAAGTCTCTTTTTTTGCCGTTATAATTCGTTCAAAATCGCTTCCGCGCAGCGCATACCGTCCACTGCGGCGGACATGATGCCGCCGGCGTAGCCGGCGCCTTCGCCGCAGGGATAGATGCCGCTGATCTCCGTTTGCAGCCCGTCGCCGCGTAAAATGCGGACCGGGGAAGAGCTGCGCGTTTCCGGCGCGGTGAGCACCGCGCCCGGATCGTCAAAGCCCTTGAGCTTTTTGCCGAGCAGCGGAATTGCCTGCTCCAAAACGGCAGTGATCGTCCTCGGCAAAACGCTGTGCAGATTGCTCCAGGTTACGCCCGGGCGATACGTCGGCGCAACGGTTGGGGCGGCGTCCTGCCCAGATAGAAAACTGCCGACTGTCTGCGCCGGCGCGCGATAACTTTCGCCGCCTGCGCGGAACGCTGCCTGCTCAATTTCGCGCTGCCAGCGCATACCGCCCAGCGGCGATGAATCGGGAAAATCCTCCGGCGTCAGCGTTACGAGCAGTGCGCTGTTCGCGTTTTCGCCGTTACGCGCGCGGTTGCTCATGCCGTTCGTTACAACGCCGCCGTCTTCCGATGCGCCGGCAACCACGTATCCGCCGGGACACATACAGAACGTATATGCCGAGCCGCCGCTTGGCAGCTTCACGTTCAGTTTATAATCCGCCGCGCCGAGGTGTTCGTTCGTGCCGCCGTACTGTGCGCGGTCGATCTCGCTTTGCCGATGCTCAATGCGAACGCCCATGGAAAACGGCTTCGGCTCCATCGGAACGCCGGCATCGAACAGTGTTTTTACGGTATCTCTTGCGCTGTGCCCGATGGCAAGGATCATTTTTTCGCAGGGGATCGCTTCGCCGTTTGCGGAAATTGCCGTCAGGCTGCCGCCCTGCGCGGTGAAACCGTCAAAGCGCGTGGAAAAACGCACTTCGCCGCCAAGCGATTCGATCCGCCTGCGCAGATTCGTTACGACTTCCGCAAGCACGTCCGTGCCGACGTGCGGCTTCGCGTCGTATAGAATATCCTCCGGCGCGCCTGCGGCAACGAACTGCTCCAAAACCCAGTGGATGCGCGGATCGCCGATGCCGGTATTGAGCTTTCCATCGGAAAACGTGCCTGCGCCGCCCTCGCCAAACTGCACGTTGCATTCCGGATCGAGCGTGCCGCCGTTCCAAAACTTGTTTACGGCTTTCGTGCGCTCGGCTACGGGCAGTCCGCGCTCCAATACGATCGGACGCAGTCCTGCTTCCGCCAAAACGAGCGCGGCAAAAATGCCTGCAGGACCGAAGCCAACAACGATCGGGCGATGGTCGGATGGCTTGCGGCGCGGAATTTCATAGCAGTATTCCGGCGCTTTGCAAACGCGGCTGCTATGGCTTCGCCGCAAGAGCGCATCGTCCGATTGCTTCGCAGCAACGTCAACCGTCCAGATCACGGCAAGCTCCGGCTTTTTCCGCGCGTCAACCGACCGCCTGCGGATCACCAGCTTTTCAATATCGCCCGGCGCAATGGAAAGCGCCTTTGCCGCCTTTGCTTTCAGGCGGTTCATGCCGTCCTGCGGCGCAAGGCGGAGATTTTGTATGCGGATCATTCGAATGCACCCAGCTTTCCTGAAACGTAGCCGGAAGACCATGCCCATTGCAGATTGAAACCGCCGCAATCGCCGTCCACGTCCAGCACCTCGCCTGCGGCAAACAGCCCGGGCACGATGCGGCTTTCCAGCGTATCGGCGCGGAATTCATCAGTGTAAACGCCGCCGGCAGTTACCTGCGCGTGATCCATGCCAAGCACGCCCACGGCGGTCATCGGATAATATTTCAGCGTGTGCGCAACCGTTTTGAGCTGCTGCTCCGTCAAATCGGAAAGCGGCGCTTCGCGGGGAATTTCCGCGTGCTTTAGCAGCACCTGCCCAAGCCGCGTATTGAGCATTCCGATCAGAAGCTGCTCCGCCGGAAGCCTCGGAAAACGCGCCGCGCGATCTTGCAGACGCGCAAGCAGCGTTTCTTCGGAATAATCGCGCATGAAATCCAGCAGCAGCGTTGCATCACTTTCGGAAAGGGAAACCGTCCGCGAAACGTCAAAGGCGGCAGGGCCGCTGATGCCGAAGTCCGTAAACTGCACCTCGCCTGCGCTTTCGCCTGCGCCCTTCACCGTGATCTTCGCATCGGCGCGAACGCCCTTGAGCGATTTCGGCGCGGGGTCGGTTTTGATCTGCACAAGCGAGGGGTGCAGTGCGGTCACGTGATGCCCGAACTGCTCCAAAAGGCGGTAGCCGCTCTTCGTACCGCCGAGCCCTTTCCCTGCGCAGCCGCCTGCGGTTACGATCAGCCGATCCGCCGTGAAGGTTTGCCCATCCGCAGCGGTAACGGTAAAGCCGTTTTTCGTCTTCTTCGCCTCGATCACGTCGCAGCTCGTCACAATCGCAACGCCTGCCTGCTCCAGCGAAAACCGCAGCACGTCAACAACGCTGTTCGCCTGGTCGGAGAGCGGATAGCAGCGCCCGGTATCGTCCGTTACGGTGTAGAGTCCGAGGCTTGCGAAAAACGCGAGCGTATCATCCTTTGAAAAGCGCCGGAGCGCGTTTGATGCAAAGCTGCCGCCGCCGGGATAGCGCGAAAGCGCAATGTCCGCGTTCGTCAGATTGCATCGTCCGTTGCCCGTTGCAAGCAGCTTGCGCCCAACGCGGTTCTGCCGTTCCAGCAGCGTTATTCGGTTTTCCGGATTTTCCGCCGCCGAAAGCGCAGCCATCATGCCGCTTGCACCGCCGCCGATTATGAGTATTTTCATTTTCCGCACTCCAATGAATCATTTTTCTCTATTATACCAAATCACGGCAAAAGCACAAGTTGACTTTTTCGCGCTTTGCCGCTACGATAAGGGCGAGGTGAATGCAATGGAATCCGAGCGCGTAAAGCGCATCAACGAGCTTGCGAAAAAAGCGAAAACGGTCGGACTTACGGCGGAGGAAACCGCCGAGCGCGATCGCCTGCGGCAGGAGTATTTGGCGGCGTTCCGCAAAAATCTGACCGCCCAGCTCGACAATACCTATATCGTCGATCCAAACGGCAATAAGCGTAAACTTGAGAGAAAGAAATAAAAAGCGTGTTCGAAAGAACACGCTTTTTATTAATTGAAAAATAACAATGGAAAATGAAAAGTATATACTTTCGATCACGCTGTAGGGCGGCATGACTCATGCCGCCGAAAGATGTTGTAACATTGCGGTGCAATCTGCGCGGCGCGATGGGAGAATCGCGCCCTACGCGGCAAACGAGCATTGCAGCACCTAAAAGCCGTTTACTTGCAACAGAAAGCAAGTTTCAGTTATCCATTGATCGCCCGAAAGGTACCGGAAACCGCCGCAAACTATGGGTGTGCCGGATGATGGGTATAAAAAAGCAGGTCGTTCCGTTTCATTTCGGGAAGGCCTGTTTTTCATCAGTTAAGCCGATCATGTAATCGGCGGATAATCCGTAAAACCTGCAGAGGAGAATGAGGTCATCGATCTTTAATTCAGCGCGCCCGGCTTCAATGTGATTGTAGCCCTGCTGACTTTTATGAAGAACTGCGCCGATCTGCGCCTGCGTGTAGTCCCGATCCTCGCGGATCTGCCGCAACCGCGTCCGATAATCCATCATGTTCCCTCCTTTTGTATAATTTTACCATACTCTTATTTTGAGTATTGACAAATACTCAAAGATTGAGTATAATTCTTTTGCAACTTAGCATTCGCGGAATAAAACGGTATAGAGGTACAGCGGTATGCAGAAAGAATTGGTCATAATCGGCGCAGGCGGACATGGAAAAGTGATTGCGGATATCGCCAAGTGGAATGGCTACCAAAATATTGTTTTTCTCGATGCGGACAAAAGCAAAAAGAACTGCGGTAAGTATCAAGTTATCGGAACCGAGAATATGCTTGCCGACTTGAGCGGAGATATCATTGTTGCGATCGGGAATGCAGCCGATCGCCGAAAAATACAGGAAAGAATCGACCGGAGCAGAATTGCTACGCTGATTCATCCGGATGCTTTCGTCGCAGATGACGTGATCATCGGAAAAGGTACGGTAATTATGGCAGGCGCGGTTATCAATTCAGGCGCTATAATCGGTGAAAGCTGTATTATCAACACCTGCGCTTCTGTTGATCACGATTGTATTCTTTCTGATTATGTACATATCTCTGCCGGTGCGCATATAGCGGGCACAGTAAAGATCCACAGCAATACGTGGATCGGCGTGGGCGTATCTGTCAGCAATGATATAGAAATCGCTGGGAATTGCGTGGTTGGAGCAGGCGCAGCGGTGGTCCAAAACATTGCGATACCCGGCACATATGTTGGCGTTCCCGCTGTTTGTGTTAAACAAAGAAAGCAGTCCTCTCTTTCGGACTTCCAATAAATCCATATACAAAGCAGCCTCCTTGTTTTTCAAGGAGGCTGCTTTGTATATACGGATCTTTTATTTTGCCATCGCAAGCCACCAGATTGCGGCTTGCGCCGCGAGGATCACGGGGATGCCGATTGTGAACTTTGCCTTGCGCGTTTTATGGCGAAAGAGCCAGATGCCTGCCCAAACGCCGAGGCTGCCGCCGAGCGCCGCAACGGCGAAAAGCGTCGCTTCGGGGATGCGGCGCGTTTTTCGGATTGCAAACTGCTTGTCTGCCAGCATAAGGACAAGACCAAGCACATTCATTATAAGGAGATAGATTTTCATAATTGCGCCTTTCGGGAGGGATCACTTTGAAAAAACTGATTTTGCTGTTTCTGCCGCTGCTTCTGCTTTGCGGCTGCGCGGAGGAGCCTGCGATCAGGGAAACGGTATCGGATACAATCGAGCCGGTGGAATGCTGGCAGAGCGAAGCATACGATATTTTGCTGGAGATTCCGGAGGACGTTGCGCTGCTGCCGGAGAACCCGGCGCAGAGCGGAAAAACCTACGTCCAGGAGGACGGCTTATATGAAATCGAAACGCAGGTCTTCCTTGCATCTGATGCCGAAAGCGCGATCCATCAGCTTTCCGGCTTTCGCGCGGAGGATTTGGAAGTGGTCTGCCTGTCGCGCTTTTCGATGCCGGAATACCGCTTCGCGTGGTATCGCCCGAGCGATGACGGCGGCAGGATCTGCCGTGCAGATCTGTTTTGCGATGGGCAGCAGTGCTATGCCGTTACGGTCAGCGTGAGCGAGGACGCCGCGCGGATGTACCATCAGCTTGCGGCGGAGGTCTTCTCCACGGTGGGGCTGTTTTTCGATGAGGGCGTATAGCTTTTGCAGAGCGATTGCAGCGGACAATCGCCGCATTTCGGCGAACGTGCCGTGCAGGTATCGCGCCCGAACAGGACGATCCTGTGGCAGAAATCGGAGCTTTCCTCCGGCGGCAGAATCTTTCGAAGCTGCGTTTCGCATTTCACGGGATCTTTCGTGCCGTCAGTCAGACCGAGCTTGCCGCTGATGCGGATGCAGTGCGTATCGCAGACGACTGCCGGCTTGCCGTAAATATCGCCGAGCAGCAGATTTGCCGTCTTTCTGCCAACGCCCGGCAGTGAGAGCAGATCGTCCATATTGTCTGGCACGCTGCCGTTAAAGCGATCGATCAGCGCCTTGCAGGCGGCAACGATGTCGAGCGCCTTGTGCTTATAAAAGCCGCAGGAATGCACCAGCTCTTCCACGCGCGAAACGTCGGCGTTTGCAAACGATTCAAGCGTGGGGAACTCGGCAAACAGTGCCGGCGTTACAAGGTTTACGCGCGCATCGGTGCACTGCGCGGTGAGCCGCACGGCGATCATCAGCTCATAATCTTTTTTGTATTGCAGCGCGCAGAGCGCGTCGGGGTATTGCTGCTTCAGCGCCGCGACGACCGCTTCGGCGCGTTCTTTTTTTCGCATTCGATCACCTCATAAAATCATAACGCGCAGCGCCGGCAGTGAATCGCCGCAAACGCTGAGCCGATACGGCTGCGGCAGCAGAACCGTCTGCGTATGGCATGGCGTGCTTGCCGCTTCGATTTGCGAGGGAATGAAGACGTCGCCGCCGCTGCGCTTAAAGATCGCTTCTTTCATTGTCCAAAGCGTAAGAGAATCGTTTTCCTGCGCTTCGCTTGGCGTGCGGATTTTTTTCGCGAGCGCATTGCCGTTTCGCTTTTCGAACGCATCCGCGCATTCCAAGTCCACGCCCGTTTCGCTGTCCGAAACGGCGGCGGCAACCGCGCCGCGCGTGTGCGATAGGGAAAAATGAAGCGTGTCGCAAGTCCATTTTCCGCTCGGCAGGCGATGAAACGAAAGCGTCTCGGGATCGATGCCGAAGGAGCGGCGGATCGCCTCTTCCAGCGTGCGCCATGCGGCGTAACGCTGGCGGCGTGCGGTTTCGCGCAGGGAAAGATGGTATGCCTCGCGCTCCGCGCAGGCAACCGGCTGCACACGCAAATCTTCCGCAATCGGCGCAATATAAACGTCTAACCTCATTAAATCACCTTAAGGTGAGGGGAGTCGAACCCCTACCGGTTTTCACGGGCTGGATTCCGCCCGTACTTCGTTAGTTGTCTTGATAATACGTCAAGTATTCTCTGCGCCAACTGTCTTGTCCGGACGAAATCCCCCTCCGTGAAAACTGCTTCGCACCTGTGGGCGAGCAATGTTCGAGGGATTTCGTCCCCAACGAGCGCAGATGGGCTGTCGCCCTTCAAGCGAGGAGGGGACGAAAGCACCGAACAGGGCCGCCCACAGGCGGCAGGTGTTCGATTCCCCTCACCTTATTTATCCTACCAAATCCGTGGTTTTTTTTCAACCTTGCGTTCGGTGCATGATTCCACTATAATGGATGCAAGAGGTGATTGTATGTACAGACCGCTTGCGGACGAGCTGCGCCCCACGAGTCTTGACGACGTTTGCGGCCAGCAGCACATTCTCGGCGAAGGCGCGATGCTTCGCCGGATCGTGGAGTCCGGGGAGATCCCAAACCTGATTTTTTACGGCCCGTCCGGCGTTGGAAAAACGACGGTTGCCAATATAATCGCCGCAAAGACGAATCGGAAGCTCTATAAGCTCAATGCCACGATGGCGTCGTCTTCAGACATCAAGGAGATGGTTTCGCAGCTCGATACGCTGCTTGCGCCGGAGGGCATTTTACTCTACCTCGATGAGATTCAGTACTTTACGAAAAAGCAGCAGCAAACGCTGCTGGAGCATATCGAAAGCGGCAAGATCACGCTGATCGCGTCCACAACGGAGAACCCTTATTTTTACGTTTATAACGCGATTCTCTCGCGCTCAACGGTCTTTGAATTTAAGCCTACCGAGCCGAAGGACGTGCTTCCCGCAATCGACCGCGCGATTGCGTATCTGGAGGAAAAGCGCAATCTGAAAGCCGCCGTGGAAGACGGCGTAAAGGAGCATATCGCAACCGCTTGCGGCGGCGATATCCGCAAGGCGATGAATGCGATCGAGCTGCTCTTTTCCGCGGCAAAGCCGCAGAAAAACAAAATCAAGTTGACCCTTGCCGACGCGGAGGCGATCTCGCAAAAGAGCGCCATGCGCTACGACCGCGAAGGCGACGATCACTATGATATTGCTTCGGCGCTGATGAAATCGCTGCGCGGCAGCGATCCGGATGCGGCGCTGCATTATCTTGCGCGGCTGCTGGAAGCAGGCGATCTCGTAACGCCGATCCGCCGCATTCTCTGCTCTGCGAGCGAGGATATCGGCATGGCGTATCCGCAGGCGGTTTCCATTGTGAAAGCGTGCGTGGATAACGCGCTGCAGCTCGGTCTGCCGGAAGCGCGGCTGCCGCTTGCGCAGGCGTGTATCGTGCTTGCAACCGCGCCGAAGTCCAACAGCGTCGTTGCCGCAATCGATGCGGCGCAGCGCGACGTGCGCAAGGGCAAAACGGGTGATTATCCGCGCCATCTGCAAAACGTGCACGCCGATTCCGCCGGCATGGAGCGCGAGCAAGGCTATAAATATCCGCATAGCTATCCGAACCACTGGGTGAAGCAGCAGTACCTGCCCGATCTCTTGGACGGCACGGTTTACTATGAATACGGCGATAACAAGATCGAGCAGGCGGCGAAAAAATACTGGGACGAGATCAAGGGAGGCAAATAGCGTGGACGTTCGGCTTGGCGACGTGCTGACAATGAAAAAGACGCATCCGTGCGGCAGCAAGCAGTGGCTTGTGCTGCGCACGGGGATGGATTTTCGGCTGCGCTGCATGGGCTGCGGTCATGAGATTTTAACGCCGCGCAGCAAAGCGGAGAAGAACATCCGTGAGATTCGCCATGCGGAAAACTGAAGAATCGGACGAACGATTGGTCGCAATTCCAAGCGGAATTGCGACCGTCTTTTTTTCGCTTTCGCGGTATGCTTGATCTGCGGGGGTGATGGCGTGACGGTTTATGGCGATATCCTGTTTACGGTGAACGCCGTGCCGGATTTTCTGCTGCTTTTGCTCGGCGCAAAGCTCTGCGGCTATCCGCTGCGCAGATGGCGCGCGGCGCTTGCAGCCGCGCTCGGCGGACTCTATGCCGTTGCGGTGGTGCTGCCCGTTCCGCTGTTTTTCCGCTCGGTTTTCGGCAGAATGCTCTGCTTTTTGGCGATGGCGGCAATCGCCTACGGCGTTCGTCCGCGCGCCTTGCGCCCTGCCGCGCTGATGATCCTCTGCGGAGCTGCGCTTGCAGGGATCGTCTACGCGATCGTGCAGTCGGAAGTTTTGGAGCTTGTTACGCTGCGCGGCGAGAGCATCTACCCGATCTCCGCAAGAATGCTGATTCTGCTTGCGGGCGTATTTTATCTTGCCGCCGCGCTGCTTGCAGCAGGCGCGATGCGCCACGGCAGCCGCGAACAGACGGCAATCCGCATCACGCTCGGAAATCGGACGGTTTCCGTTACCGCGCTGCGCGATACCGGCAATACGCTTTCCGATCCGCTCACGGGCGAGCCGGTGATCGTGCTTGCGCCGCAGCGCGGACGGGAGCTGCTCGGCGCAGAGCTGCCGGGCGAGGATGCAGCAGCGTGGATCGCGTCGCATCCGTCGCTCAAGGCAAGGCTTGTGCCATACCGCGCCGTCGGCGTGCAGCGCGGCTTTTTGGCGGCGATCCCGTGCCGCGTGAAAATCGGGGAAAAGAAGGAACATACTGCGCTCGTTGCCGTATCGCCTACGCCTGTTTCCGATGGCGGCAGCTATGAAGCGCTGATCGGAGGAATTGCGTCATGAAACTTACGGTTCTGCTTTGGCTGCTCCGCCTTGTAAGGCCGAGTAAAGTTATGTACATCGGCGGCAGCGATATTCTGCCGTCCCCCGTCAGTCCGGAGGAGGAGCGCGACCTTTTGGAGCGCCTTTCAATCGGAGATGATAGCGCAAAGCAGCTTCTGATCGAGCATAATCTGCGCCTTGTCGTCTATATTGCGCGGCGGTTTGAAAATACCGGCGTTGGCATTGAAGACCTTATTTCCATCGGAACGATCGGTCTGATCAAAGCCGTCAGCACGTTTAAGCCGGATAAGAACATCAAGCTCGCAACGTATTCATCGCGCTGCATCGAAAACGAGATTCTGATGCATATCCGCAAAATTTCCAACCGGAAGGCGGAGATCTCGCTCGATGAGCCGATCAATACCGATTGGGACGGCAACGAGCTGCTGCTTTCCGATATCCTCGGCACGGACGGCGATAGTGTGATTCGCCCGATGGAGGAGGATGCGGAGCGGAAGCTGCTGCATGAAGCGCTCGATCGTCTGCCGCAAAGGGAGCGCGAGATCGTTGCCATGCGGTTCGGGCTCTCCGGCAGGCGGGAGCAAACGCAAAAAGAAGTTGCCGATCAGCTCGGCATCTCGCAGTCGTATATCTCGCGGCTTGAAAAGCGCATCATGCTGCGCCTTCGCCGCGACCTTGCCAAGCAAATGAGCGGCTGAGGATCAATTGACAATGGAAAATGCACACGTAGGGGCGGCTATCAGCCGCCCGAAAACTGCCGAAGCGCACGGACCCGAACGGGCGACCAATGGTCGCCCCTACGCCGCACCATGAAACACCCCGTAGCCGCTATGCAGAGCGCGACGAGGAGTGGTCTGCGCAACTTTTTCTTGCAATTCCACCGCCGCTGTAGTACAATCTATCCGAAGGTGCGGAAAGCCGAAACCTTACGCCGGTGTGATGGAATTGGTAGACGTAGTGGACTCAAAATCCACCGCCAGCGATGGCGTGCCGGTTCGAGTCCGGCCACCGGCACCAAAAGAGAACGCCCCAACGGGGCGTTCTCTTTTTGGTATCTTTATGCTATAATCAAGGCAAAAAGATTTGGAGGAAAGACGATGAAACTCTCTTTTGTTACGCCGCGGCAGCCGCTTGATGGGATCGAATTCGGCGCGGCGTCGTTTGGAATGGTCGGTTGCGAGGATCCGACGGCGGCAAATCTGCGCACATTTGCAAAGGATCTGCGCGGTACGGTCATCCACGGCAGCTATCGGCACTGCTTGGAAAACCTGCCGAAAAAAGCGCCGCAGGCGATCATTGCGCTGCTTGGCAACGCAGGCGGCGAAAATGCGTTTATCGGTGAAGTCAGCCGCCGAATGGGCTGTCCCATAACGGGCGGCGCGGCCGCATTTGAAGACCGCATGGGGTTGATTGCAGGCGGCGGTGAAGCATCACTTTTCTGCATCGATGACGACCGCTATGAGATCGCGGTTTCCTGCCGCAACATCCATACGGAAGTTTTAGAGCAATGTGTTTTGGAACTGGAAGACGCCCGCACGATCCGAACCGTCAACGGCGAAGACGCGGTTGCATGGTACAACCAAAAACGCGCGCAGTTAGATCTTGCTCCGGACGATTTCGAGCATCTGACGATCTCGGACGAAGACGGTATCAATGCGCACATGAGCATTGCGAACGGCAAGCTGATCTCCGGCAGGGATCTGCATACGCGGATGCTCCTGCGTTACGCGAATCCAAACGACGTGCAAAAGCAGATGCAGGCATTTTATGAGGATGCGGACAGCCTTGTTTTCGGCTGTGCCGGGCTCAAAAAGATCCTGCCTGCGCCGCTCCATACGGACGGACTCGGACTGTTTATGTTCGGCGAAGTCTGCACCGTGAACGGTAAGGCGGATTTCGGCAACCTGATGCTCTCCAAACTGACGGTTCGATGATGGAAATGCGTCTTGAATTGCATTTTGCAATCCGATGCGCTATACTCATTGCAGAAAAATGGAGGGATATCAATGAATGCGATGGAACTTGCGGAAAAGGCCGTGGAGCTGAAGCACGGCGGCTATAACTGCTGCCAGGCGGTTTTAACGGCGCTTTCCGGCGAAACGGAAGCTCCGGCGCAAACGCTTATGCAGCTCGGCGCCGGCTTTGGCTCCGGCATGGGCAATATGGAAGCAACGTGCGGCGCGCTTGTGGGCGCGGTGATGGCTGCCGGACTGAAGGGCGGAACGATCCGCTCTGCGCGGCAGATATCGGAGCTGTTTCAGGCAGCTTGCGGCGCGGTAAGCTGCGGCGACCTCAAGGGCAAGCGCACGGGCATTCCGATCTGCCCCTGCGACGACTGCGTTGCAAACGCAGTTGCCGCCTACGCCGAGATCATGGGATAAAAAAGACTGACTTGCGGATTTTCGCAAGTCAGTCTTTTTTAGATTTTATCAAATGCCTGGCTGAGGTCTTCGATCAGATCGTCTTTGTCCTCAATGCCGCAGGACATGCGGATCAGATCGGGCGTGATCCCTGCCGCCGCAAGCTCGGCGTCGTTCATCTGGCGGTGGGTTGCGCTTGCAGGATGCAGGCAACAAGTGCGCGCATCGGCAACGTGCGTTTCGATCGCCGCGAGCTTCAGCTCCTTCATAAATGCCTCGGCAGCCTTTCTGCCGCCCTTCACGCCAAACGATACAACGCCGCAGGTGCCGTTGGGCATATATTTCTGCGCAAGCGCGTAATACTTGTCGCCTTCCAGACCGGGGTAGGTAACCCAAGCAACTTTGGGATGCGATTGCAGGAACTTCGCAACTGCAAGTCCGTTTTCGCAGTGGCGCGCCATGCGCACGTGCAGGCTCTCGATGCCGAGATTCAGCAAAAATGCGTTCTGCGGACTCTGAATCGAGCCGAAATCGCGCATCAGCTGCGCAGTGGCTTTCGTGATGAATGCGCCGCCTTGCCCGAATTTTTCGGCGTAGGTGATGCCGTGGTAGCTTTCGTCCGGCGTGCAGAGGCCGGGGAATTTTTCAGCGTGCGCCATCCAGTTGAAGTTACCGCTATCCACGATGCAGCCGCCAACCGCCGCGCCGTGACCGTCCAGGTACTTCGTGGTGGAATGCGTTACGATGTCGCAGCCCCATTCAAACGGACGGCAGTTCACCGGCGTTGCAAACGTGTTGTCCACGATCAGCGGAACGCCGTGCGCATGGGCGCATTTTGCGAATTTTTCAATATCGAGAACGGTCAGCGCCGGGTTTGCGATCGTTTCACCGAAAACGGCTTTCGTGTTCGGGCGGAACGCTGCGTTGAGTTCCGCTTCGGTGCAATCGGGATTGACGAACGTGAATTCGATGCCCATTTTCTTCATCGTAACGGCGAAGAGGTTGTAAGTGCCGCCGTAGATCGTGGAGGACGCGATTACGTGATCGCCGCAGTTGGCGATGTTGAAAATCGAATAAAAATTCGCTGCCTGACCGGAGGAGGTCAGCATCGCTGCCGTGCCGCCTTCCAGCTCACAAATCTTCGCCGCAACGAAGTCGTTCGTGGGATTCTGCAATCTCGTATAGAAATAGCCGGAGGCTTCCAGATCAAAGAGCTTGCCCATATCCTCGCTCGTTGCGTATTTGAACGTTGTGGACTGGATGATCGGGATTTGACGCGGTTCGCCGTTGCTGGGGGTATAGCCGCCCTGCACGCATTTCGTGTTGATTTTTTTGCTCATTGCAGTAGCCTCCTTGCATAATTATGCAATAAATGTAGCTTCTGTGTGAATATTTGTCAAGAAAAAAGATGCACAATAATTAGAAATTCATTTGCCCGTTTTTTGCCAGTTGGCGCACTTGCTCGGCGTTGCGGAGGATTTCCGCTTTCAGCGATGCAAGGTCGGGGAACGCGCGCTCCTCGCGCAGCCGGTCATAAATCCAAAGGCGGATCGGCTGACCGTAGAGGTCGCCGTCAAAATCCAGCAGCCACGCTTCCGCCTGCGCCGCGTCTAAAGCGCCGACGGTCGGGTGCGTTCCGACGTTGCAAACGGCGTCAAACGTTCCTTCCGCTGTTTCCGCTTTTGCGGCGTAAACGCCGTATGCCGGAACGAGAATGCCGCTTGCAAACGGCAGGTTTGCCGTTGGGAACCCGAGCGTATGCCCAAGCTGCTGCCCATGGGAAACGGTTCCGCTTATAAGATGCGGATGCCCCAAAAGCTGAACCGCCTGCGCCGTTTCGCCGTCCTGCAGGAGCTTTCGGATGCGCGTGGATGAAACCGCGCCGCCGTCAAGCTGCACGGGCGGAATCACCTCGCAGGGAATGTTCCGCGCCGCTGCAAACTGCCGCAGAGAATCGGCGGTCCCTGCGCCGTTTTCGCCGAAACGGTAGTCGTAGCCGCAAACGAGTCCGTCTGCGTCGGCAAGCACCTGCGCGGCAAAGGTTTGCCATGGGGTGTGGAGCGTTTCCCGATTGAACGGAAGCACGCGAACGCGATCAACAAACCGCGTCATCAATATGCGGCGATCATCTACCGAGCCGAGCAGCGGCTGCGGCGAGGAGGAGAGAAGTGCGGACGGGTGCGTGTCAAACGTGATCGCTTCGGCATCGCATCCGAGCCGATCGGCAAGCGCACGGGCAGCGCGAAGCAGCGCCGCGTGACCCACGTGGACGCCGTCAAAAAAGCCCAGTGCCAAAACTGCCAATTAACTCACCTCGAAAAAGCTTTTCACCGTTCGGAGCGAATTGCCCGAAAACTGCCCAACCATCAAAAATTCGCCGCTCTGCGCGTAAACGCGCACGAAACCGCTGCCCTGCATCGGGATTGCGTTGCCGCATCGGCAGAGGGCTTCCTGTTTGCCGCTCAGCGTAATCGCAGTGTAATCCGCAAATAAGCTGTCCACCGGAAGCAGCAGCGCTTCCGGGTTTTCCGATGCGATGATCGCATCGAGCGGCGTACTTTGCGCAAGATCATAGATGCCGGCTTTCGTGCGGCGCAGGCTGCTCATGCAGCCGCCGCAGCCGAGCGCCTGCCCGATATCGTGGCAGAGTGTTCGGATATAGGTGCCTTTGCTGCACCGAACGCGCAGCAGATAATCGCCGTTTTCTTCGCCCAGCAGCTCCAATTCCGCAATGCGGATCGCGCGCGGCTGGCGCTCGATCTCCTTGCCCTGCCGGGCAAGCTCATAGAGCTTTTTGCCGCCGATCTTGATTGCGGAAAACATCGGCGGAATCTGCGCCTGCGCGCCGAGAAAACGCGGCAAGACCGCCTCCAGCGCATCGCGCGTTGCAGGCGGCTTCGTTTGCAGGATCTCGCCTTCGATATCCTGCGTGTTGGTTTCTACGCCGAGCCGAAGTCCGGCGATGTATTCTTTTTCCGCCGATTCGAAAAACTGCACCGCGCGTGTTGCCCTGCCCACGAAAACTGGCAGAACGCCGGTTGCCATCGGATCGAGCGTGCCGCCGTGACCGATGCGCTTTTCATGCAGAACGCCGCGCAGCTTTGCCGCAACGTCCTGGCTTGTCCAGCCGGCGGGCTTATCAACGATCAAAATGCCGTTCATACTTCAAATTTCTTCAGCGCGTTTAAGATGGCAGCCTTGCCGTCTTCCAGCGTGCCGGGTACGGTTGCGCCTGCGGCAGCCGCGTGACCGCCGCCGCCAAGCTCCTCGCAGATCGCCGAAGCGTCCCAACTTCCATCCGTTCGGAGGGAAATGCGCGCACCGTCCTTTACGTCGCGGATCATAACGCCGATCTGCACGCCTTCCAGATCGCGCGGGAAGCCGGAAATATCGTCCAGCTCGTCTTCCTGCACGCCGAAGTCTTTCACAACGGAATTGGGGAGCATACAAAGCGCGAGTTTGCCGTCCCGATACAGCTCCGTATGCTCGGTGAGATACGCCTCGATGCGCCGCCTGCCCATCGTCTTTGCGGTGAAGAGAATGCGGTTCCATTCGGCGGTATCTGCGCCGGCTTCGCGACAGACTGCCGCCGCGCGGAAGGTATCTGCCGTTGTATTATCGTAGCAGAAACGGCCGGTATCGGTTGCGATCGCAATATAGAGCGCGTCCGCAATCTGCGGCGTGATCTCCGCGCCGAGCATCTGCAAAAGCTGCAAAATGATCTCGCCGCAAGCTGCCGCCTTTGCATCCACGTACCATTGCTTCGCGTAGTTTTGATGCGAGCCGTGGTGGTCGATTGCAAATTCCGTGCGCCCGGCAAGTCCTGCCGCGTTATACGGCAGCAGCGTTTCCGCCGCTAAGTCTACGGAGATCAGCTTCTTGCCGCGCGGATCGCCGCTGCCGAGCAGCCCGAAGTACAGCGGCGAAAACTTCGCGCCGAACTGCGGATTCGGAAACAGCTCCGCGTCCTTGCCGAGCTGCCGCAGCCCCATGCAAAGCGCGGCGGCGGAGCCGACTGCGTCGCCGTCAGGACGGCGGTGCGTCAGGATCAGAAAATGATCGTTGTTTTGCAGATATTCGGCGGTTTGTTCAAGCGTCTTCATTGGAATCACCTGTATTCAGCTTTGAAAGCAGCTCGCTCATGTGCGCGCCATAGCGGATGGAGTCGTCTTCCTCGAAAACGAGTTCCGGCGTATAGCGCAGCTGCAAACGGCTGCCAAGCTCCCGGCGGAGCCAGCCGCCGGCGGATTTCAGCCCTTTCATAACGTCCTTCGCCTTTTCCTGCTCCAGAACGCTGATGCGGACCTTCGCATAGCGCAGATCGGGCGTTGCCTGAACGCCGGTTACGGAAACCATCGCGCCCGTAACGCGCGGATCTTTCAGATTCCGCAGCAGCTCCGCCAGCTCGCGCTGAATTTCTTCGTTGATCCGTCCGATTCGATTCGATGCCATTTGTTCACCTCATTCAAAATTGGGGAAACGAACCGTTTCCCCAATTCAGGTTAGTCCTTGATCTGCTCCATCACGAAGCATTCAAAGATATCGCCTTCTTTAATATCGTTGTATTTTTCGATGGACATACCGCATTCATAGCCGGCGGCAACTTCCTTAACGGAATCCTTGAACCGCTGCAGCGAGCCGAGCTGCCCTTCGTGAATGACGATATTATCGCGCAGAACGCGAACCTGCGCATCGCGCGTGATCTTGCCGTCCTTGACGTAGCAGCCGGCGATCGTGCCGATTGCGGAGACCTTGTAGGTCTGGCGCACTTCGGCGTGACCGATGACCGCTTCGCGGAACTTCGGATCGAGCATGCCCTTCATTGCGTCCTGGATCTCTTCAATCGCATCGTAGATCACGCGGTACATCCGCATGTCCACGTTTGCGCGCGCTGCGCTTGCCTGCGCAACGGAATCCGGACGTACGTTGAAGCCGACGATGATCGCGTTCGCGGTGGAGGCAAGCAGAACGTCCGATTCGTTGATCGCGCCGACGCCTGCGTGGATGACCTTCACGCGCACCTCTTCGTTGGAGATTTTCTCCAGCGACGCCTTGACGGCTTCCGCGCTGCCCTGTACGTCCGCCTTGACGATCAGGCGCAGCTCTTTCATTTCGCCTGCCTGCATCTGCGCAAACAGATTATCCAGCGTAACCTTTGTCTGCTGCGCGGCAGCTTCCTGCTTGATCTTCTCGCGGCGCTGCTCAACGAGCTGGCGCGCCATGCGCTCGTCTTCAACGGCGTTGAAGGTATCGCCCGCGCCGGGAACGTCCGCAAGTCCGGTGATCTCAACGGGCATGGACGGACCGGCTTCCTTAACGGTTCTGCCCTTGTCGTCCGTCATAACGCGGACGCGGCCGACAGCCGTTCCGGCGATGATGATATCGCCCTGCTTGAGCGTGCCGTTCTGCACGAGCAGCGTTGCGATCGGGCCTCTGGATTTATCCAGCCGCGCTTCGATAACGGTACCCTTTGCCAGGCGGTTCGGGTTTGCCTTCAGCTCCTGCATTTCCGCGGTCAGCAGAACCATCTCAAGCAGCTTGTCGATGCCCTCGCCGGTCTTCGCGGAGATCGGGCACATAACGGTATCGCCGCCCCATTCTTCGGGAACGAGATCGTATTCGGTGATCTGCTGCATGATACGGTCGGGGTTTGCGCCCGGCTTATCCATCTTGTTGATCGCAACAACGATGGGGATATTTGCTGCTTTCGCGTGGTTGATCGCCTCAACGGTCTGCGGCATGATGCCGTCGTCCGCGGCGACAACGAGAATCGCAATATCGGTGCAGAGCGCGCCGCGCGCACGCATTGCCGTAAACGCGGCGTGGCCCGGCGTATCGAGGAACGTAACGGACTGGCCGTTGATTTTAACGGTGTAAGCGCCGATGTGCTGTGTGATGCCGCCTGCCTCGCCGGAAACAACGTTCGTGTTTCGAACGGCGTCGAGCAGGGAGGTCTTGCCGTGGTCAACGTGGCCCATAACAACAACGACCGGACTGCGGGAGACGAGTTCATCCGCGCTGTCTTCGTGATCGTCGATCAGCTTTTCTTCGATCGTTACGATGACTTCTTTTTCAACCTTGCAGCCGAGCTCAACGGCTACAAATTCGGCGGTATCGAAGTCGATCGTCTGGTTTACGGACGCCATAACGCCGTTTTTCATCAGGCACTTGATGACTTCCGCCGCGGTCTTCTTCATGCGCGAAGCAAGCTCGCCGACCGTGATCTCATCGGGGATCTTGACGGTAAGCGGCGTTTTCTTGATGACCTCAAGCTGCAAGCGGCGGATCTTGTTCTGCTCCTCGTTGCGGCTCTTGCTGGAAAACTTCTTCTTTTGCTGCTGCTGGCGCTTGTTGCCGATCTTCTGCTTGCCGCCGGTGTAGTTCTGCACGCGCTCGGAAACGAGCTCGTCTGCATGGTCGTCAAAGCGCTCGGTGTTCACCGTTACGGCGCTCGTATCGATCACGCGGCGTTCGCGCTTGCGCTCCGGCTCTGCCGGCTTCTTCGGCGCTTCCGGCTCGGCTTTCTTTTCCTCTGCCGGCGCGGCGGCTTCCGCCTTGGGTTCTTCCTTTGCCTTCGGCGCCGGTGCAACGGCAAAAACCTGCTCCAGCGAATCGATCTGATGTTCGCGCGTGATAACGTCAAACAGGAAGTTCAGCTGCTCTTCCGTTAGAACCTGCTGCGAGCTCTTCGGCTTTTCATAGTATTTCGTAACGTACTCCGTCACAAATTTGGTCGGGACGCCGAAATCCTTCGCCATCTCGCCAATGCGGTATTTTATCAGAGTGCTCATATAGCCACCTCCATTATCGTGCTGCGCTGTGTGTGTTTCCCCGGCGCACGTTTGCGCGGTGCGCCTTTTCCTCTTTTCTCCGCTGCTGAACGCGCTTTACCGCCGGTTCGAGCGTGTTTAGGAGATCTTCATAGCTTTCCGGCTCCGGCAGCGCTTTCACAAACGCCAGTGCCAGTGAAACGTCCGTCAATGCCGCGATGGGGCATACCGGGCGGCCGAGCGCGCTGCCGAGCTCCGCCTTTGTGTAGGGCGCGATGAGCAGCGGCGGTTTGCCGGAGCGGACGAAGTATTCCGCGCGGTGCTTTACGCTTTCGCCGGCATCGCTCGCAAGCAGGAGAAGCCTTGCCTTGCTGCTGCGGCATGCGCCGCCTGCGGCTTCTTCGCCAAGCTCGATCCGGCTGCCTTTTCTTGCAAGGCCGAGCAGTCCAAGCGCTTTATCCATTTTCCGCGCCCTCCAGCTCCGCGATCAGAGAATCATAAACGCTCTGCGGAATTTCCGCGCTGAACGCGCGCTCAAGCGCGCGGGATTTGATCGCTTTTTTCAGGCAATCGGTGCTGCGGCAAACGTATGCGCCGCGTCCGGGCGCTTTGCCGCCGAAATCCAGCGTAACGCTGCCGTCCTGCGCGTGCGCCACGCGAAGCAGCTCGCGTTTGGGCTTCATTTCCCTGCATCCCACGCATTGCCGCATGGGGATATTCTTCGGCATTTACAGCACCTCCTTTTCCGTATTCTTTGGTTTATTCGGCTTCGATCGGCTCGTCTGCCTGCGATTCGGGCTTGATGTCGATCTTGCAGCCAGTCAGCCGCGCGGCGAGGCGGGCGTTCTGACCGACTTTGCCGATGGCAAGCGAAAGCTGATCATCCGGCACGATCACGCGGCAGGCTTTTGCGCTGCCGGGCAGCATCGTAACGGAGATTACGTCCGAGGGGCTGAGCGCGGAGGAAACGAACTGCGTCATATCCTCCGACCAGACGACGATGTCCATCTTTTCGCCGTGCAGCTCATCGACGACCGCGCCGACACGGCTGCCGCGCGGACCGACGCAAGCGCCGACGGGATCGACGTTTTCATCGGCTGCGTAAACGGCGATCTTCGTGCGCGAACCGGCTTCGCGGGCGATGGATTTGATTTCCACTTCGCCGGATTCGATCTCCGGCACTTCCAGCTCGAACAGGCGCTTTACAAGGCCCGGATGCGTTCTGGAAACGATGACCTGCGGGCCGCGCGTCGAGCGGCGGACTTCCACAACGTAAACGCGGATCATATCGCCCTCGCGGTAGGTTTCGCCCGCGACCTGCTCGGTTGCGGAAAGCAGCGCGTCGGTGCGGTCGTTGCCCGTGCCGATGCGAACGAGGATGTCGCCGCTTGCCGGCTCTATGCGGTAAACGGTTCCGGTGAGGATCTCATGCTCCTTTGAAGAGAAGGTATCGAACACCATGCCGCGCTCCGCCTCGCGGATGCCCTGGATGATGACCTGCTTTGCGGTCTGGGCGGCGATGCGGCCGAATGCCTGCGTCTGCACCGATACGTTTACGAGATCGCCGAGCTCGGCTTTCTCATCGATCAGCTTTGCCGCGTCCAGCGCGATCTCGGTTGCAGGGGAGATGACTTCCTCAACAACTTCTTTCTGCGCGTACATTTCAATGTTGCCGTCGTTCATTTCAACGAAAACGTTGTCGGTATAACCCTCTTTGTCTTTTTTGTATGCCGCAACGAGCGCCTGCGTGATCTTATCAATCATATACGCCTGCGGAATACCGCGCTCTTTTTCGAGCTGCGCCAATGCGCCGAAAATTTCCGAATTCATTTTTTCCGAATCCTCCTCACCTTATTGCACGTACAGCCGCACGAGCGCGACTTCGGTTTTTTCGAACGTGACGGCTTCTTCGCCGTGCTGAATCGTAACGTCGCCGTCGTGATAGGCGGCAAGCGTGCCGATAAATTCCTTTGCGCCGCCGCGCGGCCGATAGAGCTTTACAAGCACCTGTGCGCCGAGAAACTGCTCAAAATCGGACGGACGCTTCAGCGGCCGTTCCAGCCCTGCCGAGCAGACCTCGAAGTGGTAGCTTTCCGCAATCGGGTCTTTCTCATCGAGAATGGGGTCCACCGCGCGCGAGATCGCCTCGCAATCGGTGATGTTTACGCCGCCGTCCTTGTCGATATACAGCCGCAGGAACCAGTCGCCGCCCTCGCGGACGTATTCAACGTCCCAAAGCGTGCAGCCGTGTTCGAGGACGACCGGTTCGGCAAAGGCGCGGACCTGATCGGTTATCTTCAAAAAATCCTCTCCAATCAGCAAGAATGAGTGGGGAACGAACCCCACTCATTCAGCGTCATCAGTCTTACAAAACGAATCTTATCACATTTATTTATATATTGCAAGAGAAAAAAATAAAAAAATAGAAAAAAGAAGCGCAAATTTGATCGAAAAAGTTTTTTTGAAAAGGTGATACAAAATAATCCCGTTTTATGCTATACTCTGTTTCAGAAATGAATTGGGAGCGTGTTGCAATGAAAAAACACGGTTTACTGCTGCCGGCTGCGCTCTGCGCGGCGGCGATCGGATTTGTTTTGCGGCTGCTGCAGCTGCAGGAAGCGGCGCAATCCGGAGGCCTGCCCGAGGGCGGCGGATGGATCATCCTTGCGGCGTGGAGCGTGCTCTTTGCTGCTTTTGCGGTGTTTTCCGTTCGGAAGATTCCGGAAAAGACGGCGTATAACGAGCTTTATAAGAATCATTTGCTTACAACCGTGCTGTCCGTGCTGGCTGCAGGGCTGATCCTTGCGGCGAACGTTTATCCGCTGCTTGCCGCGGATGGCATTGCGCCGGCGGAGCTGCTGTTTGCGCGGATCGATTCGATTCTCGGCATTGCGGCGGCGCTTTCCGTTGTTGCGGCGGCTGCCGCGCTGCGCAAAGGGGCGAAACCCGGCGCGTGGACAACGCTTGTGCCTACGCTGTTTTTGCTTGTGAATCTCGTTTTGAATTTCCGCCGCTGGAGCGTAGACCCCATTGCGCTGGATTACTGCTATAAGCTGTTTTTCAGCATTGCCTCCATGCTCGGCGTTTACTATTGCGGCGGCTTTTTGTTCGATAAAGGGAAGCGGCGCGTCAGCGCGGCGTGGTGCCTGCTCGGTGTTTATTTCGGCGGCGTAACGCTTGCCGACGGCGGCCTGCAGCACTGCCTGCTCACCGGTGGCTTGATGCTGCTTTTGATGTTCAATCTGATACAGCTTTTGCGCGCAGAATAAAAGAAAAACCATCGCCCGATTGAATTGTCAATCGGGCGATTTTTTTCGCTTGACAGATGGCTTGCTGCGGAGTATAGTTGTTTCATAACGCAAAACATGAAAATAATTCTGAAACAAAAACGCGCCGTAAACAGGGTGAATAGCGGCGGGGAATGTTTCATAAAAAGAATAAATATGGAATACGAAAACAGAGGTGCGGCTTTGAAACTTTCAAAAAAAGCGTTTGATGTTTTGGTTGCGCTTGCGGAGGCGGAAGGCGCGCTCAGCCAGCGCCGAATCGGCGAACGGACGGGACTTTCGCCCAGTACCGTCAACCGCCAGCTGAAAGAGCTTACGGAGAGCGGATTTGCAAAAGACGGCGCGATCACGAAGCGCGGCATCGACGCGCTGGAGCCTTATGCCGTGAAGCGCGCGGTTTTCCTTGCGGCAGGCGTCGGTTCGCGGCTGCTGCCGATCACGCTCAATACGCCGAAGCCGCTCGTGCGCGTACATGGCAAGCAGATGCTCGATGGCTTGATCGAGGCGTGCTGCAGCATCGGGATTGCGGAGATCTACGTTGTGCGCGGCTATCTTGCCGAGCAGTTCGATCAGCTGAAATACAAGTATCCGGCGATCCGCTTTATTGAGAACCCGGTTTACAACGAAACGAACAACATTTCCTCGGCGCTCGCAGCGCGGGATTTGCTGCAAAACGCCTACGTTTTCGAATCGGATCTGATCCTGCATAATCCGAAGGTTCTTACAAAATACCATTATTCGTCCGATTTTCTCGGCGTTAAGGTTGCGAGAAGCGATGATTGGTGCTTCACGGTGAAAGATGGAATCATTACCGAGGAAAAGTTCGGCGGGCTCGATTGCTATCAGATGGTCGGCATCTCCTACTGGGATGCGGACAGCGGCAAAAAACTCGCCGAGCATATTGAGGCGGCGTATGCGATGCCGGGCGGCAAGGAACGCTTTTGGGAGCAGGTTCCGCTTTCGGTATTTCCGAAGCAGTATTCCGTTGCGATCCGTCCGTGTGAATTGGCGGACGTATCGGAGATCGATACGTTGCGCGAACTGAAGCAAATCGATAAAACCTACGATATTTGAAAAGGAGAACTGTTATGCGCAATACTTCCGAAGAAGGTCAGGGGCTGAAACGGCAGCTCAACCCGATGCACGTTTGGGCGATCGCGTTCGGCTGCATCATCGGCTGGGGCTCGTTTATCAATCCCGGCAAAAAATTCCTGCCCAATTCCGGCGTTGCCGGAACGGCAATCGCCATGCTGCTCGGCGCGCTGGTTATGATCATCATCGCCTTCAGCTATGCGTATCTGATTCCGAAATACCCCAAGGCCGGCGGCGAATTTACGTTCACGAAAAACAGCTACGGCAAAACCGCCGCGTATTTCTGCGGCTGGTTCCTGGTTGCGGCGTATCTCACCAACGTGCCGATGAACTCCACCGCGATCGGCTTGATCGTTGACGGACTCGACGGTCCTGCCGATATTCTGAAATTCGGCTTCCATTATACAATTGCCGGCTTTGACGTCTATATGGGCGAGATGCTCTTTGCAATGGCGATTCTGATCCTGTTCGGCGTGCTGAATATCCTCGGCGTTAAGAAAGCCGGCTTCGTGCAGACGGTGCTTGCCGCGTTGCTCGGCGTTTCTGTGATCACGCTTACGGTCGCCGCGCTCATCAGCTCGAAGGCGTCGCTATCCAATCTTGCGCCGCTTTGGGGCTTTGATAAGTCCGCCGCGATTGAGGCGGCAACGAACGGCACGTATACCTCGGTTGATGAATTCGCGCACAGCGGCTCGATGGGCATCGCCTCGGCAATCCTCGCAACGTTTGCCATCGCGCCGTGGGCGTTCGTCGGCTTCGATACGATCCCGCAGGCGGCTGAGGAGTTCAAGTTCTCCTATAAGAAAGTCAGCTTTATCATGATCATTGCGATTATTTTCGGCTGCTTCGTCTATACCGCGAACAATACGATCGCGGCTGCCGCGCTGCAGAATTGGCCCGATCTGATCGTCAACAGCGAGGGCACACCGTGGCTTCTGCTGACGGCGGCGGAGCGGCTGCTCGGCCTGCCGGGCAAAATTTTGGTTGGCGTTGCGGTTTCCTGCGCGGTGCTTTCGGGTATCATGGGCTTCTATCTTGCCTCCAGCCGCCTGATGTACTCGATGAGCCGCGACGGTTATCTGCCGGCAGTATTCGGCAAAGTGCATCCGAAATTCGGCACGCCCGTCAATGCGATGATCTTCTGCATCGTCATCTCGCTTTCCGGCCCGATCCTCGGCAGAGAGGCGCTCGGCTGGTTTGTGGATATGTCCGCGATCGGCGCGTCAATCGGCTATTTCTTCACCTGCGCCGCAACGCTTACAACCATGAAGCGCGACGGCGACGGCAGCGCATTTTTGAAGATAATGGCGGTTGTCGGCGTGATCTTCTCGGTTGCGTTTATGGTTTTGCAGCTCATCCCGATCCCGGGCCTCAGCGGTGTGCATTTCGGCAAAGAAAGCTATATCATGCTCATTGTCTGGATCGTCCTCGGCGCAGCTTTTTATCTCAAACAGCGCAAGCAATTCGCAACAGAATAAGGCTTTTGATAAAAACGCGCAGATGCATACACATCTGCGCGTTTCTTGTTGATGTGCGTCATAGTAAAATTACACAAAAGTCTAAAAGAAACAAAGAATTTTATTGACGAAAATCAATAAGCATTGTATGATTAAGATACCTATATATAAAATAAAATGGCGTGGTATGACAACGCGCTGAAATCAAGCAAACCCTTATGGACGGAAAGGATCAAACAATGGAACGGAACAAACAGGAAATTCGTATGGAATACGACCGCTGGCTCGCAAAAGTGAAGGATGAAAAGCTTTTGCGGGAGCTTCGGGCGATGGATGAATCGGCAACGGAGGACGCGTTCTACCGTGATCTCGAATTCGGAACGGCAGGCCTGCGCGGTGTGCTCGGCGCAGGCACGTACCGCATGAATCTCTATACCGTTGCGAAAACAACGCAGGGTATCGCAAACTATATGAACCGAAAATTTGACACGGCACGGCGCAGTGTAGCCGTAGCGTTTGACAGCCGGATCCAGTCGGATGAGTTCTGCCGCGTCGTCTGCGAGGTGCTCTCCGCAAACGGGATCCGCGTTCACCGCTACGCGGAATTGATGCCTGTGCCGTGTTTGTCGTACGCGGTTCGCGCGCTCGGCTGCGCGGTTGGCGTTATGATCACAGCCAGCCATAACCCGGCGCAGTACAACGGCTACAAGGTCTACGGCTCGGACGGCTGCCAGATCCGGACCGAGGTTGCAAAAGAGATCCTCGGCGAGGTTGAGGCGGTGGACGAATTTGCCGACGTTCGGACGATGGACTATGACGAAGCGGTCAAGCAGGGGCTCGTTTCGCTGATCGGCGAGGAGATTTACACGGCGTTTACCGAGGAAGTGAAAAAGCGCTCCGTCCTCTTCGGCGATGAAATCAACCGCGACGTTGCGATTGTCTATTCGCCGCTGAACGGCGCAGGCAGAAAGCCGGTTATGCGCGCGCTTACGGAAACGGGCTTTACGAATATCACGGTCGTTAAGGAACAGGAAAACCCGGACGGCCATTTCCCGACCTGCCCGTACCCGAATCCGGAGATCCGCGAGGCGATGGCGCTCGGACTTTCCTATTGCGAAAAGCTCGGCGCGGATCTGCTGCTTGCAACCGATCCGGACTGCGACCGCTGCGGCGTTGCGGTGAAGGACGTGAAGGGACTTCGCGGAAAGCCCGGCGAATATACGCTGATGACCGGTAACGAAATGGGCATCTTGCTGCTCGACTTCATTTGCAGCCAGCGGAAAAAGCACGGCAAAATGCCGAACGATCCCGTGTTTGTAAAAACAATCGTCACAGCCGAGCTGACCGAGAAGATCGCGTCTTACTACGGCGTAAAAACCGTCAGCGTGCTGACCGGCTTCAAGTATATCGGCGAAGTGATCGGCAACCTCGAGCGCGAGGGCAAAGCCGACAGCTATATCTTCGGCTTTGAAGAGAGCTACGGCTATCTCAGCGGATCGCACGTGCGCGATAAAGACGCCGTTAACGCATCGTATCTCTTCTGCGAGATGTTCGCCTATTATAAAACGCGCGACGTCAGCCTGCCGGAGCGTCTTGCCGAAATTTACGCGCAGTTCGGCTACAGCCTGCAAACGCTGCACAGCTTCCAGTTTGAGGGCAGCGCCGGCATGACGAAGATGAAAACCATCATGAAGGATCTGCGCGGCGGCGTTGATGCCATCGGCGGATTCAAGGTGGAATCGGTGCTGGACTACGCAAACGGCGTGAACGGACTGCCGAAGGCGGACGTGCTCACGTTCCGTCTGGAGGGCGGCAACACCGCGCTCGTCCGCCCGAGCGGCACCGAGCCGAAGCTCAAAGCATACCTGTTCGTCACTGCGCCGCAGGAGGCTGCGGCGCGTGAGATCGAGAAAAAAATATCCGAGGATTTGAAGGCGCGTTTTGCCTGAGAGAACCAAAGGGAGGAGCAACGCCATGAAACCCGTTTCCTTTCAGAACAACGGAAAGCTGAAGCTGCTGATCATCGTCGGCACGCGTCCGGAGATCATCCGCCTTGCGGCGGTGATCAAAAAATGCCGCAAGTATTTCGATACGATCCTTGCGCATACCGGTCAGAACTATGATTACAATCTCAACGGCGTATTCTTCCGCGATCTCGGCATCGCCGATCCGGAGATCTATATGGATGCCGTCGGAAGCGACCTCGGCGAAACGATGGGCAATATTATCGCCAAATCATATCAGCTTATGGCGGAAATCAAGCCGGATGCGCTGCTTGTCCTCGGCGATACGAATTCGTGCCTGTCCGCAATCGGCGCGAAGCGGCTGCATATCCCGATCTTCCATATGGAAGCCGGCAACCGCTGTAAGGACGAATGCCTGCCCGAGGAGACGAACCGCCGCATCGTGGATATCATCTCGGACGTGAACCTTGCCTATACGGAGCACGCGCGGCGGTATCTCGCCGAATGCGGGCTTCCGAAAGAGCGCACGTTCGTTACCGGCTCGCCGATGGCGGAGGTGCTGCGCGAGAATCTCAAAGCGATTGAAGCATCGGACGTGCATCAGCGGCTTGGGCTCCAAAAAGGCAAATATATTCTGCTTTCCGCGCATCGGGAAGAGAATATCGATACGGAAAAGAATTTCGTGAGCTTGTTTTCTGCCGTGAACCGCATGGCGGAAGCTTACGATCTGCCGATCCTCTATTCCTGCCATCCGCGCAGCAAAAAGCGGCTCGAATCGACCGGCTTTAAGCTGGATTCCCGCGTAATTCGACATGAACCGCTCGGTTTCCACGATTATAATTGCCTGCAGATGAACGCGTTTGCCGTGGTTTCCGATTCCGGAACGCTGCCGGAAGAGGCAAGCTTTTTCGCTTCGATCGGCAAGCCGTTCCCGGCGGTCTGCATCCGCACGAGCACCGAGCGCCCCGAGGCGCTGGACAAGGGCTGCTTCGTCCTCGCCGGCATCGAAGGCGAAGGACTTCTGCAGGCGGTTGCGCTGGCGGTAGAAATGGTGAAAAACAGCGATAACGGCATTCCCGTTCCCGACTATACGGATGAAAACGTTTCGGATAAGGTGGTCAAACTGATCCAGTCCTATACCGGCGTTGTCAATAAAATGGTTTGGAGAAAGAGCGAATGATCACAGGCGCGCAAAAAACGCTCTGCGCATTGCTTGCCCGCGCGCTGTTCGGCGTTTCGGAGCCGCTGGAGGAACCGGACTGGCGCGCCGTTATGGAAGAAGCGCAGGCGCAGTCGGTCACGCTCCTTGCACTGCGTGCGCTGAAGCCGGAGGAGATCGCGCCGGAGGTTTATCAGCAGTGGGAACAGCGTGCAAATCAGATGCTTGTGAATAACCTCCGCGTTATTCATAACCATGCGCTGCTGCATCGCTGGCTCACCGAGGCGGAGATTCCCTATGTGATTTTGAAAGGCTGCGCTTCGGCATCGTATTATCCCGTGCCGGAATACCGGCAGATGGGCGACGTTGATTTTCTCGTTTCCCCGGATGACGTTTCGCGCGCCGGAGCGGTTCTTTCGGCGCAGGGCCTTTCCGATTGGAATGAGCCGCATGAATGCCATGTGGTCTATAAGGGCAAGACGATGCATTATGAGCTGCATTATGGTTTGCCCGGTATGCCGGCGGGGAAACCCGGCGAACGAGTCAAGGCGCTTACGGCGGACTTGCTTGAAGCAGCAAAACTGAACGAAAACGGCGAAATGCTGCTGCCGAGCGCGCTGCATCATGGGATCATTCTGCTGCTGCATACGTGCCATCATCTCACGGGCGAGGGCGTCGGCCTGCGCCATCTGTGCGATTGGGCGGTCTTCCTCAATTCGATGGAAGACAGCGCGTTTTGCGAGCTGTTTGAAGAAAAGATGAAAGCGGTCGGACTCTGGCAGTTTGCGAAAGTGCTGACGCGCTGCTGCAGGCAGTATCTCAAATGCCCGGCAGGCGCATGGGCGGATGATGCGGATTTGGCACTCTCCGATGCGCTGATGGAGGACATCCTTGCCGGCGGCAACTTCGGCAAGAAAGATCAGCAGCGTATCAACCAGGCGTATCTGATCTCCAACCGCGGTAAATCCGGCGTTTCGGAGGGCAGTCTGCTGAAGCAGTTTGCCGCTTCGATGAACAACGTCGTTTATACAAAATGGGAAAAAAGCAAAAAGTGGAAGGTGCTTCTGCCTGCCGGATGGGTCTGGTTCGGTGCGAAACGCGCAGTTCAGATCGCGCAGGGCAAGCGCCCCGCGCTGAGCGGAACACTGCTGCAAGGCGCGGCGGAGCGCCGCGCGCTTTATAGCCGGCTGGAGCTTTATCAGCCGAACGATCCCCAATAATGCTTGAGAGGGTGGCGTTCTATGAACGATTTGGAAAAAAAGGCGATCCTATCGCATCCCGATTTTGCAGGACTAACGCCGTTCGCAAATAAGATTTGGCTCTCGTCTCCAACGATGCACGGCGACGAGCAAAAATGGGTCGATGACGCGATCTTAACCAACTGGGTCAGCACGATCGGCGAGAACATCAACGAAGTGGAGCGCAAGGCTGCGGAGCTGATCGGCTGCAAATACGCGGTCGGGCTCGGCACGGGAACTGCCGCGCTGCATCTTGCGATCCGTCTTGCCGGCGAAAAGCTCTATGGGCAGCCGAAAGCGAACGAAGGCACGCTGCAGGGGCATAAAGCGTTTTGCACGGATATGACCTTCGACGCGACGGTCAACCCTGTTGCCTACGAGGGCGGCGAAGCGGTGTTTATCGATACCGAGCCGGAAACGTGGAACATGGACCCTGCCGCGCTGGAGCGGGCATTTACGATCTATCCGGACGTAAAGCTGATCGTCATTGCGCATCTTTACGGCGTGCCCGGCAAGATGGCGGAGATCCGCCGCATCGCGGATGCGCACGGCGCGCTGATCGTGGAAGACGCCGCCGAATCGTTTGGCGCAACGTATCGCGGCAAGCAAACGGGCAACTTCGGCGATCTCGGCGTAATCAGCTTCAACGGCAATAAGATCATTACCGGCTCGTGCGGCGGTATGCTGCTCTGCAACAGCGAGGAAGATGCCGCCAAGGTGCGCAAATGGAGCACGCAGAGCCGCGATGCCGCGCCGTGGTATCAGCATTCGGAGCTTGGCTATAACTACCGTATGAGCAATATCGTTGCCGGCGTGATCCGCGGACAGATGCCGTATCTGCAGGCGCATATCGCGCAGAAAAAGGCGATTTACGAGCGTTATCGGGAGGGCTTTCAGGATCTTCCCGTTTCGATGAACCCCTACGCGGCGGACAGCGAGCCAAACTGGTGGCTGAGCTGTATGCTGATCGATGATGCGGCAATGTGCGAAACGAAGCGCGGCGATTTTGCGGCGGAGTTCACCTCCGCGCCGGGCAAATCCTGCCCGACGGAGATCCTGCAGGCGCTCGAAGCGTTCAATGCCGAGGGCAGACCGATCTGGAAGCCGATGCATCTGCAGCCGATCTACCGCGCGCATCCGTTCATCGCGCGCGAAGACGGAGCGGACGTCAGCGCGGATGTTTTCCGCCGCGGTCTCTGCCTGCCGAGCGATAATAAAATCACCCCCGATCAGCAGGATCGGATTATTGAAATCATTCATCGGTGCTTCCGATAAAACAGAGGTGGAAACAAATGCTCTGGGATTTTGCAAAATTTGGAAATCGGCCTTTCGCTACGGATGATTCCGGCGAAATCTATCGCTATGATACACTGCTTCGTCATGGCGAAGCGTTTGCCGATGCGGTCGGCGAACGATGCCTCATCTTTATTCTCTGCACGAACAGCGCCGGCTCGATCCTCGGCTATACTGCCGCGCTGAACCATGGGATCGTTCCCGTTCTCGTGGATTCCGGACTGGAGCGGTCGCTGCTGCATTCGCTGCTGGATACCTATCAGCCGAAGTACCTTTGGCTGCCGGAGAAAAACGCGGCGGAGTTTCCCGGATATACCGCCGGCTACGGCGAATGGGGCTATACGCTGCTGCGCGCGGAAAGTGCGCCGCATTGCGAGCTTTATGGCGATCTCGCGCTGCTGCTGACAACCTCCGGCTCCACCGGCAGCCCCAAGCTCGTGCGCCAGAGCTATGATAATATTCTCGCAAATACCGAATCCATCGTGGAGTATCTGCACATCGACGGCGATGAGCGCCCGATCACAACGCTCCCGATGCACTATACTTACGGTCTTTCCGTGCTCAATACGCATTTGTTCGTCGGCGCGGAAATGATCCTCACCGAGCATACGCTGATGCAGAAGGAGTTTTGGGCGCGCGTAAAAGACGAGCGCGTTACATCGTTTGCGGGCGTGCCGTATATCTATGAAATGCTCAACCGGCTCCGCTTTTTCCGCATGGACCTGCCCGATCTCAAAACGCTCACGCAGGCAGGCGGCAAGCTCTCGGTTGAGCTGCATGAAAAGTTTGCGGATTTTGCCGCGCAGACGGGCAAGCACTTCGTTGTGATGTACGGGCAGACGGAGGCAACGGCGCGAATGGCGTATCTGCCGCCGGAGTATGCCGTGCGCAAACGCGGCAGTATGGGCATTGCCATCCCGGGCGGCGAGTTCTCGCTGATCGATGCCTGCGGCGAACCGATCACCCAGCCCGATACGGTCGGCGAGCTCGTTTATACCGGACGGAACGTAACGCTCGGCTATGCGGAGCAGCGCGAGGATCTCGCCAAGGGCGATGAACGCTGCGGCGTTTTACAGACGGGCGATATGGCAAAAGTCGATTCCGACGGCTTTTATTACATCGTTGGCAGAAAGAAACGCTTTTTGAAGGTGTTCGGCAGCCGCATCAATCTCGATGAAACGGAGCGGCTCGTCTCCTCGGCTTTCGATGGAATCTCCTGCGTCTGCGCCGGAAAAGACGATCATATGTACGTCTTTTTAACCGATGACAAGCTGAAAGAAGAGGTTCTGAAATTCCTCTCGCAAAAGACGGGATTCCATCCCTCCGCGTTTACGGTTTGCATTATTGATGCGATCCCGCGCAATGAATCGGGCAAGATCGTCTATCAGGAGCTGGCAAAGTATTATGAAGAATAATCGCAAAAGAAATCTGTATTTGCCGTTTAAGCGCTTTTTGGATCTGCTGTTTTCGGTGATCCTCGGCATTCCGGCGCTTGTGATCGTCGGCGCGTGCTACGTTGCAATCAAGCTGGAAACGAAAGGCCCCGTCTTCTTCGTGCAGGAGCGGCCGGGCAAAAACGGCAAGCCGTTCCGGCTCTATAAACTGCGCTCGATGATCGTGGAAACCGAGCGCGACGGCAGGGTGCTTTCCGATTTCGAGCGCATGACGAAAAGCGGAAGGATCATCCGAAAACTGAGCTTTGACGAGCTGCCGCAGATTCTCAATATTCTGCGCGGCGATATGAGCTTCATCGGGCCGAGACCGCTTTTGATGCGCTATCTTCCGCGCTATACGCCGGAGCAGGCGCGCCGCCACGAGGTGCGCCCCGGCATCTCCGGCTGGGCGCAGGTCAACGGCAGAAACGAGCTGACTTGGGAGCAGAAATTTGAAAACGACGTCTGGTACGTAGACCACGTGTCGTTCGGGCTGGACATAAAAATCTTTTGGATGACGATCGTGAACGTCCTGAAGCACCAGGGGATCAACGCAGGCGCGGATGAAACCATGGGCGAATTCATGGGCACGGAAGCGGTTGCTACATAAAAACCATGGATCAAAAACGAATTTGCTACGTTGTTACGATCGGCCGCACGATCGATGCGTTCTTCCGCGATCAACTGATTTACCTTGCGGCAAACGGCTTTGACGTCAGCGTGATCTGCCATGACGACTGCGATCTGAAGCATACGCTTCCGAATGAAATTCGATTTATGGACGTGCCGATCCCGCGCGGCGTGAACCTGTTTGGTTCGCTCTCGGCGCTGCGGGAGCTCAAGCGCATCTTCAAAAAAGAGCGTTTTGACCTCGTGCAGTATTCCACGCCGAACGCGGCGTTTTTAGCGTCGATCGCCGCGAAAGCCGCGCGGATTCCGATTCGCAACTACCATCTGATGGGCTACCGCTTCGAGGGCGAAAGCGGCGTAAAGCGCAAGCTTGTGAAGCTGTTCGATCAGATCGCCTGCCGCAATTCCACGCACGTGGAATGTGTCTGCAACGCCACGATGGAAAAAGGTATTGCGATGGGGCTGTTTCCCAAGGAAAAAGCGATCGTCGTCGGCGCGGGCAGCACGGGCGGCGTTAATACGGAGAAGTTTGATCTTTCGAAAAAACCGCAATGGCGAAGCGAGATTCGCAAGCAGTTCGGCTATGCGGAGGATACGGTTGTCTATGGCTTTGTCGGCAGGATCGCGGTGGATAAAGGCATCCGTGAGCTGCTCGGCGCGTGGGAAGCGGTTTCGGCGCATGAAAAAACCGCGCTGCTGCTTGTCGGACCGGTTGAGGACGGTGCGCTGCAGGCGGCAGCCGAAGCGCTGCCGCGCGTAAAGCTCGCCGGAAAGGTGCTCGATCCCGAGCGGTATTTTGCCGCGCTGGACGTGCTGCTGCTTCCGAGCTATCGGGAGGGCTTTGGAAACGTGCTGATCGAAGCGGAAACAATGGGCGTTGCCTGCATCGCATCTGATATTGACGGTCCGCGCGATGCGATGCGCAGCGGCGAAACGGGGCTGCTTGTAAAGCCGCATGACGCGGCTGCTTTGGCGGATGCGATGACTGCGCTTCTGGACGCGGCACAGCGCGAAATCTATGCGCAGAACGCAATCCGCTTTGCGAAGAATTTTGACAGCCGTGTGCTTTGCGAAGCGATTTTACAGCGAAAAAACAGCTTGCTTGGGGGATGATCGGATGGCACAGAGCTATTCCAACAAGGTCCTGTGGTTGTGGAGCTTTTTTACGCATTATAACGATACGAAATACTGGAAAATGCGCGAGCATATCGTGCGCCATCCATCCGGGCTGAAAAGCCTTTGGTATCTTGTCCGCATCAAGCGCATGGATGCTTTTAACAATGCCTCGCTCGGCACGCATCTCGGCAAGTGCGCGGAATTTCGCGGCAAGCCCTATCTGCCGCACGGACTTAACGGAATCATCGTTTCCAACGACAGCGTGATCGGCAAAGAGTGCATCCTCTATCACCAGGTCACGATCGGCGGCGGCAACGGCGGCTCGCCGAAAATCGGCGATTTCGTTGAGATCGGCGCAGGCGCAAAGGTGATCGGTCCGATCACGATCGGAAACCACGTGCATATCGGCGCCGGCTGCGTCGTTGCGCAGGACGTGCCGGACAACTGCACCGTTGTGATGCAGAAACCGAGAATCATTCAAAAGTGAGCTTGCTATGAACAGAACGATCAGCGTTATTATCCCGGTTTATAAGGTTGAGCCGTATTTGGAGCGATGCGTTCGAAGCGTGCTCGCGCAGACGTATCGGGAGCTGGAAATCCTCCTTGTGGACGACGGCTCGCCCGACCGCTGCGGTGAGATTTGCGATACGCTTGCGGCGGAGGATCCGCGTATCCGCGTGATCCATAAGGAAAACGGCGGATTGAGCAGCGCGCGCAACGCGGCGCTTGCGGTTTGCACGGGCGGCTATATCGCGTTTGTTGACAGCGATGATTTTATTCATCCGGAATTTGCCGAGCGCATGCTTGCGATTCTCGAGCAAACGCAGGCGCAGATCGTGCAGTGCCGGTTTGAGATCGGCTCGGCGGACGATTTTTCCGAACCGGAAAAAGAAAGCGGCGTTCAAATCATCGGGCGCTATGACGCGCTTGAAAGCATGGCGTATAAGGTTACGGCGTGCGGCAAGCTCTACCGCCGCGAAATTGTAGAGGGCGTTCGATTTCCAGAAGGGAAGATCAACGAGGACGACGCAACGTACTATCGTTTTGCGGATTCGGCGCAGACCATCGCGCTGACGGACGCGGCGCTCTACTATTATTATCAGAGCCCGAACAGCATCATGCGCAGTAAAGCATCTTTCCTGCGTGAGGATTTTATCCCGATTTATGAAGCGCGGATCGCCTATTTCGCGCAGAAAGACGATCTGCGCGCGGTGGAGGGCTCGCGGATTCGGTTTTGCCTGGTGCTGATGTTGTTTTATATGGAGTGCAAAAAAGATCCAAACAATGAAAACGATCAAAGTGCGCTCTATGCGCGGTTTTGCGAAGAATATGGAAAAATTCGCAAATCAGCTTACCTTTCTAAAAAAATCGGTTTTTTCTTCGCGCTTTTTTATCGGCTGCCGAGCGTTTGCGCGCTGGCGGTCAAAGCGCTGAAGCTGCGGTGATATGCTATGAGAATACTGATCCTTTCCGATGAGCCCTGGAGCGATTCGGCAAACGGCAACAACGTATTTACAAACTGGTTCCGCGGATTCGATGCGGAATTTGCAAGCATCTATTGCTCGCCGGGACTGCCGGATAATGCTTGCTGCAGCCGCTATTTCCAGGTTACGGATAAGATGATGGCAAAAAGCTTGCTCGGCGGCAAACGTGCCGGACGCGCATTTGCAGGGCAGGGAACAGATTCTTCTGCGTCCGCGCCGGAGGCGGAAGACCGCGCGCTCTATGCGCGGCTGAAAAAGATCACAACTGAGCCGCTTCGCCTTGCGCGCGAATGGCTTTGGCTGCTGGGGCGCTATGATCTGGCTGCGCTTCGCGCGTTCGTGGAGGATTTCGCGCCGGATATTGTGTTTTCCATCCGCATGGGCACGATGAAGCTGCTGCGGCTGGAGCGGATCATCCACGAGATGACGGACGCGCCGTTTTATGCTTTCGTTGGCGATGATGAGTATTCCTTACGCCAGTTTTCGCTTTCACCAACGTTCTGGCTTCGGCGGTTCGGCGTCCGCCGCAGCTTGCGAAAGAACGTGAGGTTTTACCGCAAGTATTATTGCATGACGCGCGAACAGGCGGATTATTATGCGCGGATTTTCCCGTGCGAAACGGGCGTGCTGAATAAATGCGGCGATTTTTCGCGCCCCATTCCAACGCATAGCGCGCATACGCCGATCGTGCTGATCTACGCCGGCAAGCTTTACTGCAATCGCTGGAAGGTCCTGCGCACGATTGCAAAAACGCTGCAATCGTTCAACCGGGACGCGATCCGTTTCCAACTGCGCATCTATACGCGCGATCGGATCACGCCGGCGCAAAATCGCGCCCTGAACGATGGCAGGTCTTCGATCCTCATGGGCGCGGCAGCGCCGCAGGAGCTTCCGAAGATCTATGCGCAAGCGGATATTGCACTGCACGTGGAATCATCGGATCTGAAGAACAGATTGGCAACGCGCCTGTCCTTTTCAACCAAGCTGATCGATTGCATGGAAAGCGGCTGCGCCGTTATGGCGTTTTGCTGGGATCAGCAGGCGGGCTACCGCCATCTGGAGCGGACGGGAAGCGGCTTTTGCGTTTCGGATGCAGCGTCGCTTTCAGATGTGCTGCAGTCGATTTTAAACGACCCCGCATTACTGGACAAGTATGCGCTGCGTGCGCAGCAGACCGGCGAGCAGTATCATAAGCGCGAAACGATTCAGGCGATGTTGAAAGCGGATTTTTCGTGCGATTAAGCAAAAACGGAGAACGCAATGGAGAAGTATATGGTTTTCGGTACGTTTTTCTTGGTATGTATTTTTTGCATCCCGAAGAACGATAAAGTGATCCGCCTCGGCGACACAAAGAAAAAGAGAATATTTGTGTTTTGGTTGGCGGCGATGCTTTTCCTGCTTGGTGCGCTTCGCAACGTCAGAACAGGCATTGATACCTATTATTATGCGCGCGGATTTCTTACGACAATTCTAAAAACGCCGATTGCAGCGTATTGGAAAGAGGCGGTTGCGTCGTTTGACAGCGAACAGGGCTATTTCCTTTTGGCAAAGCTGTTTTCGTATGTGCTTCCCTATGCGCAGGCGTGGCTTGCGTTCCTGTGTTTACTGTTTGTGGTGCCATGCGCGATCCTGATCTATCGGTATTCCGAATGTCCGCCTGTCAGTATCTTGTATATTGCGGCAATGGGCATTTACACCTTCTGCTGGCAGGGACTGCGGCAGTCGATTGCAATGTCGATCTGCCTGTTTGCGTTTTTGCTTTTGCTCAAGAGAAAGCGCGTTTGGTTTGTTTTGCTGGTCCTGCTGGCGTTCCAGTTCCATCGTTCCAGCATCGTGTTCCTGCTGGCGCTGCCGGCGATGAACCTGAAAGTTGACCTGCGCGATTATCTTTGGATCGCCGTTGCGTTTTTGATCACGCTGCTTGCGCCGGGACTTGTAAACGGCGTGCTGCTGAATTATTTCAATTTCTTCGATAAGGTTGAGGACTATGCCTCGGGCGGCGCATCGCATTATACCTATACGATGTTCTTTATTCTGCTGCTGCTGTATGTTGCCTGCTTCCTTGTGAAGGACGAGCTGATTGAACGAAATTCCGTTAATAAGGCGCTGTTCAATATGGCGATGCTCGGCGTTGTTTTTCAGGCGATGGCAGTTGTCATTGCGGAATTCTTCCGCATCAGCTATTATTTTTCGGTCTTCAATATGCTGCTCGTTGCAAATGCCGGGCAGGTCGCAGCGGAGCGCTATCCAAAGCTAAAACTGCGGCTCGGCTTCTTGCTGTTTATCGTATTTATCTTTTTCGCAACCGGCGGTTTCGACTACTGGTTCTTGTGGGAAAGTAAATGGAGTTTCTAAGGAGGAGAAAATCATGACAAATCTGGAAAAGTACGACAACGCTTTCATGGAGGTGCTTCAGCTTGACGCATCCGCTCTCAACGATGAGCTGGTCTACGAGTCCGTTGAAACGTGGGACTCCGTTGGCCATATGATGCTGATGGCGGCTCTGGAAGAGGCGTTTGATATTATGATGGAAACCGAGGATATCCTCGTGTTTGAATCGTATCCGAAGGGCAAAGAGATCCTCTCGGAGAAATATGACGTTGCGTTCTGAAAATGATTGATTATGAAGCGCTGCTGGCGCAGAAGCCATACGGCATGACGCAGCCGGAAAAAGATGCGTTTTACCGCGAAGCAATCGAAGACCTTTCGAAGCACCATGCGGCAAACTGCACGGAGTATGCAAAAATCTACCGGCAGTTTGGCGCCGGCTTTGCGCTGCCGGTTCGGCTGTTTAAGCTGAAGGAGCTGAAAAGCGTCCCTGCCGATCAGGTCCGCAGAACGATGACGTCCTCCGGAACGAGCGGACAGGCGGTTTCCAGAATCTTCCTCGATGCCGATACCGCCGCGCGGCAAACGAAGGTGCTTTCGCGGATCGTAGGCGACTTCCTCGGGCAAGGGCGGCGGCCGATGCTGATTTTGGATTCCTCTGCCGTGCTGAAAAACCGGACGATGTTTTCCGCGCGCGGCGCCGGCATTTTAGGCTTTTCCATTTTCGGAAGCGGCGCAAAATACGCGCTTGATGAGAACATGGAGCTGAATGTGCCGCTGCTGGAGGAGTTCTGCCGCAAAAACGAGAATACGCCGGTTCTGTTGTTCGGTTTTACGTTTATGGTGTGGCAGCACTTTATCTTAAAACTGAAGGAGCAGGGACTGCATCTGAAGCTGAACGGCGTTCTGATCCACGGCGGCGGCTGGAAAAAGCTGACCGAGCTTGCCGTGGACAATGATACGTATAAACAGGAGATCCGTGAATGGACGGGCATCGATACGGTGCTGAATTACTACGGCATGGTGGAGCAGACGGGCTCGATCTTTATGGAGTGTCCCTGCGGCAGGCTGCACGCGTCGATTTTCTCCGACGTGGACATTATCGATCCCGTAACGATGGAGAAAAAAAGCAGCGGCAGAGGGCTGATCCGATGCACTTCGCTGCTGCCCACCAGCTATCCCGGCCACGTGCTTTTAACGGAGGATGAAGGCGAGCTGACGGGCATAGACGATTGCCCATGCGGAAGAAAGGGCAAAACCTTCAAAATTTACGGCAGACTTGCCGGCGCGGAAATCAGGGGGTGCAGTGATACGTATGAAAAACGCTGAATACCTGATTGGAAACGCGGAGATCGAAAAAAGCCCGATCCCGACTTTTTCGGAAGACGCGTGCAATCTCCTGCGGTCGTATGAAGCGGCGATCCGCCGCGACCGCGAAGCGCGGGCATTTCCGGATGTGATCGCGGTTGGCTACTGGTGCAGAAACGCGAATATTCAAAGCAAGAAAGAAGCGTTCGGGAATACTGCAGGCTGTGTCGGGCGCGGACTCGCGTTCCATATCACGCCGGGCAATATCCCGGTAAACTTCATGTTTTCGTATCTGTTTTCGCTGCTTGCCGGAAACGCCAATATCGTGCGGATTCCGTCGAAGCCGTTTCCGCAAATCGGGATTTTGCTGCGGATTTTGAAGCAGTGTCTTTCGGACTTTCCGGAGATCGAAAAGCGGACCGCGTTCGTTTCCTATCCCAGCAGCGAAGATGCGATCACCGCGGAATTCTGCAAAGAAGCCGACGTGCGCGTTATCTGGGGCGGTGATGAAACCGTGCGCCGTATCCGCGCGATGGAAGCAAAGCCGCGCTGCATTGATATTGCGTTTGCCGACCGTTTCTCGGTTGCCGTTTTGAGCGGCAGCGCGGTGGAAAACGCAACCGATGCGGAGCTTGCGCGCCTTGCGCACGCATTTTATAACGATACCTACTTGATGGACCAAAACGCCTGCTCTTCGCCGCGCCTGTGCCTTTGGACGGACGAAAGCAAAACCGGAAAAGCGCGTTTTTGGAACGCGGTTTACTTAGAAGCGCGAAAACGCTATCAGCTGCAGGGTGCGCTTGCGGTTGATAAGTATACGCGCCTGTGCGAAGACGTGATGGACCGCGATGATCTTGCGGGCGTTTTGCGCATGGGCAATCTGCTGCACGTTGTGACGCTCTCGGAAGTGCCGCAGGCGCTTTCTTCATTGGAGGGCAAAGGCGGCTACTTCTATGAATGTGCGCTGACCGAGCTTTCGCAGCTTGCGCGGTTTTTAGACAGCCGCGTGCAGACCGTCGGCTATTTCGGGATGGATGCCGCTGCAATCCGCGATGCGGTTGTTTCGCTGCATCTGACCGGTGCTGACCGCATTGTGCCGATCGGCTCGGCAATGGATATCGACAGCGATTGGGACGGCTTTGACCTGATCCACACGATGTCCAGAAGAATTGTTGCAAATTAGGTGGAAAAAATGTTCGAACATAATTCCTGCTTAAAAATTGCAAGCCAAGCGGCAGAAGGGGAGCTTCCGCTCTCATCTGCGATTAAAGCTGCGCGGCAGATGCCGCCGCACCGCGAGATCAAGACTGTCGGGCTATACTTTTGGGGTATACCGGACGATGGAAACGGCGCGGTATACGTGATCAAAACGCTTTCCGAGCTGCTTTCGAAGATGGGGCTTCGCGTATGCGTCCTCACGGAGGACGAGCCGTCAGAGCAAGACGTTTCCCTCTCTGCGGAGCGATTCGTTGTGCCGAAAATTGCGGACGAGTTTTCTGCCGAAGGCAGAAAAAAGCGGATGCGCGATCTTGCGGCGATCTTGCAGGCGCAGTCGATCGATCTTCTGATCGATAATCAGTTCTATTCGCCGCTCGTGCCGTGGAACGGCATCGCGGCAAAGAGCTGCGGCTGCCGATACGTTGTATATGACCATGGCTATCTCGTTTCGTGGATGTGCAAGCCGGAAGCGGTGTTTGCCGATCGGCTGCAGTGGCTGCGCGTTTGCGATGCGGTTGTTTCGCTGACGGAAGCCGGAAAGCGATTTTACGACTGCATAGGCATTCCGGCGATCGTTATGCCGAATCCGCCCACGTGCGCCTGCGGCGAGAAGCGCGGGCAGCAGCCGAAAAAGCGCGTGCTTTGGCTTGGCAGGCTCGATCCTGAAAAGAAACCGCTGGATGCGCTCTGCGCGTTTGCCATGCTGCATGACCGCTGCGCGGATGCGGAGCTGTTCGTTGCAGGCGACGGCGATCTGATGGCGCAGGCGCAAGAATACGCTGCAAAAGAGCGCTTGCAAAACGTGCGCTTTCTCGGCTTCCAAGCGGATAAAGAATCCCTCTTTGCGCAAGCGGATGTTTTGCTGATGACCTCCGAATCAGAGAGCTGGTCGCTTTCGCTGCATGAAGCGCTGGCGCATGGCATTCCGGCGGTCTGCTATGATCTGCCGAATTTGGATATTCTGCACGAGGACTGCGGCGTTATGGCTGCAGCGCAGGATGACGCGCAAGCACTTTCCGATGCGCTTTTCGCCGTCTTGACGGATGAAGCGCTGTATGGAAAGCTTTCCGAAAATGCGATCAAGGCATATAAAAACTACTGTTCCTTTGATTTTAGCGGCGCATGGAAGGATTTCCTGCAGCGGATGAATGAGGACATGGCATTCGATCTGCTTTTGCCGGTCGATGATGCGACACGGGCACTTGTGCAGACTATGGCGCGTTACCACAGCGTTGGTATGCAGACGGTCTGCGCGGAGAACGAGCGCCTCAAGCCGTTGGCTGCAAGAGGGAAAAGCGCTGCCTATAAACTTGGCGCGGCGATGACGTGGCTGCCGAGAAAGCTTCTGAAAAGAGGGTAAAGATATGCTGTTAAAAGGGAAAAACGCCGTAGTAACCGGCTGTATGCAGGGAATCGGCATGAAGACGATGGAAGTGTTTGCGCGCGAAGGCGCAAACGTCTGGGCGCTGTGCTTAAAGCCCACACCGGAGCTGGAGGAAACGATGCAGCGCCTGCGCGATACCTACGGCGTATGGATTAAGCCCATCTATTTTGACCTGTCCGATGAAGCGGCGATCAAAGACGGCTTAAAGCAGATCATGGCGGATAAGCTGCCGGTGCACGCGCTTGCGAACGTTGCCGGAATCACGCATAACGCCCTGTTTCATATGACGACGATGGCGGATTTCCAGCGCGTTTTTCAGATTGACTTTTTCGCGCAGATGCAGATCACGCAGTTTGTTACGAAGCTGATGCTTCGCGCAGGCGGCGGCAGCGTCGTGTTTGTAACCTCGGATGCGGCCATAACCGGCAACGCCGGACAGATCGCGTATTCGGCGGCAAAGGGCGCGGTGATCTCGGCGGTCAGAACGCTGTCGGCTGAGTTTGCCGACCGCGGCATCCGCGTGAACGCCGTTTCCCCCGGCGTTGTGGATACGGCGATGACGCAGGCGCTTACGGAAGAGCAGCGCGCAAAGCTGCTCGTAACAGCGGATATAAAGCGGCTCGGCAAGCCGGAAGAGATTGCCGAAGCGATTGCGTATCTTGCCTCCGATCTCTCCTCTTACGTGACGGGGCAGGTGCTTCGCGTGAATGGGGGCTGTCAATAATGGCGCGGCTTTTGGAAGGGAAAAACGCCGTAATTACCGGCGCGAATCGCGGAATCGGATTGGCAACTGCGCGTCTGTTTGCGCGTGAAGGCGCGAATATCTGGGCGTGCTGCAGAAAAGCCGATGATGCGCTCCGGCAGGAGCTGCAAACGCTCGCGGCGGAAAACGGCGTTTGGATTGAGCCGGTAGAATTTGATCTGACCGATGGCGCAGCGATGAAAGACGCCGTTATGCAGATCCGCGGGAAAAAAGAAAAAATCGATATTCTTGTGAATAACGCTGGTGTTGAGCAGCAGGGTGCGCTGTTCCAAATGACTGCCATGGATGTGATCCGGCAGGTATTTGAAGTGAACTTTTTCGCGCAGGTTGCGTTTTCGCAGTATCTTACAAAGCTGATGGCGCGAACCGGCGGCGGCAGCGTTGTGAACTTAGCGTCGGTTGCGGCGCTGGATATGACGGCAGGCTACCTTGCGTATTCCGCGAGCAAAGCGGCGATCGTCTCCGCAACGAAGACAATGGCTGCCGAGCTTTCGGCGCAGGGCGTTCGCGTGAACGCGGTTGCGCCCGGTATCGCAAAAACCGATATGGCGATGGGGCTGACCGAAGCGGCGCGGGAAAATACGGTAGCGTCGTCTTTGATGCAGCGCATCGCAGACCCGGAAGAGATCGCGCAGGCGATCGCGTTCCTTGCATCCGATCGCGCCTCTTATATTACCGGGCAAATCTACAGAGTGGACGGAGGGATGGCATGAATCCATCGTTTCGATTGAATGAAGCCGCGCTGCGCCGGCTTGCCGGCTCAATGCGGCTGGATATGCTGGATATGATGCTGCACGCCGGCGCAAACGGCGCGCACATCGGCGGCGGTTTTTCGGCGGCGGAAATCCTCGCCTGCCTGTACGGCGGCGTTATGAACGTTTCGCCGGAGCGGACGGAAGACCCCGAACGCGACCGCTTTATCCTGAGCAAAGGTCATACGGCGCTTGCCTTATATGCGGCGCTCTGCGAAACGGGCTTTCTCACGCGCGAAGAGATGATGCGCTTTGAGGATAACGGCTGCCATCTCGCAACGCATTGCTATCGGGATCTTGCCAAGGGCATTGAAATTTCAAGCGGCAGCCTCGGACTCGGTCTGTCCTACGGCGCGGGCGCGGCAGTAGCCGCAAAGCGCGATGGGCGCGGCTACGACTGCTTCGTTCTGCTGGGTGACGGCGAATGCAACGAGGGCAGCGTTTGGGAAGCGGCGCAGGCAGCCGCGCGTTTTCAATTGGATAACCTAATTGCAATCGTGGACGTCAATCGGCAGTCGCTCGATGGCTTTACGGAAGACGTTATGCCGATTCACAGCTTCAAAACCGTATTTGAGGGCTTCGGCTGGGATGCGCTCGAGGCGGACGGCAACGACGTTGCCTCTCTGCAAAACGCGTTTGCTTCCGTTTCGCGCAACGGAAAACCGACTGTGATCCTCGCGCAAACGGCAAAGGGAAAAGGCGTTTCCTTTATGGAAAATATCGTCGGCTGGCATCACGCTTCGCTCACGCAGGAGCAGTATGATGCCGCGCGTCGGGAATTGGAGGAAGCGTATGGAATATAATGCGAGAAACGCGATGGCATGGTCGCGGCTCAGCTCCAGAATTGTATTCGGCAACGCGCTGGAAGAGCTGATTGCGGACCATCCGGATTGCGTTGTTATGGTTGCGGACGTTGCGAAATCTTCCGGACTGCTCGGCTTAAGGGAAAAGTACCCCAATCAGTTTTTGAACGTCGGCATTGCCGAAACGAACATGATCGCCATGGCAACGGCAATCGCGCAAACGGGCAAAAACGTGTTCGCGCTGACGTTTGCGCCGTTTGCCTCGATGCGCTGCTTTGAGGCGATCCGAACTTACGTCGGCTATATGCACGCAAACGTGAAGATCGTTGGCCTTGCGAGCGGATTGAGCATGGGTGTGGGCGGCAATACGCATTTCGGGCTGGAGGATATCGCGCTGATGCGAACCGTTCCGGGTATGGCGGTTGTTTCGCCTGCCGATTGCACGGAAACGGTCAAAGCGGTGGAAGCGGCGCTCAATTATGAGGGCCCGATGTATCTGCGGCTGACCGGCGTAAACGGCAACCCCATCGTCTATAAAGACGATTATGATTTTGAGATCGGAAAAGGCATTTGCCTGCGCGAGGGTACGGACGTTGCCGTGCTTGCCTCGGGCATGATGGTCAATGAGAGCCTGCGCGCGGCGCGGCTGCTTTCCAAGGCGGAAATTTCCGCCGCGGTGTATGATTTCCATACGGTCAAGCCGCTTGATACGGCGCTGCTGGAGGAGATTTGCAAAAAATTCCCGCGCGTTGTCACCGTGGAGGAGCATTCAAAAATCGGCGGACTCGGCGCTGCCGTTTCCGAATTTATTACCGAAACCGGCGCGCCGGCAAAGCTGCGCGCAATCGCGCTGCCGGATGCGTTCGGCCCCATCGGAAGCTATGCGTATCTGCAAGAGCTGCATGGCCTTACGGCAAAGCAGATCGCGGAAACGATTGAAAAGGAGTGTACGCTATGAAATTGCTGATTTACTGCGCAGGAGGACTCGGCAGAGAGTATTGCGACGTTGCTGAGCGCGTGAACAAACAGGAACACCGCTGGGATGAAATCGCGTTTATCGATGATGCCCGTGCCGGCGATTACTACGGCAAAAAAACGCTGACGTTCGCCGATGTTTGCAAGCTGGATCGGGCGGACTGCGAATTTCTCGTTGCCAACGGCAACCCCTCTACGCGCGAAAAGCTGTTTGATAAAATGAAGGCGGAGGGTTTTAAGGGCGCAACGGTCGTTGATCCGAACGCCTGCGTTTCGCCGAGCGCAACGCTCAAAGAGGGCGTTCTCGTTTCGGCGCATACGCTGATTTCCTCGCTTTCCACGCTGGAGGAAAATTCGCTCGTTCTGCCGTGCTCCGTCATCGGCCATGATACGGTTGTCGGCGCGCACAGCTTCGTCTGCTGCGATACGGCGATCGGCGGCAATACGAAGATCGGCAAGCGCGTATATATCGGCGAAAACGCGCCGGTGAAGGAAAACCTCACAATCGGAGACGACAGCATTGTTTCCATGGGCGCGGTTATCCTGCGCGACGTTCCGGAGAGCGTGATCATGTTCGGCAATCCGGCACGCGCCATGCGCAATAACGACGATAAAAAAGTGTTCTGATAAAGGAGCGGCAAGGTATGAAGATTCTTGCGGTAGGCGCGCATCTGGATGATATTGAGATCGCCTGCGGCGGTACGCTTGCAAAGGCGGTTCACGGCGGACATCAGGTCAAGGCGCTGATTATGAGCAAATCCGGCTATACGAATTTTGACGGCCGGCAGATGCGTTCGAATGATTCCGCTGTGGAAGAAGGGCTGAACGCTTTGCATGTGCTTGGCGTGCAGGACGTGGAGATTCTGGATTTTCCAACCAAGGATATTCCCTTTGAATCCAAAACCGTGGAAGCAATCGACCGCTGCATCAGCGCATTTGAGCCGGATGTGATTTTTACGCATCATCCGTTTGATACGCATCAGGCGCATGAGGGCGTGAGCAAGGCAACGATTGCCGCTGCTCGCCGGAAAAACACGGTTTATTTCTATGAGCCGATCACACCTTCCGGAAGATCGTACGTTGCGTTCAAGCCGCAGATGTATGTGGACATCAGCAGCACGGTTGAGCAGAAAATCGAATCGCTGAAGCAGCATAAGACGGAATATGATAAGTTCGGCAGAGAAAGTTGGACACGCGGCGTAAGAAGCCGCTGCGGCTTCCGCGGCTATGAGATCGGCACGGAATATGCCGAATCGTTTGAAGTGCTGCGCTGCGAGCTCAGCTTTGGGGGAGAATCCGGCCTATGATCATTACAATCCATCAACCGGAGCATTTGCCATGGCTTGGCTTTTTCAACAAGCTGGCAAAAGCGGAGCTTTTCGTGATTTTAGACAGCGTCCAGTTCGAAAAAAATTATTTCCAGAACCGCAATCGCATTCTCGGTTCGAACGGCGTGCAGTGGATCGGGATTCCGGCTGTGAATCAAGGCCATATGGAAAAAACGATTGCAACTACGGAGATTGCGTCCGTTTCAAACCCGAAGTGGAAAGAAAAATATCTCAATACGGTTGCCCAGAGCTATCGAAAATACCCGTATTTTTCGGAAGTTTTTCCGATTCTGGAGCAGGCAATCGGGCTTGATACGCCCTATCTTGCGGAGATCAACATCTCGATCATTAAAGCATTTTCGGAAAAGCTCGGCTTTGCACCGAGATTTGTCCGCTCCACTGAAATGAACGTGCAGGGACTGAAATCGGATTTGATTCTGGATATTTGCAAAGCTGCCGACGCAACAACCTATATCGCGGGACCGAGCGGCAGAGATTACCTGAATATGCAGTCGTTTGCGGATGCGGGAATTGCGGTTGTATTCAATGACTACCAACACCCGACGTATCCCCAGCGGAGAACGCAGGAATTTGTTTCGCATCTTTCCGCGCTCGATCTGTTTATGAACTGCGGTTATGCGGAAAGCCGCCGTATCATTATGGAGGGCAATGAGGGAACAAACGCATTTTGAGGTGAAAAAATGGAGCAGCTTACCTTTAGCATTGTGATCCCTGCGTATAACAATGAAAAATACGTAGAGCAATGCGTGCAAAGTGTTTTGAAGCAGCCGGTTAAAGTGGAAGTTGTCATCGTTGACGATGGCAGCACCGACGGCACCGGCGAGATCTGCGACGCGCTTGCGGACGAAGACCGCGTTACGGTTATTCATCAAACGAATCAAGGGCTTTCCGCCGCCAGAAATGAAGGGATACGCCGCGCAACCGGAGATTATGTTGCGTTTTTGGATTCGGACGACTTCTATTTTGAAGGGAAACTGGCGGAAATCGAGCGCGCGATCATGGATCATAATATGCCGGATCTCGTAATCGGCCGATTTGCGGAAACGTTTGAAAGCGGGGAAATACATATCGATGATATTGAGATAGACGGCGCGCAGATCACCGGGAAAACAACCGCCGAGGTGCTGGATTATCTGCAGTCGATCCCGTTTATTTATGCGGCGGTTCGGTATTTCGTCAAGCGGGAATTTCTGCTCGCGAACGAGCTGTTTTTTAGGCCCCGTATTTTGCACGAGGACGAGCTTTGGACACCGCAGCTTCTTTGCGCGGCAAGCAGCTTTGCCTGCGTGGAAACGCCGTTTTACGGCACGACAACGCACGAAGGCTCCATCATGAATTCGCGCAACTTCAAAAAGCTGCGTGATCGAATGGAAGTTGCGGCGATTCTGCAGGAAAAGCAGTTTTCGGAGCGGCAGGAATTTGCGGACTTCTACCGCTTCCGCGTGCATGCGCTGTGCTACAGCGCGGCAACGGAATGCGCCGCCTTTTCAGCAAAGGAGGCTGCGCAGATCGCGTCCGCCTGCGCAGAGCTCGCAAAGCGCGATCGCGCGATCTTAAAAGACGCGCCGGGCGCGTTGGGACTGTTTGTTAAATTATTTGGCTGCAATGTGGGAATCCGCATGGCGGCAAAGTACGTAAAGACCGCCCGTGCGGTTAGAAAGTAGAGGAGATACGGTTATGCGAATGAAAGCGTTGGTGGCAGTCCGCTCGGGCTCCACGAGAGTACAGAATAAAAACCTCCGCCCGTTTTGCGGAACGAATTTGATCCGTGTGAAGCTTGCGCAGCTGAAGCGCATCGAGGAGCTCGACGGCATTGTTTTGAACTCGAATGACGACGAGATGCTCGCCATCGGGCGCGAGATGGGCGTTGAAACCGTGAAGCGCGATCCGTATTATGCCTCAAATTCCGTTGTCATGAGCGAAGTGTTCGTGAATATGGCGGAGAATATGGATACGGACGTGATCGTTTACGCAAACGTCACCAACCCGCTTTTGGAGGATGAAACGCTCAAAAAGGCGATTGCGTTCTATAAAGAGCACTGCGGGGAATATGATTCAGTCAACTCCGCGCACGCGATCAAGGAGTTTATGTGGCTTGACGGCAAGGCGATCAACTATGATCCAGCCAATCAGCCGCGCAGCCAGGATCTGCCGGATATCATGTGCCCGAACGCGGCGTTCAATATTCTGAAAAAAGAGGTTATGATCCGCGACCGCAATATTGTTTCGCGCAAACCGTATATGTATCCGATCGATTATTTTGAGGCGACGGATATTGATAATATGATCGATTTTGAAATTGCCGAGTTCCTGTATGGCAAGTACGTGATGCAGGGCAAGAGCTGGAAATAAGGTGACGCAATGAACAACGTAAAGCTGCTCGACTGTACGCTGCGTGACGGCGGCTACGCCGTTAAGTGGACGTTCGGGCATAACACGATCGTCAATATTTTCTCGCGGCTGGTTGCTTCCGGCGTGGATATTATCGAGCTGGGTTACCTGCGCGACTGGGAACCGTTCGACCTCAATCGGACAAGCCTGCCGAGCGTAAAGGATTTCGACCGCGTCTATGATCTGGACGTTGCGAATAAGCCGATGCTTGTTGCGATGATCGACCTCGGAAACTGCCGCATCGAAAACATTTGCGACGCAAGCGAAACGATGATCGACGGCATCCGTCTGACATTCAAAAAAGCGCGGATCGATGAGGCGATGGCGTTTGCGAAGCAGATTATCGCGAAGGGATACAAGCTGTTTTTGCAGTCCGTTTCCATTACGGACTATACCGATGCGGAATACTTATCGCTGATCGAAAAGATCAACGAAGTGAAGCCCTATGCCGTTTCCATTGTGGATACCTACGGGCTGATGTTCGATTATGACCTAATGCAGTATTTCCATCTGCTCGATCATAATCTCGATCCCGAAATCGCAATCGGCTACCATCCGCATAACAATTTCCAGATGGCGTTTGCAAACGCGATCGGCATCATCAACGGCAGAGCGAAGCATCCGCTTGTGATCGATACAACGGTGAACGGTATCGGAAAGGATTCCGGCAACGCCTGCACGGAGCTGATGGCGTATTATCTCAATGAGAATTTCGGCAGAAACTTTCAAATCTCGCAGATTCTTGAGATCATCGATACGGAGCTTTCCAAGCTCCGCGAAACGATGACTTGGGGCTATTCCTTCATCGGCTTCCTCTCTGCAACAAACCACTGCCGAACGGAGTATACAAAATATCTGCTCGCCAAAAAGACGCTCTCGATCGATTCGATCAATACCATTTTGAGCCGGATCGACCGCAATAAGCAAACGACGGATTTCCATGAAGCGCATATCGCGGAGCTCTATGCCGAATATCAATCGCGCGATGAAAACGATGCGGATGCCGTTGCGGAGCTGAAAGAGCTGCTTTCCGGCAAAAAGCTTCTGCTGCTTGCGCCGGGCAAGAGCTTGCAGACAGAGCGCGAAAAGATCGGGCAGTTTATTCGGGACGAAAACCCCACGATCATCGCGGTGAACCACGTTCCGGAAAATTTCGCGGCAAATTTCATCTTCGTCAGTAACGACCAGCGCTACGGACGCATTTTGCATCTTTTGCGCAAGCATCATGATCGGATGCGGATCATCGTAACTTCGAATATCACGAAAGAACCCGGCGCGTATGACTTCGTTGTAAACTACAGCACGCTGACCGCGCCTATGGAGCTGAAGGATAATTCCATGCTGATGCTGCTGCAGCTTCTGCGCAGGATCGGCGGGGCGGAGGTTTGGTTTGCCGGTTTCGACGGCTTCTCCGATGATGAGCAGAGCAACTATTTCGATAGTTATCTTGTTTTGAACAAAGGCACGCATCAGTCCGGCATCAACGATGCGATCCGCGCGGAGCTGAAAAAGCTGAAATCCGATCTGAAGATGCGGTTCTTAACGGAATCGAGGTATGAGGATGCATAAAAAAGCGGTTTTGTTCGATTTGGACGGTACGCTGCTCGATACGTGCGAGGGCGTTTTGCTGAGCGTGAAAGAAACGGAAGCGCATTTCGGACTCCCTGCGCTGACGGACGCTGAATATCAGAAGTTCAACGGGCCGCCGATGAAGCAGTCTATGATGCGCTACCATGGGCTTGACAGCGAAACCGCCGATACTGTAACGGCGTATTTCCGCGAACGGTATAAAACGGTGAATTTGCGCAAAGCCGCGCGGTATGCCGGCGAGATCGAAGCGCTTACCGCGCTGAAAGCGCGCGGCGTTCGCATGGGTGTTGCAACCTATAAACGCACGGACTACGCGATTGACATCTTAAAGCATTTCGAGCTTGCGCCGTTTTTTGCGGTTATCGAAGGCGATACGGAGGCGTCCGACCGAACGAAAGCGGATATAATCCGCATCGCGGCGGAAAAGCTTGCCGCCGATCCGCGCGAGGTTGTAATGGTTGGCGATACGATGGGCGATTATGACGGCGCAACAGCCGCCGGCGCGGATTTTATCGGCGTAACTTACGGCTTCGGCTTTACGCCGGACGGTGAAAAGCCCGATGGCGTGCAATATTGCAATTCGTTTAAAGAACTGCTGAAAATCCTTTGTGAGTAAGGTGAGACCATGATAACGAAAGTTTTGATCGGCGCGGATTCGCTCGGCTACGAGATGAAGCAGGCGCTCAAACAGCGGCTTACGGAAAAGGGATATGCCGTAACGGATTTCGGCTGCAAAAGCGCAGAAGACGATACGTATTATCCCGAATTTGCCGCGCGCGTTTGCCGCGCGCTGCTGGATGACCCTGCGCAGACGCGCGGTGTTCTGATTTGCGGAACGGGACTCGGCATGACGATCGCCGCGAACAAGTTTGAGGGGATCTATGCCGCGCACTGCCATGATCTGTATTCCTGCGAGCGAAGCGTGCTGTCCAATCGGGCGAACGTCATTTGCTTCGGCGCGCAGATCATCTCGGCGGATTTCGCGTGGGAAATGCTTGAAAAGTGGCTGGCGCTGGAATTTGTTGATGGGCGTTCTACGCCGAAGCTGGCGCTTTTAGAGCAGATTGAAAGAGGGAATTTCCATAATGAGCAATGAACCCGATCGCCTTGGGCAGCAGGAAACGTCGCTTGTGCGCGATAAGCGCATGTGGCTTTCTATGGGCGCGTCTATCGTGGCGTTTGCCATCAACTTTGCGCTCAGCTTTTTCCTCACGCCGTACCTCATTGAAAATCTCGGCGAAGCGGAATACAGCTTCTATCCGCTTGCCTCGTCGCTTGTGAACTATATAACGATCGCAACGGTTGCGCTCAACTCTATGGCAAGCCGTTTCGTAACGGTTTCGCGCCACCGCGGCGAAGAGGAAAAGGCAAAGACGTATTTTGCTTCCACGTTTTATTCCAATCTGATCCTTTCTCTGATCCTTTTGCCGATTGCGGGGCTGTTCATCTGGAAAATCGATTGGTTCATCGTTGTTCCGGCGGAGATCCGCGGAAACGTGCAAACACTGTTTGCGCTTGTGTTTTTATGCCTGCTTGTAGGGCAGATCGGAACGGTTTTCAATATCGCGCCCTACTGCTGCGACCGGCTCTATCTTTCGCGGCTCGCGGAGGTTGTTTCGCGCGTTGTTATGGTGCTTGCGGCGGTTATCTTGTTTTCGCTGCTGCCTGCAAACGTGTATTACGTCGGCATTATCAACTTGATTTCGGCAGCCGTTTTACTTTCCTTTCACTATTTCTTTACCCGGCGGCTTATGCCGGATATGCAGATTTCAAAACGGTATTTCAGCGGAAAACATGTCCGCGAGCTGATCGGCTCCGGCATCTGGAATTCCGTATCGCAGCTCAGCAACGTCTTGCTCAATGGACTCGATTTGCTGATTGCAAACCGTTACCTCGGTCCGGAAGCGACTGCGGCGGTTTCGGTTTCCAAAGTTGTTCCCAGCAACCTTGCCGGTTTGATCTCCACGATCGGCAACGTTTTTCATCCGCGGTTTGCCCGCCAGTTTGCGCATGAGGATAAAAAGGCGTTCGTGGAATCGGTCAGCTCCTCCATCCGCTTGATGGGGCTGATCTTCTGCCTGCCGATCGGCTTTCTCATCAGCTGCGGCGAATCGTTCTTCGGGCTTTGGGTGCCTACGATGGACGCCCGGCTTTTGCAGATTCTTTCGATTATGGGCATGGGCGTGCTGTTTGTTTCGGCATCGCTCGATCCCGTTTACGGCGTTTTTACCGTAACGAATAAAATCAAAACAAATTCGCTCGTTGTTTTGGCAACCGGCGTTTTGAATATTGCGATTGTATTGACGCTTTTGCAGTTTGTGCAAGACCCGACGTGGCGGCTGTTTATCATCGTTGGCACAAGCACGCTGCTCGGCATTGCGCGGAATCTGTTTTTCACGATCACGTATACGGCGATCTGTATGGGTGTTCGCTGGAACTCGTTTTATAAACCGCTTTCGGTCAACGTACTTTTGCTGCTGGGCGGCGCGGCGATCTATTATGCCGTGCGGATGCTGATCCCTGCCGAGAGCTGGCTTCTGCTGATTCTGGATGGCGTGATCGGCACGGTGATCGCTGCCGCGATCGGCTGGTTTGTTGTTTTGAAGCGCGAAGAGCGCAGCGCGGCGATTGCGTTTGTCCGCGAAAAGCTGCATCGAAAAGGGGAACACGAATGAAAACGCTCATCTACTGCTGCACGGTCTATCAGCTTTTTAACGCTGTGAACATTCGGCTGAACCTGCTGAAAGAGGACTCGGTCGATCTTCTGCTTGCCGATTACCTGCCGGATGCCGAGCTCCTTATGGAGCGCGCGAAAAAGAGCGGCGTATTTGACAACGTGTATCTTACGCGCAGCTTTTCCGTGGCAAGGCAGCAGTATCCGCATACGCGAAAAACGGTCTACGCCTATCGCATCTTCCCGAAACAGATTCTAAAGCAGACGGGCTTTATCCCCGAAGCGCGCTACGACCGCTTTTATTTTGCAACGTTTGACGACTATATCTCGTTTTTGTTTCTGTTGCTGCACGGCAGAAACAAGAATTTGGAGTGCGCCTGCTTTGAAGACGGCGGAACGACCTATATGCAAACGGATCAGTCTGTCAACGGCGTGGAGCAGCGGCTTTACCGCTGGCTTCGGATTCTGCCGCTCGGTATGGTGAAGGTTCCTGTTCTCGTTTACGAGCCGGAGCTGATGACGTTTGACTGCGGCGCGCCGGTACGCGCCATTCCGAAAATCCGTGCCGAAGATACGGCGCTTCGAACCGCGATCAATACGGTTTTCGGATTCGGCAGCGTGCCGGAAATCGACGGTGACGGCATCTTTTTCGAGGAATCATTCCTTGCCGATGGGCTGAAAAACAACGATGAAGAACTGATCCGCCTCTGCTCGGAGCTGCTTGGCGGCAGAATGCTGCTCAAGTCGCATCCGCGCAACCCGTATAATCGGTTTGAGGGCAGCGATATCCGGCTGCTGCGCTCCAATATTCCATGGGAGGTTTTCTGCCTCAACGCGGATTTTGACGGAAAGATCCTTCTGACCGTCAATTCCAACGCGGCAATTTCGCCGCATATCCTGTTTGAAAACGCGCCGAAAACGGTGCTGTTGTATCATCTGCTGATCGGGCAGAGCAATCTGCTCGGCAAGCCGGAATATGAGGAATACTATCGCCGCCTTGAGCGAATTTATCAGGGCGAGATTGTTGCGCCCGAAAGCGCACAGGCGCTGAAAGAGGAACTGAGCAAATGAGCGAAAAAACGGTCAGCATCATCGTCCCTGTTTATAATGCCGAAGCGTATCTTGATGCGATGGCGTCTTCGATCCGAAATCAGACCGTTCCCGATTGGGAACTGATCCTGATTGACGATGGTTCCACCGATGGCAGCGGTGCGATCTGCGACCGTCTTGCGGAAAGCGATCCGCGCATCGTTGTGCGCCATATTGAAAACGAGGGCGTTGCCAATGCGCGAAACGTCGGGCTTTCCGCCGCTACAGGGCAGTATCTTGCCTTTTGCGACAGCGACGATCGCTGCGAGCCGAACTTTTTGCAGACGCTACTGGAGCTGCATCAAAAAACGGGTGCGGAGCTCTGTGCAGCTTCGGTTTTCGTGGATTCGGAAAGCGGCTCGCGCGTACACCGTGCGCCATGCGTTGGCTCGATCGCATCGGAGGATTTCGCGGTTATTCTGCATGGCTGGTTCGATATTTACTGGATGGGACTCTGGAACAAGCTGTTTTCCGCGGAGATCGTCCGCGAAAACGGAATCCGCTTTCAAACGGGTCTCTCCATCGGCGAAGATTCGCTCTTTATTTTGCAGTATCTTGCCTTTTGCGGCAGCGTTGCCTGCGGTGATACGCCGATTTATCATTACGTGCAGCGCAACTCCGAGTCGCTTACGCGGCGGTTTCATGCCGATCACGTGCGCGGCTACGCGCAGATCATTGCAGCGCTGAAAGAACGCGCGGCGCAGTTTGGCTGTATGGATGCGCAGATGGAAACGCTCTGCGAACAGAAGTACGGCGAGGCACTCGGGACCTATCTCTACATGGCAATGGCGGATTGCCGCGTGGACGAGCAGACGCGCCGCGCCGCATACAGGAACCTCAAAAATGCGCCGCGTGAAAGAAAGCTGCTTGCCGCATCCGGCGGCATGACGAATCGGCTGCTCGGAACCTGCCCGTATGCCGTACTGAAATGCTATTTTAAGCTGCTGAGCTTGAGGAAACGGAAATGAAAATCCTTCAAATCAACCCCGTTGCCGGCCATTCCAGCACCGGCAGAGCGCTTTCCGAGCTGGATCGGTATTTTACCGCCGCAGGGCATACCTGCTATGCCGCCTGCATCGAGGGGACCGATGCGCACAATCTCTACCGCATCGGCTCTGCGGCGGATCGGAAGCTCCATGCGCTCCGCTCGCGGCTGTCCGGCTACGACGCCTGCTATTCCCGCGGCGCAACCGAAAAGCTGATCGCGCAGATCGAACGGATTCAGCCGGACATTGTGAAGATCGGGGTTGTCCATTCCAGTTTTATAGATTATTTCGCGCTGATGGCGTATCTTGCAAAACGGGATATTCCGGTCGTTCTCGTTTTGGACGATTGCTGGCATTATACCGGCAAATGCACGCATTATACGGCCGCCGGGTGCGACCGCTGGCAGCATGGGTGCGGAAACTGCCCGCGCACGGAAAAATGCATTCCGTCTTGGTTTTTTGACCGCAGCGCGGAAATGCTGGAAAAGAAAAAGCTTGCCGCTATGCAAGTGCCGCGCCTTGCGGTTGTCGGTGTTTCGGATTGGATCACAAACGAGGCAAAACAGTCGATCCTGTCTTCTGCAAAGATCCTTCAGCGCATCTATAACTGGATCGATCTTTCGCAGTTCTATCCGCGCGAAAACCGCGATGCAGTTCGCAAACGCTATGGGGTAAGCGCAAAGTTTATGATCCTCGGCGTTGCAAGCAGCTGGGCGCAGGGGAAAGGTCTGGAAGAATTTATGCACATGGCGCAGACGGTGGATGACCGCGCCGAAATCGTTTTGGTCGGCGATCTGCCAAGCGCGCAGACGCTGCCGCGCAGGATGCGGAACGTTCCGCGCACGAACGATACCGGCGAATTGGCGGAGCTGTATTCGGCGGCGGACGTTTTCGTAACGTTCTCGCGCGAGGAGAGCTTCGGCAAGGTCTCTGCCGAAGCGCTTGCCTGCGGAACGCCTGTTGTGTGCTACGATTCCACCGCATCGCCCGAACTTGTCGGCGAAGGGTGCGGAGCGGCCGTGCCGGCTGGTGATTTTAACGGCGTTTTCAGCGCCGCAATGCGTATATGCGAAGCAGGGAAGGCGGCCTACGCCGATGCCTGTACCGCTTTTGCGAAAGAAAACTTTGCGCTGGAAAAGAGCGCGCGGCAATATCTGGAGCTGTTTGAGCAGCTGGCGAGGATGTGATACAATGGTACAGCCGAAGATCGGAACAGTCGTTCTCAACTATAAAACGTATCGCGATGCGCTGGATTGCGTAGCGTCGCTGAAGGCGCAGAGCTATCCGAACCACGAGATCGTCGTTGTTGAAAACGGCTCCGGCAACGAATCGGCGCAGGTGCTGAAAGAAGCGTTTGCGGATGATCCGCAGGTGCATCTGATCATCAGCGAGGAAAACCTTGGCTTTGCGCGCGGCAATAATCTCGGCATCCGCCATGCGCATGAAACGCTCGGCTGCGATTACGTTTTCGTGCTCAACAGCGATACGATTGTCCCCGATGGCGTTTTTGCTGCCGTTTTAGCGGCGGACGCGCCGGATATCGGCGCGATCTCGCCGAGCGTTGCAGCGACGGATGGAAAGCTGCAGCTTCCGAGCGAAAACAGCGATGATATCCTTTTGCAGGTCAAGCGGCGCGAAAAGGGGCTGCGCCTTGCAAGGGTGCTGTCGCTTCCGATCGTGCGCGATCTCTACCGCGCCTACTGCGCAAAAAAACCGCCGCAGCCGGAGCCGGAATACCCGGAGCGGTTCGGGAAATACGTTCTGCAGGGCTGCTCATATTTCCTCACGCCTGCGTTTTTCCGCTATTATACGCAGCTTTATCCGAAAACCTTCCTCTATTGGGAAGAGATCGATCTGCTGCTGTATCTGCAAAAAGCAGGACTTCACAGCGTTGCCGTTTCAACGCCGCCGATCGTCCATAAAGAGGCAGGCTCGATCAAAACGGCGGTTGGCGCGGCGCAGTATGATAGGCGAAAACTGCAATTTTCGCTCGATAGCTATCGGGCGTCCAAACCGATGTTCAAGATGAGCTGTGAACAGATCCAAAAAAACTATTGCTGAATGAGGTGCTGTATGAAAGGAATCGTTTTGGCAGGCGGCGCGGGAACGCGCCTGTATCCGCTGACGATGGTTACATCGAAGCAGCTTTTGCCCGTATATGATAAGCCGATGATCTATTATCCGCTCTCTACGCTTATGCTGGCAGGCATTCGGGAGATTCTGATTATCTCCACCCCGGAAGATACGCCGCGTTTTGAAGCGCTGCTCGGCGATGGAAGCCAGTTCGGCTTGCAGCTTTCTTATACGGTTCAGCCCTCCCCGGACGGGCTTGCGCAGGCGTTTCTGCTCGGCAAGGATTTCATCGGCGGGGATGCGTGCGCTATGGTGCTGGGCGATAATATTTTTTATGGGAACGGGCTCGGCAGGCTGCTGAAAGCCGCCGTGCAGGATGCGCAGGCGCAGGCGCGCGCAACGGTGTTCGGCTATTACGTGCCCGATCCGGAGCGGTTCGGCGTCGTTGCGTTCGATGAAGACGGCAAAGCAACCAGCATTGAGGAAAAGCCGAGGGTTCCGAAATCGAATTACGCCGTTACGGGGCTGTATTTCTATCCGTCCGGCGTATCGGCGCGCGCGGAGCAGATCAAGCCCTCTGCGCGCGGCGAATTAGAGATCACAACGCTCAATGAGATGTACTTGCGCGATGGGCTGCTGAACGTGCAGCGGCTTGGGCGCGGCTTTGCGTGGCTCGATACCGGAACGGTGGACAGCCTTGCCGAAGCATCGGATTTTGTTAGAATGATTGAGCGGCGGCAGGGAATCACGATCTCCGCGCCGGAAGAGATTTCATTTATCAACGGCTGGATCGGCAGGGAAACGCTGCTGCGATCCGCCGAGCGTTACGGAAAAAGTCCTTACGGCTCGCATCTTCGCGCGGTTGCCGAAGGAAAAGTAAAATACTGAGGGAACGGCTATGACGATTATTGTTACCGGCGGCGCCGGGTTTATCGGAAGCAATTTCATATTCCATCTGCACAGCGCACATCCGGAAGACCGGATCGTCTGCATCGACAAGCTGACGTATGCAGGCAACCTCTCAACGCTGCAGAGCGTGATCGGCGCGCCGAATTTCCGCTTCTGCAAGCTGGATATCTGCGACCGCGCCGGCGTGGAAGCGCTTTTTGAGCAGGAGCGGCCGGATATCGTTGTAAACTTTGCGGCGGAGAGCCACGTAGACCGCTCGATTGAGGACCCCGGTGTGTTTTTGAGAACGAATATCATGGGCGTATCGGTGCTGCTCGATGCCTGCCGGAAGTACGGCGTGAGCCGCTTCCACCAGGTCAGCACGGACGAAGTCTACGGCGATCTGCCGCTGGATCGTCCCGATCTGTTCTTTACGGAGCAGACGCCGATCCATGCTTCGAGTCCCTATTCCGCTTCGAAAGCATCTGCGGACCTGCTCGTTCTGGCGTACTGCAGAACCTACGGTCTGCCCGCTACGATCAGCCGCTGCTCGAACAACTACGGCCCGTATCATTTTCCGGAAAAACTGATTCCGCTGATGATCGTCAACTGCCTGCATGATCGTCCGCTGCCGGTTTACGGCGAGGGACTGAACGTGCGCGATTGGCTCTATGTGGAAGACCACTGCCGCGCAATCGATCTGATCATCCGCCGCGGCAGGGTGGGCGAGGTTTATAACGTTGGCGGCCATAACGAGATGCGCAACATTGATATTGTAAAGCTGATCTGCCAAAAGCTCGGCAAGCCGGAATCGCTGATTACCCACGTTGCCGACCGCAAGGGCCATGATCTGCGCTATGCGATCGATCCCGAAAAGATCCATAAAGAGCTTGGCTGGCTGCCGGAAACGAAATTTGAAGACGGCATCCAAAGAACGATTGATTGGTATCTGGCGAACAGACCGTGGTGGGAAGAGATTATCAGCGGCGAATACCAAAACTACTATGAAACGATGTATGGAAATCGGGAGAGGCTCGAATGAAGGTTTTTGTTACCGGCGTTGGCGGTCAGCTCGGGCATGACGTGCTATTGCAGCTGCGTTCGCGCGGCCATACGGCGATCGGCTCGGATCTGCTGCCGCCGTGCGACGTGACGCTCGATATTACCGACCCTGCCGCCGTAAAAAATGCAATCGCGCAGGCGAAGCCCGATGCGGTGATCCACTGCGCGGCATGGACGGCGGTGGACGCAGCCGAAGCGGAGGAAAACCGCGAAAAGGTTTTCGCCATCAATGCCGGCGGCACGGAGAATCTGGCGCGCGCCTGCAAAGCCGTTGGCGCGGAGATGCTCTATATCAGCACCGACTACGTTTTCGGCGGCAAGGGCGAACGCCCGTGGCAGCCGGACGATACCGATTTTGCGCCGCTGAACGTTTACGGGCAGTCCAAACTGGAAGGCGAAAAAGCCGTAGCGCGCAACTTGGAGCGGTATTATATCGTGCGGATTGCGTGGGTTTTCGGCAAAAACGGAAAGAATTTTGTGAAAACGATGCTGAACGTCGGAAAGACGCATGATACGGTGCGCGTTGTGAACGATCAGATCGGAACGCCGACCTATACTTGGGATCTTGCGCGATTACTGATTGACATGATCGAATCAAAGCGGTATGGTTATTACCATGCAACGAATGAAGGCGGCTATATCAGCTGGTACGATTTCGCAAAGGAGATCTATCGGCAGGCAGGTATGCAAACGGCGGTGCAGCCTGTTACTACGGCGGAATACGGCGTATCCGCTGCGGCGCGTCCGGAAAACAGCCGCATGGATAAACGCAAGCTTTCCGAGCAGGGGTTCGAGCCGCTGCCGGATTGGCGCGATGCGCTCAGCCGCTACCTCAAGGAGCTTGAATAGCTATGGGACAGATTCAAATTGAAAAGGACGTCGGCGGCATAGCCGGTCTCTGCGTCATTACGCCGGCGCTGCATGGCGACAGCCGCGGATGGTTCATGGAAACGTACAGCCGCCGCGATCTGGAAGAAGCGGGGCTTGAGATCAGCTTCGTGCAGGACAACCAGAGCATGAGCAAAAAAGGCGTGCTGCGCGGCTTGCATTTCCAAAAGCGGTATCCGCAAACAAAGCTCGTGCGCGTTGTGCAGGGCGCGGTTTTTGACGTTGCGGTGGATCTGCGGCGCGGCTCGGAAACGTTCGGCAAATGGTACGGCGTGGAGCTGACGGCGGAGAACCGAAAGCAGTTTTTGATACCGCGCGGCTTTGCGCATGGCTTCCTGGTGCTGAGCGATACTGCGCAGTTCTGCTATAAATGCGATGACTTCTACCATCCGAACGATGAAGGCGGCATCGCCTGGAACGATCCGGAAATCGGGATCGTTTGGCCGGGCGTAAAAGATGGAAAGTTATCGGATGGCACGATGCTGAATTTAAGCGAAAAAGATCAAAATTGGGGCGGACTGAGCCGCTTTTTGCAAGAGGAGAGAGAAGCATGAGCTTATTCAAAGGAAAAACGTTAATGATCACCGGCGGAACGGGCAGCTTCGGCAATACCGTGCTGAACCGTTTTCTCGCAACCGACCTCGGCGAGATCCGCGTTTTCTCGCGCGATGAGAAAAAGCAGGATGATATGCGCCATGAGTTCCAGGCGAAGTACCCGGAGCTGGCTGAAAAGATCAGCTTCTACATCGGCGACGTGCGCGATATCGCGTCCGTTCGCGCCGCGATGCACGGCGTAGATTATATCTTCCATGCCGCCGCGCTCAAGCAGGTACCCTCGTGCGAGTTCTTCCCCGTTGAAGCGGTGAAGACGAACGTGCTCGGCACGGATAACGTGCTGACCGCCGCAATTGACGAAGGCGTTGAAACCGTGATCTGCCTGTCCACAGATAAGGCGGCGTATCCCGTAAACGCAATGGGTACGAGCAAGGCGATGATGGAAAAGGTCGTTGTTGCAAAGAGCCGCCAGTCGAAGAAGACGAAAATCTGCTGCACGCGCTACGGCAACGTCATGTGCAGCCGCGGCAGCGTGATTCCGCTTTGGATCGACCAGATCCGCGCCGGCGACCCCATCACAATCACCGACGGCACGATGACGCGCTTTATTATGAGCCTCGATGAGGCGGTCGATCTCGTTCTGTTTGCGTTCGAGCATGGCGAAAACGGCGATATTCTCGTTCAGAAAGCGCCTGCCTGCACGATCAAAACACAGGCGGAGGCAGTCTGCGAACTGTTTGGCGGCGATAAAAACGCAATCAAGACTATCGGCATCCGCCATGGCGAAAAGATGTATGAAACGCTGCTGACGAATGAAGAATGCGCCCACGCGATCGACATGGGCAACTTCTACCGCGTGCCGTGCGACAAGCGCGGATTGAACTATGATAAGTATTTCACGCAGGGCAGCACCGACCGCAATCCGCTCACCGAATTCAACAGCAATAATACGGAGCTGCTGAATGTGGAGCAGGTCAAAGAAAAGCTGCTTTCGCTTGCCTATATCCGCGGCCGCCTTGCGGAGGAAGAGGGATGAACGTACTCGTAACCGGCGCAAAGGGGTTTGTCGGCAGAAACCTTGTTGAGAACCTCAAGGCGATCCGCGATGGAAAAAACCGCACGCGCCCGGCGCTTTCGATCGGGGAGATCTTTGAATACGATCTCGATACCGATCCTGCGTTGCTCAACGAATTGTGCAAGGCTGCGGACTTCGTCTGCAATCTTGCCGGCGTCAACCGCCCGACCGATCCGGCGGATTTCCAAAAGGGCAATTTCGGCTTTGCCTCCACGCTGCTCGAAACGCTGAAGAAAAACGGGAATCGCTGCCCGGTGATGCTTTCGTCATCTTTGCAGGCAACGCTTGCAGGCAGGTTTGGCACGAGCGAATACGGCTTGAGCAAAAAAGCCGGCGAGGAGCTGTTCTTCGCGTACAGCGCGGAAACAGGCGCGCCGGTGTACGTTTACCGGTTCCCGAATCTTGCCGGCAAATGGGTGCGCCCGAACTATAATTCCGCCGTTGCAACGTTCTGCAACAACGTCGCGAACGATCTGCCCATCACCGTGAACGATCCGGCGGTGGAGCTGGAGCTGCTGTTTATCGATGATCTTCTGGAAGAGCTTTTCGACGCGATGGAGGGGCATCCCCACCGCGCCGAGTATCCGAAAACGGGCGAAACCGTGGACGGCGCAGTGTACGACGGCTTGACGCCGCACCCCTGCGCGGACGGGAAATACTGCTATGCGCCCGTTACGCATAAGGCAACGCTCGGCTACATTGTGGACTGCCTGCATACGTTCCGCGATCAGCCGCAAACGCTTTTGATGCCGCGCATTGCGCCGGGCAGCTTTGAAAAGAAGCTGTATTCGATGTATCTGTCCTACCTGCCGAAAGAGAAAGTCGCGTTCGATCTCAAGATGAACTGCGATGACCGCGGCAGCTTTACGGAGCTGCTGAAAACGGCGGATCACGGGCAGTTTTCCGTGAACGTTTCCAAGCCGGGGATTACGAAAGGACAGCACTGGCACAACAGCAAATGGGAGTTTTTCATCGTTGTAAGCGGCAAGGCGCTGATCCGCGAGCGGAAGCTCGGCACAGATGAAGTGATCGAATTTGCGGTTTCCGGCGATCGCGTTCAGGCGGTGCACATGCTGCCGGGGTATACCCACAGCATCGTAAACCTCTCTGAAACCGAGCCGCTCGTAACGCTCATGTGGGCAAACGAGCAGTTCGACCCGAACCATCCCGATACGTTTTTTGAGGAAGTCTGAATGCACATATCTGAAAAACGCAGCGCGTTTGCCTACGGCTTTTTGGCGCTGCTGATTATTGCTTTTATCTTTACGCGGTCGCTGAAACCGGCGGAGCTTTCCGGCGCGGAAAGCGAGGCGGTTATGGGCTTTTTGCGGCAGATTATCGGGCTTTTCATTCGCCTTCCCGAAGCGCAGGACGATTATCTCGTGCGCAAGATCGCGCATTTTTGCGAATTTGCCGCGCTCGGTTTTTCGGTGAAGGGACTGTTCACCTCCGTCGGCACAATGCGAGGGCAGACGCTGCGCTCTCTGCCGCTGCTTTTCTGCCTGCTTACGGCAATCAGCGATGAGCTGCTGCAAACGCTGATCCCGGGCAGAAGCTGCGAGGTCAAGGACGTTGTAATCGATTTCTGCGGCAGCCTCTGCGGTGTTGGCGTGATGCTGCTGGCGCAGTATTTGCGCAAAAAGCGCCTGATGCGGAAAAGTCACTGTTGACTTTGCAAATTTATGTGCTAAAGTGACAGCATCAGAAATTTTTAAGGGGAAATTACCATGCAGGAAATGAGCCGCAAAAACCGTTTGTTCACAGATTCCGTGATCCGCCGCATGACGCGCATTGCCATCGCGGAAAACGCCATCAACCTGGCGCAGGGATTCCCCGACTTTGACCCGCCCAAGGCGCTGACCGACCGTCTGCGTGAAGTTTCGAGCGAAGGTCCGCACCAATACCCCATCACGATGGGCGCGCCGAATTTCCGAGCGGCGCTTGCGCGCAAATGCGGCAGATTTATGGGCAGAACGCTCGATCCCGAAACGGAGATCGTTGTTACAATCGGCTCCACCGAAGCGATGGTGGATACGATCTTTGCGCTGACGAACCCCGGCGATAAGATCATCATGTTCTCGCCGTACTTTGAAAACTACCGCGCGCAGGCGATCTTCGCCGATTGCGAGCCGATCTTCGTTCCGCTCAATCCGCCTCAATTCGGCTTTGATCCCGAAGTGCTGGAGGATGCGTTCCGCAAGGGCGCAAAGGCGATTCTGATCTGCAACCCCTCGAATCCCAGCGGCAAGGTTTTCACCTATGACGAGCTGAAGCTGATTGCGGATCTCTGCATCAAATATGATACGTTCGCCATCATGGACGAGGTTTATGAGCATATCGTCTATGATGACAACAAGCATATCTATATGAACAGCCTGCCCGGCATGTGGGAGCGCACGGTCAGCTGCTCCAGCCTTTCCAAAACGTATTCCATCACGGGCTGGCGTCTCGGCTACGCCATCGCGCCCAAGGAGATCATGGACCGCATCAAGCAGTACCATGATTTCAACGCCGTCGGCGCGCCTTCGCCGCTGATGGAAGCTGCCGTTGTGGGGCTCGATATGCCGGATAGCTACTACGAAGAATTCGGCGCGCACTATGCGCACATGAAGGAAATCTTCACAACCGGGCTCAAGGAGATCGGCATTCCGTTTACGGATCCGCAGGGCACCTATTTCGTGCTTGCAGACATTGGCCCGTATATGAAAAAAGGGCAGACGGACGTGGAGTTCTGCGAAGAGATGGTTAAAAAAGTCGGCGTTGCGTGCGTTCCCGGCACGTCGTTCTTCCGGGAGGACGTGCAGAACATCGTGCGCCTGCACTTTGCGAAGAAAGATGAAACGCTCTATGCGGCGCTGGATCGACTTTCTAAGCTCAAGGAAAAAATGGCGTAAAATTATGACCGCTTGCCTCCGGCAAACGGTCATTTTTTTCTTTTCATCCGTTCGGGTTTGTGGTATAATAACTCTGATTTGGATATTTTTCCGTTTAGGAGTGAAACTATGGGACTGATTACAAAGATTTTCGGCACGCGCTCTGAGCATGAGGTCAAGCGCGTAATGCCGCTTGTGAACAAGATCCTTGCGATGGAAGCGGACTATAAGGCGCTCAGCGATGAGGCGCTTTCCGCCAAGACAGCTGAATTCCGCGAGCGCCTTGCAAACGGCGAAACGCTCGATGCGCTCTTGCCGGAAGCGTTTGCCGCCGCGCGTGAAGCGGCGGATCGCGTGCTTGGCATGCGTCCGTACCCCGTGCAGCTCATCGGCGGCATCATTTTGCACCAGGGCCGCATCGCGGAGATGAAAACCGGCGAAGGCAAAACGCTCGTTGCGATCCTGCCGGCGTATCTCAATGCGCTGACCGGCCGCGGCGTGCATATCGTAACCGTGAACGATTATCTTGCCAAGCGCGACTCGGAGTGGATGGGCAAGGTTTACCGCTTCATGGGGCTGAAGGTCGGTCTGATCGTGCATGATCTCTCGCCGGATCAGCGCCGCGAAGCATACAACGCCGATATTACCTACTGCACCAATAACGAGCTTGGCTTTGATTATCTACGCGATAATATGGCGCTTTATAAGCAGGAAATGGTGCAGCGCGAGCATTATTTTGCCATCGTGGACGAGGTGGACTCGATCCTCATCGATGAGGCGAGAACGCCGCTGATCATCTCCGGCATGGGCGAGGAATCCACCAAGCTCTATGAGATGGCGGACTTCTTCGTATCGCGCCTGAAAAAGCAGGTTTTCGCAACGACCGATGAAAAAGAAGTGCAGGACGATTACGATTGCGATTACATCGTAGATGAAAAAGCGCGCAGCGTATCGCTGACGGCTGCCGGCATCAAAAAGGCGGAGGAATACTTCGGCGTTGAAAACCTCGCAGACGTTGAAAATACAACGCTTGCGCACCATATCAACCAGGCGATGCGCGCAAGAGGCCTTATGAAGCGCGATATCGACTACGTCGTAAAGGACGGGCAGGTCATCATCGTTGATGAGTTTACCGGCCGCCTTATGTACGGCAGACGCTATAACGAAGGGCTGCATCAGGCGATCGAGGCAAAAGAGGGCGTTGAGGTTGCGCATGAGAGCAAAACGCTTGCAACCATTACGTTCCAAAATTTCTTCCGCCTGTATGAAAAGCTCTCCGGCATGACCGGCACCGCGCTGACGGAGGAAGCGGAATTCAGCAATACGTATAATCTGGACGTTGTTGAGATTCCCACAAATAAACCCGTTATCCGCAAGGACGATCCGGACTGCGTTTACAAAACCGAAGCCGGTAAGTTCCGCGCGGTTATCGCGCAGATTCGGCAGTGCCACGAAAAGGGACAGCCCGTTCTGGTGGGCACGATCTCAATTGAAAAATCCGAGCTGCTTTCCAAGCTCCTCAAGCGCGAGGGCATCGCGCATAACGTGCTGAACGCGAAGCACCATGAAAAAGAAGCGGAGATCGTTGCGCAGGCCGGCAAATTCGGCGCGGTCACGATTGCAACGAATATGGCAGGCCGCGGCACGGACATCATGCTCGGCGGCAACGCGGAGTTCCTTGCAAAGAACGATCTGCGCAAGCAGGGCATGGATGAGGCGCTGATCGCGGAGAGCAATTCCTTTGCCGAAACCGATGATCCCGAAATCCTCGCTGCGCGCGCGGCATATAACGCGGCGTATAAAAAGCACAAGCAGGAGATCGCGGGCGAGGCGGAGCGCGTGCGCGAAGCAGGCGGCCTGTTTATCATTGGCACGGAGCGGCATGAAAGCCGCCGAATCGATAATCAGCTGCGCGGCAGATCCGGCCGCCAGGGCGATCCGGGCGAAACGCGCTTCTATCTTTCGATGGAAGACGACGTTATGCGTCTGTTCGGCTCGGAGCGCGTCATGGGCATGATGGATACCCTCGGCATCGACGAGGATACGCCGATCGACGCGAAGATCCTTTCCGGCGCAATCGAAAACGCGCAGAAGACGGTGGAAGGCCGCAACTTCCAGGCGCGTAAGAGCACGCTGGAATATGATGACGTTATGAACACGCAGCGGCAGGTCGTCTATGAGCAGCGCCGCAAGGTGCTCGATGGCGAGGACCTGCAGGCAAGCATTCAGTCGATGCTCCGCAGCGTTGTCAGCATGAATGTGCAAAGCGTGCTCGGGCAGGGCGGCAGCGTGCAGCAGGCGCTTGCGCAGTTTGAGGGGCTCTATTTCTCGAAGGGCGCGGTTTCCGCCGATACGCCGGAAGCGGAACTGGAAGAGGCTGTACTTGCGCAGTGCGAAAAGACCTACGAGCGCAAGACGCAGGAAATCGGCGAGCAGATGATGCGTGAGCTTGAGCGCGTAATTATGCTGCGCGTTGTAGACGAATACTGGATGGACCACATCGACGCGATGACCGAGCTGCGCCAGGGCGTAGCGCTGCGCGCGTTTGGGCAGACCGATCCCGTGATCGTCTATAAAAAAGAGGGCTATGATATGTTCATGGCGATGAACACCGCGATCCGCGAGGAAACCATCCGCCGCCTGTTTGCGTTCCGCCTGAAAAAGGAGGAAGCAATCAAGCGCGAGCGCGTTGCGAAGATCACTGCGGAGGGCAGCGGCGATCATACCGTGAAAAAACAGCCGGTTGTAAAGAAAATCAAAGTCGGGCGGAACGATCCCTGCCCGTGCGGCAGCGGCAAGAAATATAAAAACTGCTGCCTCGATAAGGATTTGGCGCAGCGATGAAGCGGATACTTGCGCTGCTGATTGCGCTGATGCTTCTGTGCGGCTGCGGTGCGCAGCAAACGCAGGAGCCGGAAACGATTGCGCCCGAAACTGCGGAGAAAACGGAGCAAATTGCCGTTACCATCCCGGTTGAGGAAGACGAAGGCTACGATCCGTATCGCTGCATGAGCGTGTTTAACCGGATGGCGCTGGAGTGGGTTTATGAGCCGCTCTTTGCCGTTACGCCGGCAGGAGAAGCGATCCCCGTCCTTGCCGAAAGCTGGTCCGTTTCCGAGGATGGACTTACAACAGCCGTTACGATCCGTTCCGGCATCCGCCTGCACAGCGGCGCGGTTTTGACCGCCGAGGACGTTGTGCGGTCGGTTCGCCGCGCAATGAACGGAAGCTTTTACAGCGGCCGCTTCCGCCTGCTTTCGGATATGACTGCCGAGGGAAATACCGTTTTGTTCCAAACGGAGCAGGCGTATGAATGCTTCCCGCTGCTTTTGGATATTCCGATCTCCGGCGAGATCGCTGAGGGCGAAACGGAAAACGGCACCGGCGCATATCGGATGCAGGGAGGGCGCCTCGTTCGCTTTGAAGATTGGCGCGGCGCGGATTCGCTGCCCGATGCGATTGGGCTTTCGCCCGTGCAGTCGCCGCAGCAGCTGCGCGACCGTTTCCAGTATGGCGCGGTCACGCTCGCCATGCAGGACCCGAACGGCGATCAGCCGCTTTGGTTTGCAGGCGATTTTGAAGCGTGGGACGTTCCGACGTCCACGCTGCAGTTTCTCGGCTTCAACCTGCAAGGCGGCGCTTTTTCAAACGGCGGTGTTCGCGCTGCCGTTACCTACGCAATCGACCGCAGCGCAATCGTCGCCGAGGACATGGGCGGCTACGGCGTCCCAACTGTTTTAACCGCAAGACCGGGTACGCCGTGGTATGATGCGTCGCTTGCCGATACGGTCAGCTATGATCCGAGCCGCCTTAAGGAAGCTGCGCCCTCCGGCGCGCAGGCGGTTATGATCGTATGCAGCGAAAGCGCGCAGCGCGTTGCCTCGGCAAATCGAATCGCCGAAGCGCTCACAGCCTGCGGCGTTTCCGTAACGGTGCGTCCGCTTTCAAAAGCGGATTACGGCGAGGCGCTTTCGGCAGGCGCATTTGACCTCTATTATGGCGAAATTCGCCTTTCGCCGGACCTGGACCTTGCGCCGATCCTGCGGAGCGGCTACGGCGGCATCAGCGCCTACAGCGCGCTTTCCGACCTCTGCGATGCGGCGCGCGCAAACAGCGGAAACGCTTACGACCTGCAAAAAACGATCTTAACGGACGGCATTCTCTGCCCGATCGCCTATAAAACCGCGGCGGTCTACGGCAAACGCGGCTTACCGATTACCGTTACGCCGCATCTGAACGGATGGCTGTTTGAAAACCCGATGGAGGAGAACCAATGACCCTGCAAGAAGAAATTTCACGCCGGAGAACGTTTGCAATCATATCGCACCCGGACGCCGGTAAAACAACGCTGACGGAAAAATTCCTGCTCTATGGCGGCGCAATCGCCCAGGCAGGCGCGGTCAAGGGCAAGAAAAACAGCCGCGCCGCCGTGTCGGACTGGATGGAGATCGAAAAGCAGCGCGGCATTTCGGTCACCTCGTCCGTTATGCAGTTCCAGTACGGCGGCTTTTGCATCAATATCCTTGATACGCCGGGGCATCAGGACTTTTCCGAGGATACCTACCGCACGCTTATGGCGGCGGATTCGGCGGTCATGGTTATCGACGGCAGCAAGGGCGTTGAAGCGCAGACGCGCAAGCTCTTCAAGGTCTGCGCCATGCGCCATATCCCCATTTTCACGTTCGTCAACAAGATGGACCGCGATGCGAAAGACCCGTTCGACCTGCTCGATGAGCTCGAGCGCGAGCTCGGCATCGATACCTATGCGATGAACTGGCCCATCGGCTCCGGCAAGGAGTTTCAGGGCGTTTACGATCGGGAGCATCAGCAGATCCTGTTCTTTTCCGGCGTTTCCGGCAAAAACCGCGCCGATAAGCTGGAGGTTTCGCCCGATGATCCGCAGGTTGACGCGATCCTCGGCGAGAGCAAGGCAAATCAGCTGCGCGACGACGTTGAGCTGCTCGGCGCAGGGCGCGAATTTGATATGAAAGCCGTCCGCGGCGGAACGCTCAGCCCCGTGTTCTTCGGCTCTGCGCTTACGAATTTCGGCGTAGAACCGTTCTTGGAGGAGTTCCTCCGCATGACAACCTCGCCGCTGCCGCGTGAGGCGGACTGCGGCGTGATCGATACGTTCTCGCCCGATTTCTCCGCTTTCGTGTTCAAGATCCAGGCGAACATGAATAAGGCGCATCGTGACCGCCTTGCTTTCATGCGCATCTGCTCCGGCAAGTTTGAGCGCGATGCGGAAGTGTTCCATGTTCAGGGCAATAAAAAAATGCGCCTGAGCCAGCCGCAGCAGCTGATGGCGCAGGAGCGCGAGATCGTTTCCGAGGCGTATGCCGGCGATATCATCGGCGTTTTCGATCCGGGCATATTCTCAATCGGCGATACCGTTTCCGTACCCGGAAAGGTCTTCCGCTTTGCGAAAATCCCAACCTTCGCGCCGGAGCATTTCTGCCGCGTCAGTCCCAAAGATACGATGAAGCGCAAGCAGTTTATCAAGGGCACCGAGCAGATCGCGCAGGAAGGCGCAATTCAGATTTTCAAAGTGCCCAATACCGGCATGGAGGAAGTTATCGTCGGCGTTGTGGGTACGCTGCAGCTCGATGTTTTCCGCTATCGGATGGACAGCGAATACGGCGTGGAGCTTCGCATGGAGAACCTGCCGTATGAAACGCTGCGGTTTATCACGGCTTCGCCCGTTTCGGACCTGAAGGAGCTGAACCTCTCGTCCGATGCCGAGCTGCTTGAGGATTACCGCGGCCACAGCCTGCTTGTTTTCGCAAGCCAGTGGTCGATCGATTTCATCAAAAAACGCAACCCCGGCTTGGAGCTTTCCGAAACGCTTCAAGCTTGACGCGCCTTTCCCATCGTGATACAATAACGGCGCATTTTCCGAAATGCGCGATAGCGAGGCGATTTGCCTCCCTATGCCGGTGTGGTGGAATGGTAGACACCAGGGACTTAAAATCCCTTGGCAGCAATGCCGTGCCGGTTCGAGTCCGGCCACCGGCACCAAGCCAACAAAATCCGAACCAGATCTTCCCTATGGGAGACGGGTTCGGATTTTGCGTTTTCTACAGGAATCAGTATTTCTCCAATGGTGTACTGCGCCGTCCAGAATCCAAGCCGAGAGGGCCGAGAAAGAAGAAAACTAATTGATACGGACATTTCTCAGACTCAAACAGGCGTTTCCCAAATTATTTAATCTGTCGGCAAGGTGTTCGTTTCCACCGGCTGCAAGCGCAACTATACGATGCGCTCCGTGTTCTACGGCACGAAGGGTACGATCATCTGCGATAACAAGTCCGAGCATTTTGATCTGTTCCTGATGGATGAAAACGATCATAAGGTGGAAACGGTTCCGCAGGAGATTCCGGTTGAGGTTGCAAACCACAACGCCGTGGGCGAATTCAAGTGCTTTGCCGATGCGGTACTCTCCGGCGCGGACGTGCCGACGGACGCGGTTGCCGGCGCAAAGACGATCGCGGTTTGCATGGCGATTGTTGAATCGGCAAAGAAAATGGAGCCCGTGAAGCCGGACTACGATTTCTCGGTGTAAAAAATGGGCAAGACGATTTCGTTTCTGCAGTGCAACGTCCGTGAGGGTGAGCTGCTGTTTGAAGACCGCTTCGAGTCTTCCGATCTTTCGGAAAACTGGGAGGCGGCAAACGGGGAGTGGATCTCCGGCGGCGGCAAGCTGATCGGCCGCTTCCGCGGCGACGATGCCAGCCTGCTCTATTCGCGCCGCCAATTCCCCGGCGACATCATCCTGGAGTTTACCGGGAAGATGCTCGCGCCGTGCGATAACGACCTCAACTTCTTCTTCCGCGCCGACGGCTGGAACGATGAAGATACGGGCCGCATCACCGGCTACGTGGGCGGTCTCAACGGCTGGTGGACGAAGCGCGCAGGTCTTGAGCGCTACCCCGGCCCGACGATCCGCGCGCTCTGCGATTTTGAAGCCGAGCCGGAGCGTGATTATCACATCCGCGCCGGCATCGCGGGCGATACGGTGTTCTTGGAGGTTGACGGCAAGCTCCTGCTGACGATGACCGATCCCAATCCCATCTGCGCGCCGGATTGCGCGCGGCTCGGCATGGGCGTGTACTGCTCGCAGATCGAATTCCGCGATTTCCGCGTTTATCGCGCGATCGCCCAGCCGGTTGCGCGCGGCTATACGGCGCAATTCTGAACGCTGCTCAATTGACAGATTCGACGCATTATGCTATTCTCTACGTATATCTATAAATTAGTTTTAGAGAAACGGTGTGAAGAATCGTGCGATCAAACGAATCAATCAACGTCAAAGGCGTTCAGCGGCTTAACCGCCTGTGCGTCGTCAATCTGATCCGGAAAAACGGCAGCGCTGTGCGCAGCGATATCGGGAAATACTCCGGCCTATCGCCTGCGGCAATCAGCGGCATCGTAAGCTATCTGATGAATATCGGGCTCGTTGTGGAGTCCGGCGTGGAGAACGTTGAGCGCACGGGGCGCAAGGGCGTGATTCTGCGCTTTTGCAGCAGCCGCTATACGATACTGACCGCCGGCTGCGATAACGACGAACTGCTTCGCGTCAGCCTTACGGATCTGTCCGGCGAAGTGATTGCGCAAAAGGAATGCCGCATTGCCGGCATGGACGGCGAATCAATCACAGCGCAGCTTTGCGCAAACGCGGAGGCGCTTTTGCGTCTTCCGGAAGCGCAGCGCGTGATTGCAATCGGGCTGTCCGTTTCGGGCATGGTGCTCGATCACGGCGAAAACGTGCTCTCCGCGGCAGTGCCGTGGAATCTGCCTGCAATCCGTTCGCGGCTGAAAAAACTGCGCGACGTGCCGGTGCTTGTTTCCAACAGCACCTTTACCAAGGCAAACTGGCTTTGCCGCGGCAGTATGAACGAAGAAAAAGGACTGTCCGTGTTTGTGGATCTGTCCGGCGGTATCGGCGCAGCCGTGCTGCAGGACGGCGCGCGTCTAAGCGCGGTTGCCGGCGAGATCGGTCAGACGATTGTTGCGAAGGGCGACCCCGAAGACGGCGAAAAGCGCGGCTGGCTTGAAACGATGTGCTCGCCGAAACGGCTTCTGCGCCTGTATCATGCGCGCAGCGGAAAAACGGTTTCGGATATGGCGTCGTTTTCCGCGCTGCTGGCGCAGGGCGACAGCGCCGCAAGCGAGGCGCTGGAGGAATGCGCCGAGTATCTCGGCTGCGGACTTGCCAATCTCGTTGCGCTGTTTGATCCGCAGAAAATGATGATCAACGCGTTTGACTACGCGGATTGCCCGCAGATGGTAGCGCGCGCGCTGGAGGTTATGCGCAGCCGCCTTTACCGCGGCATCGGCAAGAACCTGCACGTTGAGGTGCTTTGCTTCCGCGATCGGGACTTTGTTTCCGCAATGGCGCAGGAGCTTTGCGATTCGCTCTTTTCCGAACAGCTTCCCGTTGACGTATTCGCGCTGATGGACGAAATCGCACAGTGAATTTAACAAAAAAAGACGACCATTGTTACAATGGTCGTCTTTTTACTACAGACTTCTTAAAAGCCAGATGATCTTGCTGATCTGCGCTCTTGTGAGGATGCCGCCGGGCTGGAAGGTCGTCGCCGTCATGCCGCCCACAACGCCTGCCTTATTCAGCGCGAGAACGGAAGCATCGGACGTATCCGTAAAGGGATTGCTTGATGGCTGCTCGGTGAGGTTCTTCGCTTTCGCCGCGATCTGGCAGAACGCAAGACGCGAAACCGCGCCGTCAAGATTGACGTCGTTTGCGAGCCAGCCGTTATTCTTTGCGAACGTCAGGTAGCCGCTTGCCCAATGCGCGCCGGTCTTTGCCTGTTCGGGGTTGCCGAGTGCGCAGACGATCAGCTTCAGCGCCTGACCGTAAGTCAGATTGCCGCTGGGAACGAAGGTGGTTACCGTCATGCCGCTCACCGTGCCGTCGGTGTAGAGGTCTTTTACGTAGGTATAGAACCAGTCGTTCGATTTCACGTCCGTGAACGGAAGCGTGACAGCCTTGCTGATATCGTCATAGGCGAGCGTGGGACGGATCGTGAAATAGAAATTCGATTTGATGCTCTTTGTCAGCTGCGTTTCGCTTACGCTTTTCAGCTTGCCCTTTTCGATCATCACGAGATCATCGCCCGTGCAAACGTAAACGGTGGGGTTTTTATCCTTGTAGTTCGTTGCGGCAATGAAAATATCGCCCGCTTCAAAGTAGCTGCGCCGCAGTTCCATCGCGCGCTTTTCGCCGTCGAGCTGCTCCTGGAAGATGATCGCGCGGCCGCCGTAGAAGTTTCCGGGTACGCATTGGTTCCAGCTCGTTATGTCGCTGCTGCGGTAGTAAGCGTTCGAACCGACGCTTTTGATGATGGGGGAGAGTACCGATTCCGTATCGGTCATGCCAAGGTCGATGCCGAGCGCCTGCTTATAAACGGCGTTTGCAAACTGCACGCCCGTGGGATTCTGCGCCAGCACGGCTGCGCTCCAGCTTTCGGTATCGGAGAGCTTTTCCGCATTCGCGCCCTTGCCGCGCACAACGTTTTCCAGCGTGTTCGAGGGGATGCCGTCCACCGATCCGCCGCCGGCTACGATGGTCGCGCCGCGCGGCGCGGTAACGGTTACGGTGTAAGAAACCGCCTTCGTCTGCCCTGCCGGGATCGTTACGCTCCAACGGAGCTCGCTGCCGGAAACGGCTGCTTCCGGGGCTTCTTTCAGCGCTGTTCCGTTCGGTACGGTTTCCGTAACGGGCAGCGTATAGGATGATTTCGAATGGTTTTCAATGGAGATCGTATAAGTTAAATCGCTTCCTGTTTCCGGCGAGCCGTAGTAGCCGCAGGAGGCTGTGCGGTTGATCGCAAGCATGGGGTGTGCCATGCGCGCTTTCGCCGCAGGGGTGATCTCGCAGTCTGCCGCGTCTGCCTGCAGCGGACGGAGCAGAGCAAAGCTCGTAACGGCGCTTCTCTTCAGCGCCTCTTCGGACATCAGCGTTTCTGTGGCAGTGTCGATGCGGATCGAGCCGTCCTTTTCAATCGGATCATAGCCAATATCCATATCGTACTTTGCGGCTTCGCCGGCGGCTGTAGAGTGGATCAAATCGCCTTTGCCATCGCCGGTAACGTCGCCGGCGTAAATCATGGCGTGGCCGGTGCCGTCATCCCTCCGGGTCACGAAAATATCGCCCGGTTTCGCGAAGGATTGCAGCGTTTTGATCGCCGCGTCCCGGTCGCCTTCGCCATCGTACCGCATAACGACCAGGGATTCCGGCGCCTTGATCAGATAGCCGGTTGCGGTTTTTGCCCAGTCGCCCATCAGCTCATAGCCGAGCGCGTTCCAGTAAACCGTAAAGCAGAACGAGGAGCAAACGGTATAAACGTTATGCTCCGGCGTTGCATCCTCGGGCGTTGCGAAATGGTGGTTTCGCAGGTTGCCGCCGCGCGAGATATCGCGCGAAGTCAGCGCCGCCGAATCATACTGCATTGCGGGATCTTTCAGATAAAAGGCAAGCGCCGTCTGCACAACGGCCTGCGCTTTTTCATCGGTGCTTGCCGCCGATGCCATCGGCAGGCAGGAAAGCAGAAAAATTGCCGAAAGCAGGATCGCTATTGCTTTTTTCATCGAAATTCACCTCAAAAACATTTTATCGCCGCAATAGAAAAAGTGCAAGAATCCACCGTTGATTTTCCGCGAAAACCGTGTATAATAAAAGTAGTCTCCTGACACGAAGAGCAGAATCTGGGTGAAAGGTGACGGCATCGTATTTTGCCGCACCGCTTCGGTGCGGTTATTTTTTTGGAGGTAGCATTATGGAATCCAGAGTTGCAGTCATTAGCATTATCGTTGAGGATTGGACGGCGACCGAAGCCCTCAATGCGCTTTTGCATGAATACGGCAAATATATTATCGGCCGTATGGGTATCCCGTATCGCGCGCGCAATATCAATATCATTTCCGTAGCCATCGATGCGCCGCAGGATACGATTTCCGCGCTTTCCGGCAAGATCGGCGCGCTGCACGGCGTCAGCGCAAAGACGGCATATTCCGGCGTAACCGATGACAAATAACGAACGGCTCGATCTGCTCGAGCGGACGCATTCGCTTCCGCTCGCGGATTATCGCGCGCTGATCGAGGGTTATACGCCCGAGCTTGCCGCCATCGCCGCGGAAAAGGCGGTGCGCATCCGCAAGGCAATCTACGGAAATACCGTTTTCGTGCGCGGACTGATTGAGATCAGCAGCTTCTGCAAAAACGATTGCTACTACTGCGGCTTGCGCCGAAGCAACCGTGATTGCCAGCGTTACCGCTTAACGCCGGAGGAGATCATGGAATGCTGCCGTGAGGGTTATGCCCTCGGCTTCCGCACGTTCGTTTTGCAGGGCGGAGAAGACAGTTGGTTTACGGATAATATTTTATGTAAACTTATTGCCGAGATCAAAACCGCCTATCCGGACTGCGCGGTTACGCTTAGCCTCGGCGAACGATCGGAAGAGAGCTACCGCCGTCTGCGCGAAGCCGGCGCGGATCGCTATCTGCTGCGCCACGAAACGGCAAATGCTGCGCATTACGCGCACCTGCATCCGGCGGAAATGTCCTTTTCCAATCGGATGGCTTGCCTGAAAACGCTGCGCAAGCTTGGCTACCAGGTCGGCTGCGGCATGATGGTGGGCTCTCCCGGGCAGACAAGCGAGCACCTTGCGCAGGATCTGAAGTTTATCGAAGATTTCAGGCCCGATATGTGCGGCATCGGTCCGTTTTTGCCGCATAGCGCAACGCCCTTTGCATCCGAGCAGCCGGGCGGACTTGCGATGACTTGCTATTTGCTCTCGCTCATTCGGCTGATCCATCCGTCCGTTCTGCTTCCGGCAACAACCGCGCTCGGCACGGTTGATCCCACGGGGCGCGAGAAGGGGATCGAAGCCGGCGCAAACGTTGTGATGCCGAATCTTTCGCCCGTTTCGGTGCGGAAAAAATATATGCTCTATGATGGAAAGATCTGCACTGGCGAGGAATCGGCGCAGTGCGTTGCGTGCCTCAAGGCGCGGATGCAATCCATCGGATATGAAATCGTCACCGATCGCGGTGATAGAAAGAAGGAAGAATAATGCCCAAGTATGATCCCAAATCCCTCAAGGCGGAGGAATTTATCAACCATGAGGAGATCCTCGCAACGCTCAAATATGCCGATGCGCATAAAAACGACGCTGCGCTGATCGATGAAATTCTCGAAAAGGCGCGTCCGCAGAAAACGGCAACCGGCTGCGTCTGCCGCGGTCTGACCCACCGCGAGGCGTCCGTTCTGCTCGCCTGTGAGCTGCCGGATAAAATCAAGAAGATGTACGATATTGCCGAGGAGATCAAGCTCGCGTTCTACGGCAACCGCATCGTGATCTTTGCGCCGCTCTACCTTTCGAACTACTGCGTGAACGGCTGCCTTTACTGCCCGTATCACCTGAAAAATAAAACCATTCCGCGTAAAAAGCTCACGCAGGAGGAAGTCCGCGCCGAGGTCATCGCGCTGCAGGATATGGGCCATAAGCGCCTTGCCATCGAAGCCGGCGAAGACCCCGTCAATAACCCGATTGAGTACATTCTCGAATGTATCAAGACGATCTATTCCGTCCATCACAAAAACGGCGATATTCGCCGCGTAAACGTGAACATTGCGGCAACCACGGTTGAAAACTATCGCAAGCTGAAAGAGGCCGGCATCGGCACCTATATCCTCTTCCAGGAAACGTACCATAAAGAGAGCTATGAGCGCTTGCATCCCACCGGCCCGAAGCATAACTATGCCTATCATACCGAGGCAATGGACCGCGCAATGGAAGGCGGCATCGACGACGTCGGCCTCGGCGTTCTGTTCGGACTGGAGCTGTATCGGTATGAGTTTGCAGGCCTCTTGATGCACGCGGAGCATCTGGAAGCTGTGCACGGCGTCGGACCGCATACGATCAGCGTGCCGCGCGTCAAGCGCGCCGATGATATCGACCCCGATGAATTCGATAACGGCATCTCCGATGAGATATTTGAAAAGCTGACGGCGTGCATCCGCATCGCCGTGCCGTATACCGGCATGATCGTTTCCACGCGCGAAACCGAGCAGGTGCGCCGCGAAATGCTGCGCCTCGGCATCTCGCAGGTCAGCGGCGGCTCGCGCACGTCCGTGGGCGGCTATACAACCGAAGAGCGTCCGCATGATACCGAGCAGTTCGACGTATCGGATCAGCGCTCGCTGGATGAAGTTGTCCGCTGGCTGATGGAAAACGGTCATATCCCCTCGTTCTGCACGGCGTGCTACCGCGAAGGGCGCACCGGCGACCGCTTTATGAGCCTTTGCAAGAGCGGTCAGATCCTCAACTGCTGCCATCCGAACGCGCTGATGACGCTTGCGGAGTACCTTGTGGACTACGCCGAGCCGGAAACGAAAAAGATCGGCTTCAAGATGATTGAAGAAGAGCTGGCTAAGATCCCGAATGAGAAAGTCCGTACAATCGCAAGAGAGAACATCGAGGCAATCAAATCCTCCAATCGCAGAGATTTCCGTTTTTGAGGTGATCGTATGGGACTGAACGACGTCGTATCCGCCGAGCGGCTGCATATCGGCTTTTTCGGCGCGCGCAACGCCGGAAAATCCAGCCTTGTCAACGCCGTAACGGGGCAAAAGATGAGCGTGGTGTCCGATGTGAAGGGCACCACGACCGATCCCGTGCAAAAGGCGATGGAGCTTCTGCCGCTTGGCCCGGTTGTTATTTTGGATACGCCGGGATTCGATGATAAAGGCGCGCTCGGCGAATTGCGTGTGGAGCGTACGCGCACCGCGCTTGCGAAAACGGATATTGCCGTTTTGGTCGTAGATGCATCGCGCGGCATCGGCGAAACGGAAAAGGAGCTTCTCTCGCTGATCGGAAACCGTCCGCATCTGATTGCCTATAATAAGGCGGATCTGCTGGAAACCGTGCCGCAGGAAACGGAAACGGAGATCTACGTCAGCGCGAAAACGGGCATGAACGTAAACGCGCTGAAAGAGAAAATCGGCAAGCTTTCAGGCACTCGCAAGGAAAAGCACGTGATTGCCGATCTCGTAAACCCGGGCGATACGGTTGTGCTTGTGATCCCGGTGGATGAAGCCGCCCCGAAAGGGCGCATCATCCTGCCGCAGCAGCTCGTGCTGCGCGATCTGCTCGATGCGCACTGCGCGTCAGTCTGCTGTCAGCCGCAGGCGCTTTCCGCCGTTTTGGAAAACCTCAAAACGATGCCTGCGCTCGTTGTTACCGATTCGCAGGCATTCGGCGCGGTGAGCCGAATCGTGCCGGAAAGCGTGCGGCTCACGTCTTTTTCCATTCTGCTTGCGCGCTATAAGGGCGTGCTTCCGAAGCTGATCGAGGGCGCGAAAAAACTGAAAACGCTCAAGGACGGCGATCCCGTCCTGATTTCCGAGGGCTGCACGCATCACCGCCAGTGCAACGATATCGGAACGGTGAAGCTGCCCGGCTGGATTCGGGCGTTTTCCGGCGCGAATCCGAACTTTTCCTATACCTCCGGCGGCGAATTTCCGGCGGACGTTTCGGATTACAAACTCGTGCTGCACTGCGGCGGCTGTATGCTCAATGAGCAGGAGATGCAAAGCCGCATCGCGCGCGCCGCGCAGAGCGGTACGCCGATCGTCAACTACGGCGTTGCCATCGCGCAAATGCACGGCATCCTGCGCCGCAGCCTCTCTCCGCTGCCGGAGCTGCAATCACTTTTGGATAATTGACACTGCTCTGCCCGCATGGTAAAATAATTTCATGCGGGTATGGTGGAATTGGCAGACACGCTGGATTTAGGTTCCAGTGGGCAACCGTGCAGGTTCAAATCCTGTTACCCGCACCATGCCGTCGCGGACGATTCATCTTCCGCGGCGGCTTTTTCAGTATCATGAGGTGATTTTATGAAAAAGATCTTCAAAACAATCGGGATCATACTGCTTGCGATCGTGGTGCTCGTCGCGCTGTTTTTCGGCTATCTGACGATCACGCAGCTCAACCCGGAAACGGAGCAGGCAACGCTCCAAACGGAAAACGCGGCAACCAAGACGATCACCGCCGGTGAGCCGATTTCGGTTTTGAGCTGGAACATCGGCTATGCCGCGCTGGGCGAGGAATCGGATTTCTTCATGGACGGCGGTCAACAGACGCGCCCGGAAAGCAGCGCGGTCGTTGAGAAAAATCTCGCCGGGATCGTGGAAACCGTTTTGGAACAAAACGCGGATTTTACCATTTTGCAGGAAGTGGATTCCGGCTCCATGCGCAGCTACGGCATCGATGAAACCGAGGCGCTTTCCGATGCGGCACAGCAGATCAGCGCCTACGCGCTGAATTATAAATGCGATTTCGTGCCGTTCCCGTGGCCGCCGATCGGCAAGGTTTCAAGCGGACTTTACACGCTCTCCGCTGCGGATGTTGCGGATGCCGCGCGCGTGGCACTGCCGAGCCCGTTCACATGGCCGGTTTCGGTTGCGAATCTCAAGCGCTGCCTGCTCGTTACGCGCATCCCCGTAGAGGGCAGCGAGAAAGAGCTTGTGCTGATCAACCTGCATCTGGAAGCGTATGACGACGGCGAAGGGAAGATCGCGCAGACGAAGGTTTTGACGGAATTATTGCAGAGCGAATACGAAAAGGGGAACTTCGTGATCGCCGGCGGCGACTTTAATCAGACGTTCCCCGGCGTGCTTGAAACGTATCCGATCAAAAACGCGGAGCTTTGGACGCCCGGAACGCTCGGCGCGGATATGCTGCCGGAGGGCTGGCAGCTCGTCTGCGATGCTTCTGTGCCGACCTGCCGGCTGCTGAATATGCCGTATGATCCGCAAAACGATGCAACGCAGTATTACGTGATCGACGGCTTCATTCTCTCGCCGAACGTGCAGCTTCAGCAGGCGGAAACGCTTGATCTCGGCTTCCGCTTTTCCGATCATAACCCCGTTCGTCTGAGTGTCGTTTTGGAAGGGTAAACCAATCGCTATGAATCATACGTTGCGTTCCCATGCCGATCAGATCGTCCGCGCGGCGATCCGCGCCGTGCAGCCCGATGCTGCCGTTCGGCGCGCGCTTGCCGGGCGAGAATTTCCCGGCAGAGTGGTTTTGGTTGCCGCCGGTAAAGCCGCGTGGCAGATGGCAAAAGCGGCGTCCGATTGTCTCGGAAGCCGGATTGAAAACGGCGTTGTTGTAACGAAATACGGTCATGCCCTCGGCGAGATTGCAAATTTCGATTGCTATGAGGCAGGGCATCCCGTCCCGGATGAAAATTCTTTCCGCGGTACGCAGGCGGCGATTGATCTTGTAAAAGACCTCGAAAAGAACGATACGGTGCTGTTTCTGCTCTCCGGCGGCGGCAGCGCGCTGTTTGAAAAGCCGCTGCTTTCCGCCGATGAATTGCGGGACGTTACAAGTCAGCTGCTTGCCTGCGGCGCGGATATCGTGGAGATCAATACGATCCGCAAGCGTTTTTCGCAGGTGAAGGGCGGCCGTTTCGCGGAGCTTTGCGCGCCGGCGCAGGTGGTTTCCGTGATCCTTTCGGACATTCTCGGCGATCCGCCGGATATGATCGCGTCCGGTCCTGCCGCGCCGGACAGCTCAACCTGTGCCGATGCAAAGCGCATTGCCGAAAAGTATCATCTGCGCTTGTCCGATGCGGCGCGGCGGCTGCTGGAGGCGGAAACGCCGAAATCGCTTTCCAACGTGGAAAGCCACGTAACCGGCAGCGTACGCGAGCTTTGCGCCGCCGCAGCTTCGGCTTGCGAATCGCTCGGCTATGAACCGATTTTGCTGACCGACCGGCTTTGCTGCCAGGCAAAGGAAGCCGGAAGCTTCCTTGCCTCCATTTTGCAAACGCACAGCGGCAGCGGCAAATCGCTTGCCTTTATCGCAGGCGGCGAAACGGTTGTAAAGCTGACAGGCAAGGGCAAGGGCGGCAGAAACCAGGAGCTTGCGCTCTCGGCTGCAAGCGGCATCAGCGGTATCAAAACGGCGGCTGTTTTCTCGGTCGGCAGCGACGGAACGGACGGTCCGACCGATGCTGCCGGCGGCTACGTGGACGGCGATACCTGCGCGGCGCTGAAAGCGCAGGGACTCTCAATTGACAGCGTCTTACAGGAAAACGATTCGTATCACGCGCTTGAAAAAGTGGGTGGACTGATTCTAACCGGCCCGACCGGCACGAACGTGAACGACGTTGCGGTCGCGCTTTTGCGCGAGGGATAAAAAAAGAACGCCAATGAAACATTGGCGTTCTTTTTTTGTTTTATACAGCGTTTTGCTTTCTCAGCCAAAGCCGCAGCAGCACGATTGCCACGACTGCGCCGAGCGCTTCGCTTGCGATCAGCGCCCAAACGATGCCGAGCATTCCGAAAACCGCATTGAGGGCGTACATCATCGGAACGTAGAAAACGAGGATGCGGCAAATCGCGTGGATCAGCGTACCTCGACCGTCGCCCATTGCCTGCAGGCAGTAAGACGAGTGATAGTTGAGGAACTGCACGGGCGAGGCAAGGCAGCGGATATTGAGGAACGAAACGGCAAACGCGAGCGTTGCTGCCGCCGCCGTGGGATCGCCGACGTTGGAACTGAAGAAAACCTCCACGATCGGTTCTGTGAAAACCTCGATCAGCACAACGCAAACAAGGGCAACGGCAAGTCCCATCGTCCGCGCGGTGCGCGTAACGCTGCGCATTCGCTCATGGTTTTTTGCCGCGTAGTTGTAGGCGACGATTGGCAGCATGCCTTGGCAAAGACCGATGTTTACGGCGTTCGGAAGCCGCTCGGCGCGCATAACGATGCCCATTGCGGCAACCTCCAAATCGCCGTGCATGGCGGTAAGGCGGTTGAGAAAAATGTTGCCTACGTCGAAAAGACCTGTTAAAATAGCAGAGGGAATACCCACTGCGAACAGCTCTGCAACGTCCTGCTTGCGGATCGTTTTGAGCCGCGCCGGATTCATGCTGAGCGGCGCGTTTTTGGAAACGCGCGCCATTACGATCAGCAGATAAACGCAGGAGCAGACGTTCGAAAGCAGCGTTGCGATTGCCGCGCCGAGAACTTCATTGCCGCGCGGCAGAAGCACGAACATGAAAAGCGGATCGAGCGCAATGTTCAAAATGCCGCCGCCGCTGAGTCCGATGCTTGCCTGCGTTGCATAGCCGACGTTCCGCAGCAGATGCGACGTTGTAAGCGACAGCACAAGCGGAATACAGCCGAGGATGATCACGCAGAAAACGTACTGCTTGGCGTAGAGCATCGTGTTATCCGATGCGCCGAGGAACGTGAGAATCGGCTCTAAAAACAGCCAAATGAGCAGCGCATACAATGCCGCAATCGCAACCGCGCCCCAAAAGCTGAAGGATGATACGGCTTTCGCGCAGCTATCCTCGCGCCGCCCGATCAGCCGCGCAATCAAGCTGCCGCCGCCGATGCCGAAAAGGTTTGCGAATGCAATGGTCATCATGAAAACCGTGAACGCAAGCGAAACGCCGGCAACCATGTAGGCGTTGCCCGCTTGGCCGATGAAGATTGCGTCAACGGTGTTGTAGACAAGATTGATCAGCTGGCTTATAATTGTGGGGATCGCCATTGTCCAAATGGCGCGTGTTACGGGCATGCTTTCAAAAAGCGCCCGTTTATCGGTGATCTTTGCCATAGAATAAAACGCTCTTTTCTTATAAAATCCAGAGACTATTATACAGAAAAACAAAAATTTCGCAAGGGGGTGACGGCGTGAAAGCGCTGATTGCAATGAGCGGCGGCGTGGATTCGTCTATCGCCGCAAAGCTGATGCGTGACCGCGGTTACGACTGCATCGGCTGCACGATGCAGCTTTATCAAAATGAGGACGCCGGGATCGCAAGCGGCAAAACCTGCTGCACGCTTGATGATGCGGAAGATGCGCGGAGCGTGGCTTACAGCCTCGGCATGCCGTTTTACGTTTTCCGCTTTACCGAGCAGTTCCGCGAGCAGGTGATCTGCCCGTTTATCGCGCAGTATACGCGCGGTCTGACGCCGAACCCCTGCATCGAATGCAACCGCAAAATGAAATTTGAAACGCTGCTGGAGCGTGCGAAAACGCTCGGCTGCGATTTGCTCGTTACCGGACATTATGCGCGCGTCGCGGAGGAGAACGGCAAATTCGTCCTCAAAAAAGCCGCCGATCTATCGAAGGATCAAAGCTATGTGCTCTACTGCTTAACGCAGGAGCAGCTCCGGCATATCGCCTTTCCCTGCGGCGAGCTGAGAAAAACAGAGGTGCGTTCGCTTGCGGAGCAATCGGATTTCGTCAATGCCGATAAGCCGGACAGCCAGGATATCTGCTTTGTGCCGGATGGCGATTATGCGCGGATTATTGAGCTGCATACGGGGAAGAAAGCCGAGCCGGGCAACTTCGTAGATACAAGCGGTAAAATCCTCGGCAGGCATAAAGGCATTATCCATTATACGATTGGTCAGCGGCGCGGACTCGGCATTGCGGCGGAATATCCGCTCTACGTTCTGGCGATCCGCCCGGAAGAGAACGAGGTCGTCCTCGGCAAAAACGAAGACCTTTTCTCGCGCGAGGCAATCGTGCGCGATTTTAACTGGATCAGCGGCGAAGCGCCGAAAGATGCGATCCGCTGCGCCGCAAAGATCCGCTACCGCCATCCCGAGCAGCCGGCAACCGCAACGCCGATCGACGCAACCTCAATCCGCCTGACGTTCGATCAGCCGCAGCGCGCGATCACGCCGGGGCAGGCTGCCGTGCTGTACGACGGCGATACCGTCCTTGGCGGCGGAACGATTATGGAAGCAGTGAAGGAGGAAGGGAAATGCTGAAAGACCTTGCGAAAAAGAGCCGCAGCTATCGCGGCTACGATGAAAGCAGAAAAATCACGCGCGAAGAGCTGCTGGAATTTGTGGATTGCGCGCGCTATGCGCCCTCCAGCGTGAACGGGCAGCCGTTTCAGTACGTTTTGGCGTATGAGCCGGAGATGCTGCAAAAAATCCAGCCGCTCACCGGCTGGGCAAGAGCGCTGCCGGAGCTTTGCCTGCCGTTTCCCGGCAAATGCCCGACTGCGTTTATCGTGATCGTGCAGAACACCGATTGGGACGCCGATCTCAAGCGCTATCTCAAGGACGTCGGCATCGTTGCGCAAACGATGCTGCTTGCCGCGGCGGAAAAAGACCTCGGCGGCATCATGATCGGCAATTTCAGCCCGGAAAAGATCGCCGAGGCGTTGGAGCTGCCGGAAAACCTCGTGCCGATGCTGATCGTTGCCTTCGGCAAGCCGGATGAGCAGATCGTCATTAAGGAGATCGATGAAGGCGAAAGCATCCGCTATTACCGCGATGCGAACAACGTGCATTACGTCCCCAAACGCAAGCTGAAAGATATTGTGGTGTAAGAAAAAAGCATTCCGCATTGCGGAATGCTTTTTAATCTGCGCGGTATTCCATAATTTCTTCAACACGGCAACCAAGCGCATCGCAGAGCTTGCTGATCGTTTTTGTTTCGATATTCTCATTTGCGCGAAGTCGCCGAATTGTTTTACTGTCAATTCCGCAGCGTTCACGAAGCTGGTATGTGGAAATGCCCTTTTTCTCCATCGTGCGCCACAGGCGATCAAATACAATCATAATAATAACCTCTATATTGACACACAGTTATTATGGGGGTTATAATCTTTTTCATTAAGGGGATATAATCCCCACACGATGAGGTGGCTCTATGGATTTTTATGAAGCACTATGCATGGCGCTTGCAAAGCAGCTCACGGAATGTATTACGCCTGACAGGATTGCTCTCTGCGCAAAAGCAATACGGGATGATGCGTGGGAAGCTTTATCGGAAATCAAATCAGTTTTGGAAAAAAGGGAGTTGGACGATCAATCCTGCTTTTCCAGAATTGAAGAAATCGTTTCGGTATTTGAAAATCATTCAATCACGATAAACGGCAGGCATGATTTTGGTTGATGTTTTCTCATAAAAAAAGCATTCCGCCCTTGCGGAATGCTTTTTTGCTTAATACTGCGTATGCTCTTCGGGGTTGAACTGCACGTCGATGCCGAGATCGCCGAAGTAATGATCGAAGTCCGCGCCAACGTAGTTTGCGCAGTCCTTCATCTCTTCGAGCGTCTTGATATCCACGTCGATGCCGTTCGCCTTGCGGTCGGCGCTGGCGAGGATCTCTTTTTCGCCGTGGGTATAGATGCGGTCGTGCCCTGCGCGCTTGGGCGATTGCCGCAGCTCCTCCAGAAAGTCGGAGAAGTGCTTTTTGATCGCCTCGGGATCGCCGAAGATCTTCGGATCGATCGCAACGAAGCTGTGGCAGGTGCCGCCGTGGTTGTTCATCAGGTTATAGTTGGAGGTCATGCCGAGCGAGAGAATCGAGGTGAAGATTTCGCTCACCATTGCGTAGCCGTAGCCTTTGTGGCTGCCGGTCAGCTCTTCCGCGCCGCCAAGCGGCAAAATGCCGCCGCCTGCTTTGGACTTGATGTTTGCAAGCACGTGGCCCGCGTCCGTGCAGGACTGGCCGTTTTCATCCGCGCCCCAGCAATCGGGAACGGGCTTTGCGGCTTTGTTGTACATTTCGAATTTGCCGCGCGTAACAACGCTCGTTGCAGCGTCAAAGAAGAAGGGGTAGGGATCCGCCGGCATGGAGATTGCAATCGGGTTCGTGCCGAGCATTGCCTGCCGCCCGAACGTGGGAACAACGATCGCTTCGCTATTGGTGGAGCTGATGCCGATCAGCCCTTCATCGCAAGCCATCTTCGCGTAGTAGCCGGCGATGCCGTAGTGGTTTGATTCGCGCGCCGTTACGATGCCGATGCCGGATGCTTTTGCCTTCTTGATGGCGAGCTCCATGCCGAAATGGCCGATGAGCTGGCCCATGCCCTCGTGACCGTCGATCACGGCGGAAACGGGCGTTTCGAATACGATCTCCGGCTTTGCCTCTACTTTGATCATGCCGCTGGAGATACCCTTGTGGTAACGGACGAGGCGCTGCGCGCCGTGCGATTCGATGCCGTAGATATCGGAGAGCATCAAAACGTCCGTGATGATTTTGCTTTCTTCCGCGGTGAAGCCGAATTTCTGGAAAACGTCCAGACAAAAAGCGGTCATTGCGTCAACTTTGATTTTAACGTGCGCCATTTCCGAAAGCTCCTTTTCTTATGTTTTAGCATGGTTAAATTATGCGATAAATCCGCCGCAAAGTCAAGCGAAAATGCGGATTTTGTCCGCTGTATGCAAACAAAGAAGAATCAGACGATTGGATAATCGTCTGATTCTTTTCGTTAATACTTTTTGAACTTGACGGCGAAGAGAATCGCCGCAATCAGCAGCAATACGGCAATTCCGGAGAAAACCAGCGTTTCGGACGTGACCGAAGTGAAGAGCCCTTCCTCGCTTTGGGTTTCCGCTGCCGTCTCTTCTTCAACCTGTGCACCGTCTGTGGGCGGTGTCATTTGTTCGCCGTCGGGCGGTGTCATTTGTTCGCCGTCGGGCGGCGTCATTTGCTCGCCATCGGGCGGCGTCATTTGTTCGCCATCGGGCGGTGTCATTTGTTCGCCATCGGGCGGTGTGAAGCTCTCGCCATTAGGCGGCGTCGGGCGTTCGCTGCTGCCGGAGGTTTCGGAATCCGCAAAAGGCTGTCCGCGCTGCATTTCGTCCAATCCGGTTTGCGCATCGCCCATACCGCCGAAGCCGCGCTGCATACCGCCTGCCGCTTCACCCACGGCTTGCGAGATTTCGGAAAGCGTAAATTCCGCGCTTTCACTGCCTGCGGTGATGCGGTACGTTCCGTTTAATACCATTTGCGGACAACTGACCACCGCAGAGGTAAAGCTGCAGGGAACATCCCATGAAAGCAGTACGCTGCTGCCGTCTGTTACGGTCAGCTCTGTTCCTGCCTGCGCCGCGGATGCAATCGTATAGAGCGCCGAGCCCTGCGTGGAGGTGGCGCTGAACTGCTCCGCCATCGAGCTGCCGCCGCAGGCAATCACTGTGCCGCCGGTGATCTCGCAAACGCCGCCGGATTCGCTGGCGTAATCAAGCGCGGAGTTGCTGCCGTCGCCGTTTAAGCTGATGCGAACCGTGCCGCCGTCAATATAGAGATTGCCGTTGGAATCCAAGCCGTCTGCGTCGCGGCCGCTTTCGTTGATGATCGTTACGCTGCCGCCGCTGATGCGGAGGTAGGCTTCCGCGCTTTCGGTTTGCGCCGTTTCCGCCGCGCTTATACCGCCGGTGCCGGAAACCGCGCCGTTTGCGTTTATGCCGTCGTCGCTGGGGTAGATCGTAAGATCGCCGCCGGTTACGTCGATCGCAGCGCCTTCAATGCCTTCGTTGCACTGCGGAATCGTGACCGTGCCGCCGCTGATCGTCACCGCGCCGTCCGCGTGGATGCCGTCGTCTCCGGCGTTAATTGTAAATTCGCCGCCTGCGATGATTGCGCTGCCGGCAGAGTGGATGCCGTCATCGTCCGCGCGGACTGCGATCGTGCCGGATTCGGCGTAGAAATAGCCCTCTGCTTCGTCAACAACGATGCCGTCGTCGCCGCTTGTTGCGGAGATTTCCGCATCCTTGACGCGCAGCGAATCGTTCGCGCGGATGCCGTCCGCCGGCGCAGTGACCGTGAGCTTGCCGCCCGTGATCACAAGATCGTCGTTTGCAACGATGCCGTGCTGATACGCGGCGGTTACGGTGAGTGAGCCGCTGCCGTTGATCGTGAGATCATCGTGCGCGAAGATTGCGCCGTCCGTGCCGTCGTCCAGAGCTTCCTGCGTGTAGCTTTCGCCGCTTGCAAGGCTGTTTTCGCTGCCGTCAGCCAGCGTCAGAAAGACCTTATCCGCCTGGTCGATGCGAAAAGATGCATCATCCGAACAGGTTACGCTTACGCCGTCAAACAGCAGCCAGACCTTGGAAGAATCATACGCGTTTACGCAGATCGATCCATCGGTCAGTTCGCCGGAGAGGATATACGCGCCGCCGTTTCGGATCACAACGCCGCCGTCATAGGCGTAGGCGCCGTTTCCGCTTATGGAAACGGAATCGCCGTTCAGGGTGATCACGGTTGCGCCGCTTGTATCCCAATCGGCGGTTTGATCGTTTGCCGTAAAATAGGCGGAATCGGAGTGATACTCCTGATCTTCGTCTACGACTACGGTAACGCCCAGCTTCTCACCGTTCATAAAAACGATCGTAAGCAGCGTTGCAAGCACGATTACGACAACGCAGATTAAATCAATTTTTCGATGCGTTGACATGATCGTATCTCACCCCATGTAATCGCCGTTGTAGCTAACCAGCACCGCGCTCTGCACGCCGGAAAGCTCCGCAAGCGCATTGATAAAATCAGTGTTATCGTCCTTCAGGCGGATCTGCACGTTCAGCTCCACCGCGCCCTTTTGCGCGCTCTTGCTCTTAACCGTGCAGCGCTTTGTATGTTCCTTCAGATAGGAAACCGCCTTTGTTTCGCTTTCGTGATCATCGCAGGTCAGCACAACGATATAGGGGTTCGTGTGATCCTTGCGGTTTGCGAACACGAGCAGGATCACGCCGATCAAAACGCTGCCGAACACGGCGAGCGGAATCATGCCTGCTGCAAGAACGATGCCGGCAGCAATTGCCCAAAAGAGGAACGCAATATCAAGCGGCTCTTTGATCGCGGTGCGGAAGCGGACGATGGACAGCGCGCCCACCATACCAAGCGACAGCACCACGTTCGAGGTGACTGCCAAAATGACGAGCGTTGTGATCATCGTAAGCGCAACGAGCGTTACGCCGAAAGACGAGGAGTACATAACGCCTGCGTAGGTTTTCTTGTAGATGAGGAAGATGAAAAGACCGATTGCAAACGAGAGGACAAGCGCAAGAACGATGTCCAGCACGCTCACGGCGGTGACGTTCTCCAGAAAACTGGATTTGAAAATATCGCTGAATGTCATAATGATTACTCCTTTATCCGTAAATTCTGCATTGTGCGTATTTTGAAAAAGCGGTTTCGCGTCTGCCCGGCGTTTGCACGCAGTCGCGGATGATATTGGGAAGGAAGTTATCCCACTTCACTTCCATGATGATCGGCGCATCGCCTGCCGGAACGGTGATGCAGTCGGGATTGAGAAAATCCGTGCATTGCATTCCGGTTCGGATGTTATAATCGAACGTGACGCGCACGTTTCCGGGGCGGTAGATAAACGGCTCTCGCGTGTAATCCACAATCGTTTTCGGCTGCATGCCCTGGTAGCGCATCTTGCAGTAAAGCTCCTGCACGAGCGGCCTGCCGGACGATAGCATCCAATCGAGATCGCCGTCTACGATCTTTTGCGCTTCTTCCGCCGTGAGCGGCGCGCTGTACTTTGTGCCAAGACCGCTGCGCTTGCTTTTCTTTTCCAGATGGATCAGCGATGGATCGCCGTTATAATAGCGGATGCGGAATTTTTCGCGCAGATTTACGCCGTCGATCTTTTCGCGCAGGGACTTGTCCGCGCTGTTGTCAAAATAGAGGCTGCGGATCAGATACTTGCCGCCCACCGCGTGGGGATCCGGCTCGGCAACTGCCCGCAATCGCTGGCGGATGCAGAGCAGATCAAGGTAATTGATCGCGTGCTTCCATTCGTGCCGATAGCGGATCGGCTCCATGAAGCTCACTTCCTTTCTGTAAAAAAATGGAGTATATGCACTGTTTTTACCATGCAAAAAAGAACAATCTATGAACGAATCATAAAGCTTCTGTAAAAAAGTACCAAAAAAGCCCTCGTCACATCTCGTGATGAGGGATTTTTTAATACTGCATCAGCGGTGCATCGCCGGTGTCTTTGCCTTTTTCGATGGCACGGACTGTGAGCGTGTAGGAATAGTCATCGCTGACTTTTACGGTGACACGGTCGCCGATCTTTTTGCCGAGAACCGCTTTGCCGAGCGGCGATTCCTTGCTGATAAAGCCTTTCATCGGATCGCATCGCACGGTTGTTACAACCTGGATGATCTGCTCTTCATCGTCTTCTTCCAGATAGATCGTAACCTTATCAAACAGCCCGATGCAGCCGTCTTCCGCCGAACCATCAATGATTTTTGCGGTTTTGATCATGTTTTCAAGATAGCGGATGCGGCTGTCGTTCTGCCGCTGCGCCTGCTTGGCGGCTTTGTATTCGTAGTTTTCGCTGAGGTCGCCAAACGCTCTCGTGCGCTTGACTTCCTCAATGATCTCCGGACGGAGCTCAATGGAGCGGTAGCGCAGCTCCTCCTGCATTTTTTCAATGTCGATTTTCGTCAGTTCGTCGTACATTCCGTATGCCTCTTTTCAGCTATCCATGGAGTCGATCAGGATATTATCCGTGCCGTGCGCTTCAAATTCGGCGATGTATTCATCCATGCGCTCCACAAGCTCTTCGTAGTTCTCTTTCGATACGGGACGGTAATCCATATCGCGCCGCGCAAGCTCCTCGGCGAGGATCTCGAAAAATACGGTGTCCTCGTAATCCATGATCGCTTCGTGGATGCCGCCGTCCTCGTATTTCTTCGATGGGATGTCTTCGCCCTGCCATTTGTCAACAAGCGCGTCCATGCCGTGCTGGCGGCAGAGCGCGAAAAGCTTGCTTTCCAGTTTGTCGTAATCCTCGAAACGGTCGTCTCCGCGTGTTGAATTCAGCACCCAGTTCCCGATGTAGACCATATCCAGCAGCCTGCGAAATTCTTTTTTCGTCAGTTCGATGTTCATGCGGGCGACCTCCTTTCCAACCCATTATATACGATTCGGGAGGGAATTTCCACTGAAAAATTCCCCAGTTCAGCGAAATTTATACTTGTTTTATGGCTGCTTTTGGCATATAGTATTACGAGCGGCGTTTTGATGCGCTCAGTATCAATGAAAAGAGGCGATTGACTTGGCAAAGCTCAGCGTATGCGTGCTGTTCGGCGGCGTTTCGCCGGAGCATGACGTATCTCTCCGCTCTGCGGAATCGGTGCTGAATCAGATCAATCGGGAAAAGTATAACGTCTTTCCGGTGGGCATTACGAAAAACGGCGATTGGGTGCTGTTTGGCGGAACGGATTATTCCATGCTGCCTGCCGGCACTTGGCTGGAGCATCCGGCAAACCGCCGCGCGGCGCTTTCGCCTGTGCGCGGCCAGGGACTGCTCACGTTTGAAAACGACTGCGTTGTGCGCGAGCGGATCGACGTTGTCCTGCCGCTGATCCATGGCGAAAACGGCGAGGACGGCTCTTTGCAGGGACTTTTGCAGGTTGCCGGCATTCCGTTCGTCGGTCCGGGCGTTGCCGCAAGCGCCGTCAGCATGGATAAAACGCTGACGAAGCTCGTGGCCGACAGCATCGGCGTGGAGCAGGCGAAGTGGAAGCTCGTTACGCGCCTTGCCTTCGCGCGTGATCGGAAGGCGGTCTGCGATGCGGTTGAAGCGGAATTTGAGTATCCCGTGTTCGTAAAGCCGGCGGGAACCGGCTCTTCCGTAGGCATCAGCAAGGCGAAAAACCGTGAGGCGCTGGAAGCGGCGATTGAAACCGCGCTGAAATTTGACAGCAAGGCGCTTGTGGAAGAATTCATCGACGGCAAGGAGATCGAAGTCGCCGTCCTCGGCAACGAAACGCCGATGGCGTCTATCTGCGGCGAGATCGACAGCGGCGCGGAGTTTTACGATTACGAAGCGAAGTATATTACCGATACCTCGCGCGCCTATATCCCGGCGCCGATCAGCGACGCGGCTGCCGAGCGTGTGCGCGAAACAGCGGTGAAGATCTATCGGGCAATCGGCTGCCGCGGCATGAGCCGCGTGGATTTCTTCGTAACCTACGATGGCGAAAAGGTCGTCTTCAACGAGATCAATACGATCCCCGGCTTTACCTCGATCTCCATGTATCCGAAGCTGTTTGAGGCGAGCGGCATCGCCTATCCCGATCTGATCGATCAGCTCATCGAGCTGGCGCTGCAGCCGTGACGGAAACGAAACGGGTCATGCTCCGCATCCGAACGGAGCAGCGCGTTCCCGGCGAAGACCCGGAGATCATGGAGCTGCAAAGCGAGGGAACGCTTGCGCAGTATGACGACCGCACGGAGCTGACCTACGTGGAATCGGCGGTGACGGGACTTGAGGGCGTTACAACAACGTTCGTTCTGTATGACGACCGCGTTGTGCTGATCCGCGACGGCGAAAAGCTCAAAAATACGATGGTGTTCCAGGTCGGCAAAAAGACGGACTCTCTGTATGACGTCGGCTTCGGCGCGCTGCTGATTACGGTTACGGCGCAGCGCACCGAAATGGACCTTGTGATCGGCAAATTCTCGGTGGAATACACCGTGGAAGTGGAACATACCTATATGGGAACGAATACCTACGCGGTATCTTATCGCGTGCTGGACTAAAAAAGAGGAGCTTCCGGCTTTGCCGGAAGCCCCTCTCTTTTATTGCTGGATTGCCGCTTCGGGAAGACCGTGCTCAATCAGCCATGCGGTTGTCCGCACGCTTTCGCGTGTCGGCGCAATGAGAACCTGCGTGTAGTTTTCGCGCGTGTAGGCAAACGCGCCCGTTGCCGCAGGGGTCAGATCATCGTAGATCTCCAGATAGCAATATACGCCGGAAAAGCTCGTGTCGCTTACGTCAACTCTGCCGAGCGTGCCGTCCGCAACGTCGGGCAGAATGCAGGTCACGTACCATTCGTAGGCTTCCTCGGGCGTGATCTCAATGCTCTGGTAATAGTCGCCGATGCTGTAGTCCGCGCTTGTGTAGTGGAACTGCGTATGCGTTACGTCTGTGGGGAAGCGCACGGCGATCGCTTCGGGCGAATTGAAGATCGCATTCGCCTCTTCCGTGATGCGTTTGCCGTCCGCGTTTGTTTCGAAGCTCGGCACACGGTCATAAACGCGCAGATAATGCGCGCCGTTTCGGAGCGTATAGTCTACGCGGAGATAGGTGGAATACTCGTCTTCGCCTGCGCGGTGCGCAACAACGTCTTTGTTCAGGCGCAGCACAGCCTCTACGTTTTCCGTATCGGAAAGCTCCATGTCAATGCCGTTGCAGGCAATCACAACGCTCTCAACGTTCTCCGGCTGCGGAAGATTGCGTTCCCAGCCGAGCAGGTCAAAGCGCAGCGTGCAAAGAAACAGCGCCAAAACCGCAAGCAGGATCGCAAAGCCGCGCCAGGTTTCGCCGAATACGCGGAACGTTTTGCGCATCAGCATCTCCGCGCCGAAATAGCCGATCCAGCAGCCGAGCGCCATGCCGATGGAAACAGCGGCGAAGCTGTCGCCCGTGGCGTTTGTGGCCGAGAAGATCGCGGCAAGGAGCGCACCGAGCGCAAGTCCGCAGCCGCCGCCGAGCATAACGGCAAAAACCTTTTTCAGCGGCTTTACGGCTACAACGTCGCCTGCCGATTCCATGCGGCGCTTGCGGTAAAGCAGCAGCGCCAAGCCGATCAGCACCGCGCCGATCGCGCCGTAGATCGCGTTGATCTGCCAGCCGTGGTACACCCATGCGCTGATTGCGTCTTTGGATTCCACGGGCTCTACGCCTGAAAAACGCATGATGGCAACGATCGGGGAGAGGTAAGTGCTGATTTCGAACGGGTGCATCTGGTAGCCGTAGATAAACGTAGAAGCGAGCCCCGAGCAGAGGAACTCAATCGCCGGCGCGGTGAAGCTCAGTACGGCGTAAACCGTCGGGGCGATCATCAAATGGCCGGTGAGCTGCGCGCAGAGCACGGCGAAGCCGTAAAAATTCAGTGTGTAGAGCGTTGTAATGCCGAGGAACGTCAGCAGCGATGCCCAATCGATAAAGCCGTAGGCAAGCTCCACAAGCGCGGAAACGGCGGCGGTCAGAACGTGCGCCGAAAGCATCGGAATCAGCCCTGCAAGCGTCAGCGAGAGGAACGCGCCTTCGCGCCGGATCGGCAGCGAAGCGAATACACCGGCGCGTTTCGTGTTGTAGAGGTAGCTGAAAACCGCAGTCGCGGCAAGCGGCGCCATCAGAAAAACGAGGATCGGCGCGCCGTAGCAAAGCAGCGTATAGATGCTGTCCTGCACGCGGATCGTGTAGTCAACGTCGCTGTAAAACGAGGAGAGCGACAGGTGCAGCATCAGCGGAAGCATCAGCAGCCAAACGAAGAGATAGCCCAGCCAAAGCGGCCAGAACCGCTTCATCGTTTTGCCGAGCAGCGTACCGTTACAGCAAAATGTTTTTGACGTCATAGCCAACACCTCCCAGCTCATCAATCAGCAGCTTTTCCAAATCCTCGCTGCCATCAACCGCGCGCTCGGCAAGCATCTTGCCTTTGTTCATAATGCCGATATGGTCGCAGATTTCCTCCAGCTCGCGCAGGTTGTGCGAAGATACGAGCACGCTCGTTCCGTATTCGGCGCTGTCCGCCATCACGAGGCTCCAAACCTGCCGCCGCATAACGGGATCGAGTCCGTCCACCGGCTCATCGAGGATGATATACTTCGGGCGGATCGAAAGCGCAAGTCGGAACGCAACCTGCTTTTTCATGCCGCGCGAAAATCTGCGGATCGGCTGCTTATCATCCAGCGCAAACGCCTCGCCGAGCTTTTGCCAGCGGCTTTCGTCAAAGCTCGGATAAATGCCCTTGTAAAAGCGCATCATGTCTTTCATGTTCGCCTGCGGGAAAAACCAAACCTCGTCCGGAATGTAGGCGATTTGCGCCTTGACTTCCGGATTCTCCCAAACGGGCTTGCCGTCAAACGTGATCGTGCCGCCGTCGGGGCGGAGAATGCCGGTCATCAGCCGAATCGTTGTGGATTTGCCTGCGCCGTTCGGACCGACAAGCCCGTAGATCGAGCCGTCCGGCACGGTCATATCCAAACCGCTGAGCGCCGGGAATGCGTCATAATTTTTCGCCAGATTTCGGATTTCAATCATTGCCGTCACCTCCGTTTTGTATGCGCGCGCAAATATCATCCGCGCAGAAGCCTGCGTCTTTCAGCTTTGCAACTGTTTCATCCAAGTCTGAAAGCAGGCTTCGGATCGCCTGTGCATCCGCCGTGTAGCTTTCGGAAACGAAGTTGCCCTTTCCCGCAACCGAGCAGATTATGCCGTCCGCTTCCAGCTCCCTGTAGGCGCGCTGGATCGTGTTCGGGTTTACCGCAAGCGATTGCGCAAGCTCGCGCACCGAGGGCAGCTTGCTGCCGGGCGGCAGTTTTCCGCTTGCCATCTGCTGCCGCAGCCCGGATTTGATCTGCTCATAGATCGGGCGCGGATCTCTATAGTTCAGATGCAGCATAGCCTCACTCCTAACTGTACTAATTGTGATAGTACAGTTATACAACACGCAATCGCGTTTGTCAAGCGTTTTTTGCGCGGTTGACAAACGCGGCGGAAAGGAATACTATAATAGTGAAATGTTAGCATATGCAAACAGAGGGTGAACCAATGAAAACGAAATTCGAAGTAACCGGCATGACTTGCTCGGCGTGCCAGGCAAGAGTGGAAACGGTGGTTTCCAAGCTGCCGGGCGTCTCCAATGCAAGCGTCAATCTGCTTTCCGGCAGTATGACGGTTGAGCATACGAACGACGTTGCCGAGATCATTGCCGCCGTTGAAAAGGCCGGATACGGCGCATCGGTTGCGCAAAAGGCGCAGCGGCGCAACGTGCAGCAGGAAAAGGCTATGGCGAATATGAAGCGCCGCGTCATCGTTTCGGCGTGTTTGCTGATTCCGCTGATGTACCTCTCGATGGGGCATATGGGCTGGTGGTGGATCCCAGAGGTCTTCCATCACAATCGGCTTTTGCTTGCGCTTGCGGAGCTTGCGCTCACGATCCCGATTGTCATTGTCAACTTCGGTTATTACAGCCGCGGCTATAAAAATCTGCTGCATGGCGCGCCGAATATGGACTCTCTGATCGCCGTTGGCAGCTCGGCTGCGCTTGCCTACGGCATCTATGCAACCGTCCGCCTTTTGCAAGGCGATGCGTCGCATGATCTTTATTTTGAGTCCGCCGCAATGATCCTTACGCTCGTTACGCTCGGCAAATTCTTCGAAACGCGCAGCCGCGGCGAAACCGGCCACGCAATTGAAAAGCTGATGGATCTTGCGCCGAAAACGGCGCGCGTGCTGCGCGATGGCGTGGAAATCGAAATCGCGCCGGAGGACGTGCGAAAAGGCGATATTGTGCTGCTCCGTCCGGGCGAGCGCGTCCCGGTGGACGGCGTTGTGATCGAGGGCGTTTCCGCCGTGGATGAGAGCGCGCTTACGGGCGAAAGCATCCCGGTTGAAAAAACGGTGGGTGACCGCGTTGCCGCGGCAACGATCAATAAAACGGGCTTCCTTAAATTCCGTGCCGACCGCGTCGGCGAGGATACAACGCTTGCCGGTATCATCCGCCTTGTGGAAGAGGCGAGCAGCTCGAAAGCGCCGATTGCGCGGCTTGCCGATCGGATTGCCGGCATTTTCGTGCCGGTTGTTATGGGCATTGCGCTCGTATCGCTGATTGCTTGGCTGATCGCCGGACAGAGCTTTGAATTTGCGCTGACGATGGCGATTTCCGTGCTTGTGATCTCTTGCCCCTGCGCGCTCGGGCTTGCAACGCCCGTTTCCATCATGGTGGGTACGGGCAAGGGCGCGGAATCGGGCATCTTGTTCAAATCGGCGGAAGCGCTGGAGCTGCTTTGCCATATTGATACCGTCGTTTTGGATAAAACCGGCACGCTTACGGAGGGACATCCCACCGTTACGGACGTGCTTCCGGCAAGCGGCGGCAAGGACGAATTTTTGAAAATCGCAGCAGCGATGGAAAAGGGGAGCGAGCATCCGCTTGCCGAGGCGGTCGTCACGGCGGCGGGAGATGCGGAGCTGCCCGAAGCTACGGATTTTGAAACCGTACCCGGGCGCGGCGTTCGCGCATCGGTGCAGGGCAGAAGTTTGATCGCCGGAAACCTTGCGTTTATGCAGGAAAACGGCATTGAATGCGCGCCGCGCGAGGATCTCGCCGCCGAGGGGAAAACGCTGCTCTATTTCGCGGAGCTCGGCAAGGGCTTGCTCGGCGTGATCGCCGCGGCGGACCGCGAAAAGCCGCACGCAAAGGCGGCTGTGCAGGCGCTGCAAAAGCTCGGGATCGAGGTCTGTATGCTTACCGGCGATAACGAAACTGCCGCGCGTGTTGTCGGCGAGCGGCTCGGCGTGGATAAAGTCATTGCGCAGGTGCTGCCGCAGGATAAGGCATCGCATATCCGCGCGATGCAGCAGCGCGGCAAAAAGGTCTGCATGGTCGGCGATGGCATCAACGATGCGCCTGCGCTTGTCCGCGCGGACGTCGGCGTTGCAATCGGCGCAGGTACGGACGTTGCGATTGAATCGGCGGACGTTGTGCTGATGCGCTCCGATCCGATGGACGTTGTGTCCGGCGTGGAGCTGAGCCGCGCAACGATGCGCAATATTAAAATGAATCTATTCTGGGCATTCTTCTATAATGCGCTCGGCATACCGCTTGCCGCCGGCGTTTTCTATCCGATTTGGGGACTGAAGCTCAGCCCGATGATCGGCGCGGCGGCAATGAGCTTCAGCTCGGTTTGCGTTGTTTCCAACGCGCTGCGGCTGCGCCGCTTCAAGCCGACCGAGGCACAGGAAGAACCGAAAGAGATTACCGAAAGGGAGGAAACCGATATGACGAATCTGAAAATTACCGGCATGATGTGCCAGCACTGCAAGGCGCACGTAGAGCAGGCGCTCAAGGCAGTGCCCGGCGTAACGGAAGTGACCGTTGACCTGGAAGGCGGCAGCGCCAAGGTTGCCGGCGGCGACGTGAATGCGATGATCGCGGCGGTCAAGGAAGCCGGCTACGAAGCCGAACAGGCGTAAAAAAGAAGCTGTTTCGTCTTTAGATGAAACAGCTTCTTTTTGCTTTATTTCAGCAGCGCGTCGCCGGCTTTGTAAATATCGCCTGCGCCGACCGTCAGAATCAGGTCGCCGGGCTGGGCAAGCTCGCGCAACGTTTCGGTAACCGCCTGGAGCGTTTCGCAGTAAATGCTGCCGGGGATTTCCTTTTGCAGATCCTGCGAGGAAATGCCAACGACGTTCTGCTCTCTTGCGGCGTAAATCTCCGCGAGGATCGCCACGTCAGCCGCCTTCAGCTCTTCAACAAATTCGCCGAAGAGCGCTTTTGTGCGCGTGTAGGTGTGCGGCTGGAACGCGCAGATCACGCGCTTATAGCCAAGCAGCTTCGCGCTTTGCAGAAGCGCGTGCAGCTCCTGCGGGTGGTGGGCGTAATCATCGTAAACAACGGCGCCGTTATAGGTGCCCTTGCGCTCCATGCGGCGGCCTGCGCCGTCAAATTCGGCAAGCGCTTTCGCCGCCGTTTCGCCGGAGATGCCATGCGCGTAGGCAACCGCGCAGGCGGCAAGCGCGTTCATTGCGTTGTGCTTGCCTACAACGCGCAGCGAAAGATGGCAATAATGCGCGCCGTTTGCGAAAACGTCAAATTCGCGGTAATCCTCCGTGAAATTTCCGGCGCGGATCGCGGCATTGTCGCCCGTGCCGAACGTCAGCAGGGGAAGACCCCGGAGCGCATCCATCGTATTTGCATCGTCAGCGTTCGCAAGGATTTTTCCGCTTTCCGGAACAAGCTCGGCGAACAGGCGGAATGATTTTTTGACGTCGTCCAGGTCTTTGAAGAAGTCCAGATGATCGGCGTCAACGTTCAGGATCACAGCGGTCGTGGGGAAAAAGCTCAAAAACGAATTGCAGTATTCGCAGCTTTCCAAGATGATCGTATCGCCGTTTCCAACGCGATGGCCTGCGCCAAGCAGCGGCAAAAAGCCGCCGATCATAACCGTGGGGTCTTTTTCCGCCGCCATAAAGATCTGTGTGACCATCGAGGTGGTCGTCGTTTTTCCGTGTGTGCCGGCGATGCAGATCGCGTGCTCTTTCTGGCGCATGATCTGCCCCCAGGCTTCCGCGCGCTCAAAAACGGGAATGCCGGCTTCGCGCGCTGCGGCGATCTCCGGGTTTGCGTTGCGCGCCGCGGCTGTGCGGATTACGCAGTCCGCCCGGGCAACGTTTTCCGCGCGGTGCCCGATTGCAACGGGGATGCCGGCGGCGATCAGATCGTCGGTAGAAACGGAGGAGTTCATATCCGAGCCGGTCACGTTCAGCCCCATACCCTGCAGCACCAAGCCGAGCGGCCGCATGGAAACGCCGCCGATGCCGACTAAATGCGCGTGCATGCCGGGCTTGAGATAATCTGCGATTGCATGATTCTGCGTGTTTGCCATTTGGCATCCCTCCCTGTATTCATCTAAATTATACAATGTTCCGCATCGGAATACAAGAATAAGTTGTCGCAGTTTGTTTTTTGCGCAAAAGACTTGCATTTTTTTCGCGCGGCGGTTACGATGAGAAAAAAGGAGGCGGCAGCATGGCGCAGGAGCGAGCGGTTTTGAATCAGCTTCAGGCGGCGGGGTACGAGGCGTACTTCGTTGGTGGCTGCGTGCGCGATGGGCTGCTCGGAAGACCTGTTCACGATTGGGATATCACGACCTCCGCGCTGCCGGAGCAGGTGATGAAGGTGTTTCCCAAATGCGTGCCGACGGGCGAAAAGCACGGAACGGTTACCGTTCTAATGGAGGGCGAATCGTTCGAGGTCACAACGTTCCGCAGCGACGGCGTTTATCTCGACAGCCGCCACCCGGAGCGCGTAACGTTCGTGCCGAATCTGCGCGAGGATCTGCAGCGCCGGGATTTTACGATCAACGCCATGGCGATGGATCTTGCAGGCAACGTGATCGACCCGTTCGGCGGCAGAGCAGATTTGGAGCGGCGCGTGATCCGCTGCGTCGGCGATCCTGAAACGCGCTTTCGGGAAGATGCGCTGCGGATGCTCCGCGCGATCCGCTTTTCGGCGCAGCTCGGCTTTTCCATTGCGCCGGAGACGCTTGCGGCAATCAAGACCTGCGCGGCGAACTGCCGTCATCTTTCGGCGGAGCGTGTGCGCGATGAGATGGGAAAAACGCTGCTTTCCGATCGTCCGGACGCTGCAGCGCAGATGGCGGATCTCCATCTTTTATCTGCGGTTGGCATCCAAAGGGTGAAACCGTGCGAGCTTGCATCGCTGCCAAAAGACCGTGCCGTTCGCTGGGCAGGCTTTTTCCGCGCCTGCCCGGAGGCAAATTGGCAAACGCTCCGGCTGGATAAAAAAACCGGCGAGATAGCATCGCGCGCAGCGCAGATAGCGTTTACCTGCAAAACGCGGCTCGATTGGAAAAAACTGATCTCGCGCGAAGGCGGAGATACGGCGCGGTGCGCCGCCGCGCTGACGGGCGATACGGAAACGGTTTCCGAAATTCTCTCTTCCGGCGAATGCCTGAATCTTGCGCAGCTTGCCGTAAGCGGAAAGGATTTCCCCGAGCTGAGCGGCAAGGCGGTCGGCGAGCGGCTTGCGCGGCTGTTGGATCACGTTTTGGAACACCCGGAGGACAACAAAAAAGAAATCCTTTTAAAGCAATAAAAAAGCACTTGCGGCGGGCGCCGCAAGTGCTTTTTTATTGCTTTAGTGGATCGGGACCCACGGCGTAGCATTTTCGCCGGAGGTGCCGGTTGCGTATTTGCCGGGGAGCGTTTCATCGTAGCCGCCTACGATATAGCGCCGCAGCAGAACGAGGTCCTTTACGTTGACCGAGCCGTCTTTGTTGGCGTCGGCGTTATTCTCGTTGACGCTTACGCTGTAGCCGCCTGCAAGATGCTGGCGCAGTGCGGTGATGTCTTTGTTTTCAACCGCGTCGTTGCCGTCAACGTCGCCGGGGAAAATCGTTGCGGCAAATGCCGTGGGAACGATTGCCGCAGCCAAAACCACAACCGCGAGCAGCAGGCTCATATACTTCAAAACTTTGCGCATAAAACCCCTCCTGAAAGAATTTGGGCGAGATCGTATACTTTATCTTACCACGCTTTTTTTCAAGATGCAAGTGGCTTTATCCGATAAAAGTCACCGCGAGATACGCGCCGTACACCAGCAGCATCGCAACGCCCTGCAGCCGGCTGAATTTTCTGCGGATGATCGTAGGCACAACGGCGATGAGGGCTTCGGCAAGGCAGAAGGGCATATCCAGCGAGAAGCTTGCCTGCGAAACGGGCAGAACGCCGCCGCTGATGATTGAGCAAAGCGGCAGGATCAGCGTAATATCGATGATGTTCGCGCCGAGAATGTTGCCAACGGAAAGACCGCCCTGCTTTTTCACGATCGCCGTGATTGCGGTAACAAGCTCCGGCAGGGAAGTGCCGATTGCAACCATTGTGACGGCGATCACGCGCTCGGGAACGCCGATGCGCTGGGCAAGGATCGTGCCTTCGTCAACAAGCAGCCGCGAGCCGAGCACAAGCAGAATCGTGCCGATTACAAACAGCCCTAAATTCTTTGCAAGGTCGCCCTTGTTCACAACGGCGCGTTCAGCCGCGCCGGTTTCCGATTTTGCGCTGCGGATATTCTCATAGATGTAAACGATAAAAATTGCGAAGCAAATCAGCCCTTCGCCGAGCGTCATCTGCCCGTCAAGGCAGGTCAGCAGCAAAACGAGCACGGCGGTTACCATGATTGCGCCCTTTACCGCAAACTGCTTGCGGCGGATTGCAATCGGCAGGAACAGCAGCGTAACGCCCATGATCAGACCGATGTTCGCAGTGACCGAGCCGACGGCGTTGCCGATGGCAAGCTCCGTGCTGCCCTCGATTGCCGCCATAACGGAAACGATGATCTCCGGCAGCGTTGTTGCGATGGAAACAACCGTTGCGCCGATCAAAAACTTCGGGATGCCGGAAGCCTCCGCCATCCAGGTAGCCGCGTCAACGAACCAGTCGCCGCCCTTTACGATAAAGAGCAGCCCGATCAAAAACAGAACGATCACGAACCAAAGCTGCTCGTTCATGGCGTTCCATGTGCCGATAATTGCCTGCATTTTAACTCCTCCATTTCATAAAAAAAGACTTTCAGCACGCAACCGTGCTAAAAGTCTCGTTCCCAAAACATCAGGCGCATGACCACCGATAAAGCATCGGGCGATTGTTGATCATGCGGAATAACTACTCCCTTTTAACGAGGATAATCATAGCAGATGCGGACAGCCCTGTCAAGCTGAAAAATGTCGAATCAATTTTATAAAATTCACAGATTATTCATGCGAAACCGCCTGCAAATACGCTAAAATAGAACGGAATGATCCGGGAGAAAGGAATTTTGATATGAAAGAGAACACGCAGAAAACGGAAAAACGCAAAGTAAATAAATGGATTTGGATTGGCGGCGCGGCGGCGCTGATCCTTGCGCTTTTGCTTTTGCCGCGTCTGCTTGGCGGCGATCAGCAGGGCGCGCAGACAATGCAGTATACGCTCGCGCCCGTTCAGCGCGGCGACGTAACCGCCGAAATCACCGGCACGGGTACGCTGGAGGCGGCGGATTCCTACGTTGTCACAAGTCTCGTGGAGGCAACGATCTTAACTGCCGATTTTGAAGAGGGCGATACGATCCACGAAGGCGACGTGCTCTATACGATTGACAGCTCATCCGTGTCCGGCAACGTGGAGCAGGCGCAGATTGCGCTTGGGCAGTCGCGCAGAAGCTATCAGAGCATGCTGGACGACCGCGAAAAGCTGACTGTTACAGCATCGGCGGACGGCAGAATCGTTGAGATCACGGTCGATCCCGACGACGACGTTCTGCCCGGCCAGCAGATCGCGCTGATCCGCGATACCGACAATATGACGCTCGAAGTGCCGTTTGCGGCGGATGATGCCGCCGCGATTGCGGTCGGCGACCATGCCTCGGTTACGCTGGACAGCACGTTCGAAACGCTTTCCGGCACGGTCAGCAAAATTTCCGCGATTGATACCGTGCTTTCGGGCAACCGCATCACGCGCACGGTCACGATCGACGTGCGCAATCCCGGCGGCTTGACCGCCGATCAAACGGCTTCGGCAACGGTCGGCGCGGTTTCGTCGGCAGGCGGCGGAACGTTCGCCTACGGTAAAACGGCTTCCGTAACCGCGGAGGTTGGGGGAACGGTGGAACGCATCATCGCCGCGGAGGGCGACCGCGTCCGCAAAGGCGATCCGATTGCGCAGCTTTCCAGCAGCACGCTTGACGATCAGCTTCAGACCGCGAAGGATTCCGTGCGCAATGCGGAAATTGCGCTGGAAAGCCGCAGCGATCAGCTCGATAACTACACGATCACTTCGCCGATCTCCGGCACGGTGATCGATAAAAACTATAAAGCCGGCGAGAATACCGAGGTCAACAAGGTTCTCTGCACGATCTATGATCTCAGCTATCTTACAATGACGCTCGCCGTGGATGAGCTGGATATTTCGAACGTAGCTGTCGGACAGAGCGTGCAGGTCACGGCGGACGCCGTAGAGGGCAAAACCTTTGCCGGCGTCGTTACAAAGGTCAGTCCTGTCGGCACAAGCGCAAACGGCGCTGCAACGTATCCCGTAACGATCCGTATTGATGAAACGGAGGGGCTTTTGCCCGGCATGACCGTGGACGCCACGATCGTTCTGGACAGCGCGAAGAACGTTCTCACCATCCCTGCCGAAGCGCTTTCGCGCGGTGACCGCGTGCTCGTTACGGCGGATTCTCCGAGCGCATCAAACGGGCAGCCGGTCGAGCAGGAAAACGGCGAGACGGAATACTATACGGTTGAAATTGCCACAGGCGTGAGCGATGAGGAGCAGATCGAGGTCAGATCCGGCTTGCAGGAGGGCGATACGGTTGCCTATATTGCCGCAACGCGCGGCGAATCGTCCCCGTTCCCGTGGATGAATCGAAACCGCGGCGACTACGGCGGCGATGAAAGCGCCCCGATGCGCGGAGGGCAGTAAGATGTGCGCGCTGATTGAATTTCGGAACGTCTGCAAGTATTACTACATGGGCGATAACACCGTTGTTGCGGCGGACCACGTATCGTTTACAATCGAGCGCGGCGAGTTCGTTGCAATCGTCGGGCAGTCCGGCAGCGGCAAATCCACCTGCATGAATATAATCGGCTGCCTGGACGTGCCGACCGAGGGAACGTACCTGCTGAACGGCGCGGACGTGGGAACGCTCGGAAAGAACGAGCTTGCCGAGATCCGCAACGAGCAGATCGGCTTTATCTTTCAGCAGTATAATCTGCTGCCGAAGCTGAATCTTGCGGAAAACGTGGAAGTGCCGCTCATGTATGCCGGCGTTGGCAAAGCGGAGCGGCGCGCAAGGGCGCGAAAAGCGCTTGCGGACGTGGGTTTGGATGATAAATGGCGCAACCGCCCGAATCAGCTTTCCGGCGGTCAGCAGCAGCGCGTTTCAATTGCGCGTGCGCTTGTGGGCGATCCATCGCTGATCCTTGCCGATGAGCCGACCGGCGCGCTGGACAGCAAAACCGGCAAGGAAGTGCTTGCGATCTTGCGAAGCCTGAACGAAGCCGGACGGACGGTTGTTCTGATCACGCATGATAATTCCATCGCCGCGCAGGCGCAGCGCATCATCCGCCTTGCCGACGGCAAGGTGATCTATGACGGGCCGGTTGATGAGCCGCCGAAAGGAGGCGGCTCGCAATGAGTGTATTGGACTCCGTCACAATGGCGCTGAAAAACATAAAAACGAGCAAAGTGCGCACGTTTTTAACGATGCTCGGCATCATAATCGGCGTTGCCGCCGTAATTGTGATTGTCGGACTCGGAAACGGTCTGCAAAACTACGTGACCGACAGCTTCGCCTCACTTGGAACAAACACGCTGAACGTGAGCGTGCAATCGCGCGGCGCAACGCGCACGCTGAAGGTGGACGACGTTTATGCCATCGTAGAGGACAACAGCGAATATCTTGCGCTTTGCAGCCCGACCGCATCTGTTTCCGGCGCGCTGAAAATCGGAACGGAAACGATCACCGGCTCAACCGTCAGCGGCGTGAGCGAGGATTATTTCGAAATCCGCGGCTATGAGATCGCAGAAGGTCGGGGACTGGTTTATAACGATATCGCAACGTGCGCAAAGGTCTGCGTCGTGGGCGAATACCTCAACCGCGCGTATTTTGACGGCGAAGCCGTCGGGCAGTATCTGCGGCTCGGCTATCTGCGGCTGAAAATTATCGGCGTTATGGCGCAGGAGAGTGATGACGCGCCGGAATCCGGCGGTACGGACGATTGCGTTTATCTGCCGTACTCCACCGCCTCGCGCTCGTCCGGCCGCATTACCGGCTACGTGATCACCGCGCGTGATGAGAAGACGGTTACCCAAAGTAAAAACGCGCTCGAAGACGCGCTGTTCGATTATTTTGACAGCGAGGATTATTATACGGTCATCAGCATGTCGGAGATTCTCAGCGTCATGACGAGCATGATCGATATAATGGTGGGCGTGCTTGCCGGGATCGCGGCGATTTCGCTGGTTGTCGGCGGCATCGGGATTATGAACATTATGCTCGTTTCGGTCACGGAGCGGACGCGCGAGATCGGCATTCGAAAATCGCTTGGCGCGAAAGAGCGGTATATTTTAGAGCAGTTTATCATCGAAGCGGCAACAACGAGCGCAATCGGCGGCGTGCTTGGCATCGGTTTCGGCTACGTTCTTTCTGCTGCGGCAACGAAGGTGATCGAGCTTGCGATGGATGAGGCGCTCATCGTTACGCCTACGGCTTCGGCGATCGTTTTGGCGTTTGGAATTTCCTGCGGAATCGGCGTTCTGTTCGGTTTTCTGCCGGCGCGCAAAGCCGCGCGGCTCAACCCGATCGATGCGCTGCGCTATGAATAAAGAGGATTATACTATGAAAAAATGGATTGCAATTGCATTATGCGCCTGCCTGCTGCTTGGGCTGCTTGCGCTTCCGGCAGCGGCGGCAAATGACGATACGAAGCTGGAGGTTGTCCGTGTGCTTGGCATTCTCGTCGGCGATGATCGCGGCGATCTGATGCTCGATGCGCCTGTTACGCGCGCCCAGTTTGCAAAGATGATGACCGCCGCATCCGACGCGAAGGATACCGTAACGCCGTCAAGCGGCGCTTCGATGTTCCGTGACGTGAAGAGCAGCCACTGGGCAAGCGGCTATATCCAAACCGCTATCGAGCGCGGCTGGGTGCTTGGCTACGTGGACGGCACCTACCGCCCGGATCGGACGATCACGCTCGAGGAAGGCTGCACCGCGCTTTTGCGGATGCTCGGCTACGGCGCGTCGTCGCTGGAGGGGGCGTACCCGCAGGCGCAGCTGAATAAAGCGCAGTCGGTCGGGCTGCGCGATGATCTTCAGGCTGCAAGGGGAGAGATGCTTTCGCGCCGCGCATGCGTTACGCTCTTTTATAATCTGCTTACGGCGCAAAATGCGTCCGGCGCGGTTTACGGCCAAACGCTCGGCTATACGGTAAAAAACGGCGAAGTGGACTACGCCTCGCTGATCGCATCGGAGCGGAAAGGCCCCTACGTTTCGGAGGGAAGCGTATCGCTTCCGTTCGGAACGGAAAACGTAACCGTTTTCCGAAACGGCAAAGCGTCCTCGCTTGCGGCGGTGCAGAAGTATGACGTTTATTATTACCATACGAATCTGCGCACGGTCTGGGCATACAGCGATCGCGCAAGCGGTACGCTTACGGCGATCGCGCCGAATCAGACTGCGCCGTCTTCCGTTACCGTTGCCGGCGTGAGCTATGCGCTGGAAACGAGCGATGCTTCCTATCAGTTCTCGCTCTATGGCAGCTTCCGCCCGGGTGATAACGTTACGCTGCTGCTCGGCGTAGACGGCGGCGTTGTGCATGCCGTTTCGGCGGATAATCTTTCCACGGTTTACTATGGCGTTGTGCGCGCTTCAAGTCGCCTTGCCGCAACGGAGCAGACCGCGCAGGGCGCATCCGGCAGACAGACGGCAACGGCGCTCATCTGCGCCGACGGCGCAGAGCGCACGTTCTATCATAGCGGCGCTGCGCTGAAAGCCGGTACGCTTGCCTCGGTTTCGGTGAATGAAACGGGCACGAGCGTTAGAAATCTGAGCGAGCAAACGCTTTCCGGCCGCGTCAGCGCGGATGCGGCGATGATCGGGCAGTATCGCCTTGCAGACAATGTGCAGATTCTTGATTCCGATACGAAGGGCAACTATGCGGTTGTTTATCCATCGCGCCTTGCCGGCGTTTATCTGGAAAGCAGAAACGTGCGCTACTATGCTTATAATGCAAACGGCGAGATTGCATATTTAATTCTGAACGAAGCAACGGGCGATCTTTGGGACTATGCGCTGCTCAGTACGGCTGTGGCAAACGGCGATTATTTCAGCTATGTGTATTATTGTCATGGCGGCACACCGGTGGCTTTCACAGAAAAAGCGAATTACTCCGTTCAAAAGGGCGGCATTGCGCTGATCAGCGAAAACGGCACGCTTGCCCGGATGCGGCAGCTTACTGCGGCAAGCATTACGCAGCTCGGCGAAAACAGCGCGTTTGCCGGCGGCAGGCAATACCGCATTGCCGACGGCGCGGAGGTTTTGCTCCGTGATCGGGAAAACGGCGCAAACTACTATGCAACGTCGCTTTCGCGGCTCAATACGGCGGATTACACGCTCACGGGCTACTATGATGATTTCGGCTGCGCGGCAGGCGGACGGATCCGCGTGATCGTAGCGGAAGAGAAATAAGAAAAGCGGATTTCTTCTTTGGGCGGCGCAAATTAGGGATTATGCAGCCGCAAAGCGGATCTTTTCGTGCAATACTGCGTTATCAAAAGAGGGAATCCGACAAGAATTCCCTCTTTTTCTGCCTTGTCTTGCGCAAAAATCTCTCGCTTTGCGGTGCTTCGCAGTTTTGAGCCAGCAATTTTTCGTCATGACAAAGCACAAAGTTGGGGTAATCCTGACGGATTACCCCAACTTTTAATGCAGTGATGGCGGAAAAGGGGGGCTCAAAACCTACATACTCCCTAACTTGCGCCGCCCTTGAAGAAATCCGCTTTTTTATGTTACAGCAGACCTGCTAAAATCTCGTTGCTGTTGCCGCTCTGCCCAACGTGCCCAACGATCAGATATTGATCGGTCAGGTTGTTGTAGGCAAATTCCGGCTCCAGATGGAAGTTCTCGATTTCGCCTGCCGTATGCACGTGTGTACGCGGTCCGGTACAGGCGTGGAGCTTGCCGTCGATGGAGATATGGCCCTCGTCCACAAAGTCGATGATTACGTTTCTTGCGATTGCGTCGTTTACCGTTTTTTCCAGCTCCGCAAGATCAAGATCGGGCTTCTGGTGGTCAAATTCCAAAAGGAAGCCGTGGCGGACGTCGCCGTGGTGGCAGGCTTCCATCAAACCCTCCGGCATATAAAATTCGCAGAGGTCTTCCGCAGAGTGCGCCATCTTGCGGTAGTTCACGGATTTATGCACGATGCTTGCGATCTCTCTCGGATCGGGGCCGAATATATTCGGGCGTGTTACGATCACTTCTTCGCCGATGCCGATGAGCAGCTGCGCGTTTGTGCCCATCAAAAACGGGTAGATCAAATCGAAATGCTCCACAACAACGCGCTTTCCCTTGCGGACGGTCTGCAAAATCGCGTCCGCCAGCTCAAACGGCTGCGTAAAGCCCATTTCGAAGCGGATGTCCACGTGGTAGGTATGCGGCGAATAGAAGCCGCGCTGCACGGCGTCCTGGTCGAGCAGGGGAAGCGGACGGACGTTTACGCCGTTATCATCGTTCGTCAGCTCCAAGCCGGGGAACATTGCCTTGATGAGCACGCTCTTGCCGGAGCCTGCCTCGCCGATAATACCGATCAGTTTATCAAACGGCGTAAGATACTGCTGGGCGATCTGCATGCCGAGCGAATAGATACGGTCCCGTCCGCGCGGCGCGAAATAGATGCTGCAAAGGTGGCTGTTCTGCAGCAGGCTGGTAGGCATCATAAGCAAACGCCTCCTTTTCGGAATTGTAATTCCAGTATACATTCGCGGCGCAGAAAAGGAAAGCCCCAAAAGCAAATAATTGGTTGCAAAAAGAAAATATTGGTACTACAATAGCTTCGGATAAGGATAGGGAAAGGAAGTGCTTTCATTGCAGAAAATCGTGAAAAGCGCAACTGCCGGCACGCTCGAATCCAGCGACGTTTACGTGGAGCTTACGCCATCGGACGGCGGCAACGAGATCGAGATCGAATCGGTTGTGCTTGCCCAGTTCGGCGATGCGATCCGCAAAAGCGCGGAGGCTGTTCTCAAGCAGTTTTCCATTGAAAACGCAAAACTCAAACTAATCGACCGCGGCGCGCTCGATTGCGTGATCCGCGCGCGTGTTGAAACCGCAGTGCTGCGTGCGAAGGAGGGCTGATTATGCGCCGTTCTATGCTGTTTTTGCCCGGCTCTACGCCGAATAAAATTATCAACGGCGATTCGATGGGATCGGATGCGATCATCCTCGATCTGGAGGACGCCGTTTCGCCCGATGAAAAAGACGCCGCCCGAATTCTCGTTCGCAACGCGATCCGCGATATGGGCTTTGACGGCGTTGAGGTGATCGTCCGCGTAAACGCGCTCGATACGCCGTATTGGAAACAGGATCTCGATGCAATCGTTCCGCTTTGTCCGGATCTGATCATGCCGCCGAAAACAACCTCCGCGCAAGACGTTTTAACGCTCGATGCGTATATCGGCGAACTGGAAAAGGCAAACGGAATGGAAGAGAATTCCGTAAAGCTGATCCCGCTGATCGAAACGGCGCTCGGTGTTGAAAACGCCTACCAGATTGCCTCTGCATCCCAGCGCGTCAGCGCGCTGTTCCTCGGCGGCGAGGATCTGTCCGCCGATCTCCATTGCCGCCGCACGAAAGAGGGCAACGAGATCGACTATGCGCGCAAGCGGCTTGTCTGCGCGGCGCGCGCGGCAGGCGTTGAGGTTTACGATACGCCGTTTACGGACGTAAACGACGATGAAGGCATCGTTTGCGATGCAAAGTACGCAAAGAGCCTTGGCTTTACGGGCAAGGCGTCCATTTCGCCGCGCCACGTTTCGGCAATCAACGAGGTCTTCAGCCCCACGCGCGCGGAGATCGACCATGCCTATGAGGTCATCGAAGCCATCACCGCCGCAAAGGCGCAGGGGCGCGGCGTTGTCGCGCTGCACGGCAAGATGATCGATGCGCCGGTCGTAGCGCGCGCAGAGCAGACCATCGCCGCGGCAGAGGCGCTTGGGCTCGGAAGGGAGGCGCGGTAAATGTCTAAAATCGTAAAAACGCTTCGGGAAGCAATCGAGCTTGCAGGACTCAAAGACGGCATGACCGTGTCGTTCCACCATCATCTGCGAAACGGCGACTACGTTCTGAACCTCGTGATGGATGAGATCGCGCGGATGGGCGTGAAGGAGCTTACGGTGAACGCAAGCTCGCTCTTTGATACGCATGCGCCGCTTGCCGATCATATCCGCAGCCACGTTGTGCGAAAAATCCAAACAGACTATATGTCCGCCGCCCTCGGCAGGCAGATATCAACCGGACTTATGCAGGAGCCGGTCGAGTTCCGCACGCACGGCGGCAGACCATCTGATATTATCCTCGGCAGAACGCCGATCGACGTTGCGTTCATCGCCGCACCGGCTGCCGATGAAATGGGCAACTGTACCGGCAAGCTCGGCAAATCCGCCTGCGGTTCGCTCGGCTATGCGTTTGCCGATGCGCAGTGCGCAAAAAAGACGATTGTAATTACCGATAATCTCGTGCCGTATCCGCTGGAGAATCGCTCCATTCCGGAAACGGACGTGGACTACGTTGTCGTTGTCGATGCAATCGGCGATCCGAACGGCATCGTCTCCGGCACAACCAAGATCACGCGCGATCCCGTCGGCCTTATGATGGCGCAGACGGCGGCAAAGGTCATCCAGGCGTCCGGCCTGCTCAAGGACGGTTTCAGCTTCCAAACGGGCGCCGGCGGCGCATCGCTCGCGGCAGCCATGTATCTGAAGCAGATTATGCTTGCCGAGCAGATCCACGGCTCTTACGGACTCGGCGGCATCACGGGCTATCTCGTTGATATGCTGCGCGAAGGCTGCTTCCGGGAGCTGCTGGACGTGCAGTGCTTCGATCTTAAGGCGGTGGAATCCATTCGCAGCGATCCGCGCCACATGGAAATCTCCGGCGAGCGGTACGCAAGCCCCTCGGCGAAGTCCGCGGCGGTGGATAATCTGGACGTTGTCATCCTCGGCGCAACCGAGGTCGATACCGATTTCAACGTGAACGTGCATACAGATTCCAACGGCTATATCATGGGCGGCAGCGGCGGCCACAGCGATACGGCGGCAGGCGCGAAGCTCGCAATGATCATCGCGCCGATCATGCGCGCGCGGCTTCCCATCGTAACCGACCGCGTCACCTGCATCTCAACGCCCGGCAGCACGATCGACGTGCTTGTTACGCAAAAGGGCATCGCCGTGAATCCCGCGCGCAGCGATCTGCGTGAGCGGCTGAAAGCGGCAGGACTTCCCGTGAAGGAAATCGGCGAACTGAAAGAGATTGCCGAGCGCATCACGGGCGTTCCGAAAAAAATCCCGCAGGGTGACCGCGTCGTCGCAAACGTGATCTACCGCGATGGTACGCTGCTCGATTCCATCTATAATGTTCCGCAGCGATAAAAAAACGCAAAAAACGCACCCGATGCGCAAATCATTGGGTGCGTTTTTCATTGCATTTTGCACAAATTGTGGTACAATGTTACAAAAGGACTATTCAATTGGCAGAAAGGAGCAGCCTATGCGCTATACGGTTGATCCAAACGGCAAGCTGCCGATCTATCGCCAGCTCGCCGATGCGATCCTTTCGGATATTGAAAGCGGCAAGCTGCCGCACGGCAGCCGCCTGCCGACTGTGCGCGAGCTTTCCGAGGAGCTTTCGCTTGCGCGCGGCACGGTCAAGCGCGCTTATGAGGCACTGCAAGCCGCCGGCGCGGTTGAGATGACGCAGGGGCGCGGCACGTTCGTAAGCTATCAGCCGGCGCAGGCGCAGGGGCGCAAGGAAATCGCCATGGAGGCGATCGACGAGATGTTCCACCGCCTCGATGCGCTTTCGTTTTCGCCTGCGGAGATTGCGATTTATCTCAATTTGAAGCAGCGCCAGTACGCCATGGAGGAAAGCGGCGTGCAGCTTGCGGTAATCGTGCGCGGCGCGGAAATTTTGTCCCAGCTTTCGCGTCAGCTGCAGTCGCTGCGCGGCGTTGAGGTACATCCGCTGCTGCTTTCCGATACGGAGGAATTTGCCGGGCTGGAAGAAAGCGTAGATTTGATCGTTGCGCCGGATAGCGACGGGCAGGAGGCAGCGCGGCTGCTGAATGATACGGAAAAGCTGCTTCGCGTTGTCCTTGCGCCCGACCGGGAAACGGTCGTTTCGCTTGCGCGGCTTGCGCCCGGAAAGCGCATTGGCATCGTCAGCGGATCGGAGCGGTTTGCCGCAATGGCGGCGGAAACCTGCCGCGCTTACGCGCGCGCATCGGTTGCAGGAACGTTCCTGCTCGGCGTGGGCGACTTGGAGGCGTTTTTAGCCGGCTGCGATTATGCGCTTTTGCCGCCGGATTACGAAAAACTCTGCTCGGCGGAGGAGGAGCGGCTGCTCCGCGCAGCGGAGCGCAAGCAGCGCGTGATCCGCTGCGCCTATCAAATAGACGGCGGCTCGATGCTCTGCTTAGAGCAGCGATTGCGCGAAGCGCAGCGAACAAAATAAAACAGTTGGCATGATCGAAAATCATGCCAACTGTTTTTTGTTTACATTTTATCGGGCGCAGAGAAGCCGAGTAGATCAATGCCTGTTTCCATAACGCGCTTTGCAAGCGCGATCAGCGCAAGATAGCCTTTTCGTTTTTCCGCATCCGGCTCTGCAAGGATCTTCGTTTCGTGGTAGAACTTGTTCACCGCGCCTGCAAGATCGTAAAGGTAGGCGCAGATCACGTTCGGCGCGCTTGCGGTATAGGCGCTGTAAAGCTCCTCGCCGAAGCGGCTGATCGTCAGTCCGAGCGTTTTTTCGTCCTTGCTCTGCGGCGGCAGGATCGTATCTGCCGGCGCGTCCTCCGCGCGGGCAAGGATTGACTTGATGCGCACGATCGTATACAGCAGGTACGGACCGGTGTTGCCCTCAAAGGCGGCAAAGCGATCCATATCGAAAACGTAGTCCTTCGTTGCCTGGTTGCTCAGATCGCCGTATTTCAGCGCCGCAAGCGCAATCAGCCGCGCCGTTTCATCAACTTCCGCGTCGGCAACCTGCTGGTTTTCCGTGATCTTTCCGCGGACGAAATCGGTGATCTCCGCAATCAGCGTTTCAAGCCGCATTACGCCGCCCGCGCGCGTTTTGAAGGGCTTGCCGTCCTTGCCGTTCATCGTGCCGAAGCCGATGTGCTGCAGCTCCGCCTCCGGGGAGAGCAGCGCCGCCTTGCGCGCTACGCGGAAAACCTGCTCAAAGTGCAGATTCTGCCGCTTATCCGTAAAGTAAAGGATCTTTCCGGGATGGAAATCGCGCTCACGCTGCAGGATCGTTGCAAGGTCGGTCGTTGCGTAAAGCGTTGCGCCGTCCGATTTTTTCAGAATGCAGGGCGGAAGCTCCTTCGTATCGCTTTCTTCCTGCACGTCAACAACGAGCGCGCCGTCCGATTCGTGCGCCAGGCCTTTATCCGCGATAATATCCAACATCGGCTGGATATACGGCTGCGCGTCGCTTTCGCCGAGCCAAGCGTCAAACGTGACGTTCAGCTTCGCGTAGTTCTTTTTCAGATCGGCAATCGAAACCGCCATAATGTGCTTCCAGAGCGCGTATTCGCCGCGCGCATGCTCCTGCAGGCGTTTCGTTGCCTCGCGCGCCTTGGCGGCAAAGGCCTCGTCCTCTTTGCTCTTCGCGCTCGCCGTGGGGTAGATCTCCTCCAGCTCCGAGATCGTAAAGGGCGGCTCGGCAGGGTATTCGCCGGTGAAGGCTTCGTCAAAATAGGGCAGATTCGGCTGACGCTCGCGGACCTCCGCGATGATCAGACCCATCTGCAGGCCCCAGTCGCCTAAATGAATGTCGCCGATCACGGTATTGCCGAAGTAGCGGTACAGCCGCTTCACGCTTTCACCGATGATCGCTGAGCGCAGATGGCCGATGTGCAGCGGTTTTGCAACGTTCGGACCGCCGTAATCTACAACGATTGTACGCGGCGCCGGGTCATTTGCGATGCCGAAATGTTCGTCTTTTGCCATTTCGGAGAGATATTCGCTGAGAAACTGCGGCGCAACGGTCATGTTGAGGAAGCCCGGCATCACCGCCTCAACCGAGGCGAACGCCGGATCAAGCGCGAGCTTTTCCGCAACCGCCTGCGCAATTGCGATCGGCGCGCAGTGGTACTGCTTTGCTGCCGGCATCGCGCCGTTGCACTGAAATTCGCATAAGTCCGGACGGTTGGAAAGCGTTACCGCCGCATAGGTATCGTCGTAACCGGCGGCGGCAAATGCCGCGGCGGTTTTTTCGGTTAATTTTTCGATCAGCTTTTGCATTCTTGCAGATCCTTTCGTAACAATTCAATTCATTATAACAGAAAAGCGGCGGAAAGTATAGAGCAAAATTACCTCTTTACTTTCACAATTTAACGGTGTAAAATGTGATTAGTATGAAGTGGGAGGCGGCATAATGAACAGACGCAGCAAGCGTACCAATCCCGAATGTGGGCTTTACCGCGCAATTCTGACGCTGAAAACGCCGGAAGAGTGCTTTCAGTTTTTAACCGATCTCTGCACCGCCAGCGAGCTAAAGGCAATGGAACAGCGTTTTGAAGTTGCCCGCCTGCTTGATCAGGGCATGATCTACAGCGATATTTTAGAAGAAACGGGCGCAAGCTCCGCAACGATCAGCCGTGTAAACCGCAGCCTGTACGACTACGGCACCGGCGCATATCACGCGGTCTTTGAGCGCATGAAAGAAGAAAAATGAACGCCTATGATGCTTTGGCGCAGAGCTATGACGCGCTGACTTACGACGTTCCGTACCCCGCGATTTTGCACTTTTGGGAGACGATCCTGCACGAGCGCAGAAAGCACCCGAAAAAGGTGCTTGATCTTGCGTGCGGGACCGGCTCTTTCTCTGTTTTGCTGGCAAAACGCGGCTACCGCGTTACCGCTGCCGATCGCTCCGAGCAAATGCTCACCGAAGCCGCCGCGAAAGCCTCCGCGCTTTCCGATCCGCCGCAGTTCATCCTCCAGCCGATGCAAAAGCTCCGCCTGCCGCAGCCGGCAGATTGGATCGTAAGCTGCCTGGATGGATTTAATTATGTAAACCTAACGGACTGCAAAAAGGCATTTGCCCGCTGCTATGCAAGCCTCGCGCCGGGCGGCATTTTCACGTTTGACATCAGCTCGGAATGGAAGCTCCGCGCAATGGACGGGCAGGTCTGGCTGGACGAAACGGACGACGTTTACTGCGTCTGGCGGACGGATTTTGATGAAAAGAAACGCTGCTGCCGTTTTGGCGTTGACCTCTTTTACCGTGAGGGCGATGTATGGAGGCGCGAATTTGAGGAGCATACGCAGTATGCCCATTCCGTTTCCGAGCTTCGCGCCGCGCTGAAAGCGGCAGGCTTCCGCAAAATTCAAACGTTCTCGGACTTAACGGAGAATCGTCCGAGCGCAAAAACGCAGCGCGTCTTTTTCGCTGCGGAAAAGGAGTAATCATGGACCAAATCGTTCGCGCCATCACGGAAGATGGCTTTGTAAAAGCTGCCGCAATTACATCCACGGGGATCGTGGAGCGCGCGCGGCAGATCCATAAAACGCTGCCCACGGCAACCGCCGCGCTTGGCAGAACGCTTTCCGCCGCCTCTATGATGGGCAACGTGCAAAAAACGGAGGACGGCTCGCTCACGATCCAGATCAAGGGCGGCGGTCCGCTCGGCACGATCCTTGCCGTTTCCGATTGGCAGGGCAACGTGCGCGGCTACGTGGAAAATCCGCAGATCAGTCTGATGGAAAAGTACCGCGGCAAGCTCGACGTTGGCGCAGCCGTCGGAACGGACGGTATGCTTACCGTGATCCGCGATCTGCGCATGAAGCAGCCGTATGTCGGCAGTGTTCCGCTCGTATCGGGCGAGATCGCGGAGGATATAACCGCCTATTTCGCGCAGAGCGAGCAAACGCCAACCGCGTGCGCGCTCGGCGTGCTTGTGAATACCGATCAGTCCGTGCGCTGCGCCGGCGGCTACCTGGTGCAGCTTCTGCCCGGTGCGCCCGATGACGTGATCGACCGCGTTGAAAAGGGCGTGCAGGAAGCCGGAAGCGTCACCGCCATGATGGACGGCGGCATGGACGCGGCAAAGATGCTGCAAACGGTTCTGAAGGATTTCTCGGTTGAAATTCTCGAAACCACGCCCGTGGAGTACCGCTGCAACTGCTCGCGCGAGCGCGTGGAGCGCGCGCTGATAAGCCTCGGCAAGGATGAGCTTGCGCAGATGGTGCGCGAAGGGGAGAGCATCACAACCGAATGCCAGTTCTGCGATACAACCTACCGCTTCACGCCCGATGAGCTGCAAGCGCTGCTCAGTTCGCTGTAAGCGGCTAAATCAAATATGCAAAAGCCGCAGTTGCAATCAACTGCGGCTTTTGTTATAGTATATATTTGTAAAACGATACCAAAAGCAATGGTCCGGAGGAAATCCAATGAAACGCATTTTATCGCTGCTGCTCTGCGCAGCCATGCTGCTCACGCTTGCGCCCATGGCGCTCGCGGAGGAAGCACCCCAAAATATCGCCCCCTATGGGGGAGATGTCAGCGAAGCTGACAGAGGGGGTAATACCGCTTCCATCTCCCTTGAAGAAGATGCACCGGAAAGCCGCCCCTTGACAGGGGAGGTGGCTTCGGCTACTGCCGAAGCCGGAGGGGTAGAAACCGGCTCCCCCGAGGGGGAAGCCTCGGACGCATCAATGCCTTCTCCCTTGGGAGAAGGTGGCACGGCGTCAGCCGTGACGGATGAGGGGTCAAATATCGCCCCCGTGGGGGAGATGTCATTTGCAGAGCAAATGACAGAGGGGGGAAAAACCGAGAAAGCCCCCCGCAGTCTCGCGGCGCTCGACAGCTCCCCCGAAGGTGGAGCTATCGAACCTGCCGAAACCGAAGAACCGCTGCTCGGCGCAACCTCCGGCACTTGCGGCGATAACCTGACGTGGTCACTGGATGATGCAGGCACACTGTCGATTGTCGGTACAGGTTCAATGTATACTTACTCGAATAAGTCCCCATGGATTTCTCGTTCTGATATCAAAAGCGTTGTGATATCAGAAGGAGTTACAACTATTTCAGCGACAGCTTTTCACTATTGTGCTAAGCTGTCAAGCGTATCAATCCCGACTTCTGTTAAAAAAATTGGCCATCAGGCATTTGCTATATCAGGACTGACCAACCTTACGATCCCGTCCGGTGTAACCAGCATCGGTACATCTGCATTTAACGGCTGTTTGAACTTACCAAGCATCAATGTTTCCCCTGACAATTCATCATTTACCTCTATAGATGGCGTTTTATTCAGCAAAGACGGAACGACATTAATTCAATGTCCTTCTGGAAAAACCGGTTCCTATGTAGTACCCTCGCATACAAAGACTATTGGGCACTGGGCTTTTCGTCAATGCCACAAACTCACGAGCATTGTGATTCCAAGTAGTGTTACCAGCATTGAGATGGATGGCTTGTTTGAAGGCTGCAATTGTTTAAAAGTGTTATTCGGCTATTGTGATACTAATCTCAGATGGGAATTGAACATAGACACATGTGTGTTGTCATTTATAGGAGAGGGTGAGATTCCCAACTATCCGTGGGTTGTTAGAAATGGTATGGATCAGTCCTCTGCTCCATGGCAGTATTACTGGGAATACGTTAAATCAGTCTATATAAACTATGGAGTAACAAAAATTGGTTACTATTCTTTTGCGTATTGTTACAATCTTGTCAGCGTTTCGATCCCAAACAGCGTTTTTGAAATAGGTGATCATGCATTTGCCTATTGCTATCCCTTGACGAATATTAAGATTCCAGATAGTGTCACGGCGATTTATAGGTCTGCATTCGTAAACTGCAGTCTGACCGATATATCAATTCCTAACGGGATTCGAAGCCTGAATGAGAATTTGTTTATTGACTGCGGAAAACTACAAAGTGTTTTTATTCCTTATAGTGTGACAACGATTAATCGGGGCACATTCTCTGGCTGCAGCAGCCTCACCGATGTTTATTACGGCGGCACGGAAGCGCAGTGGAAGGCGATTTCAGTCGGAGGCAGCAACACGCCGCTTTTAAATGCCACGATCCACTATAATTCCGTTGGCGTGAGCGAACAAAACACGGCGCTCGATGAAACGCATCGGAAATATCAAATTCTTGCGCAGCACTATCCGCTGTATTTGGATAACAATGCTGCGAACAATTATTATGGAACGGCACAATCCATTTGCTACGACGTGGTGCAGCAATATAACGGGACGGATAATGTGCTACTCTCGTTTGCGGAAAGCTTCGTAAACGGCTCAAAAATCCTTATTAAGGACATTGGCGCCGCCCTTGGGCTTACACAGTCCACGCGAGATGAATGGCTGGAAAAGAATACGCTTTCTTATGTGAAAGCGTTTCAAGGCGAAAACGGCGCGCTCAAAGCAATCGACGATTCTTGGAAGACAACCTTTGACACATACAAAGAGTTTAAGCTGTCTTATAAAATGCTTGATAATGCCAGTAAAGCGGCGTTTATAGAAGGCGTCACAAGCACTTCTCAAAAGCTTTCCGGCGAAACGGTTCAAAAAATTACGGATGAAGTTTTTAAGAATCAGGATCTTTTAGGATTTAACAGTGCCGGCAAGATTGTAAAACAAGCCGGATATGCGGTGGATATGCTTGATGTTGCGCTTCTGACATGCCAGCTTTTTGAGGTTGAACTCGGTACACTGGAACGGCTGCAGCGTCTGCTGCCGAATAATACGCCGCTGTATGAAGGCGTTACAAATCTGCTGAAAGAGATCAAAAAGGATCCCGGGCGGTATGCATGCGAGAAGTACATCAAGAAGCAATGCGTAGATAAAATGGCGGAGGCACTCTCGAAATTTGGCGCATGGGCAGCCGGAAAAGCAACGGATTCGTATCTCGGCGTTGCCTCCACGCTTGTGCAGTTAACCGCTTCGTTGCTTTATAATTATATCTACCAAGGACCGAAGATCGATGAGGTTTACGGCGCAGTTGTTGCGTATGATTTCTATGCAACAACAGAGATTGCCAGACTGGATTTGTATTCACAACTGCGAAATAATCGGTTGAACGGCGTTGCATCAAGTCAGCAATTGCTTGATGATTATGAACTGATTTGCGAGGCAAAGCGTATTGCGCTTTATCAGTATGCAGATGCATGCGCCACTATCAACAAAGAAAGTGGTTATAAATCGCTGCTTAACAGCATTAAAGATGATGCGGATGTCGATTCGGTTATCGGGTTCGACAACTATATTACTGTGTGCTATAATGCGCTTCAAAAGGATATCTCGTCCGGAACAGTTTCGTGTTCGCATCCGCAGTCGCATACGGTAACCAAGGTGCAGCCGATTTGCACAGCGCGCGGATACGACCGAATTGTTTGCGATGTCTGCGGCGCGCAGTGGGATGGTAACTATATAAACGCGCTTGGGCATAATTATACATCTGCGGTTACCGCGCCGACCTGCACGGCTGCCGGGTATACGAAATACACCTGCACGCGCTGCGGTGATACGTATACCGCAAACACGGTTTCGGCAAAAGGACATTCTTGGAACAGCGGTACTGTGACAAAAGCCGCAACTTGCACGGAATCCGGCGTAAGAACCTATACTTGCACCGTCTGCGGTGCAACGCAAACAGAGACAATCGCCACGCTTGGGCATGACTGGAGCGCTGAAAAGGTTGTTTTGCGAGAACCTGCGGCGAATCTGCCGGGCGTGCGCGCATATATTTGCAGCCGTTGTGATGAACATAAGGACGAAGAAACGTTTTTGCGCTTCCTCCTCGGCGATGCGAACGGTGACGGCGCGATCAACGGCAAGGACGTTACGGTATTGCGGCGGTTCCTTGTGGGCGGCTATGATGCCGTGATCCGGGAAGATAATTCCGACGTCAACAGCGACGCCATTATCAACGGCAAGGACGTTACGCATCTGCGGCGCTACTTCGCCGGCGGCTATGGGCTTACGCTGAACTGAAAAAAGAAGAACAGAGCATTGGCTCTGTTCTTCTTTTTTAATCGAAATCGCGCCAGAAGTCTTTCACGGCTTGCTCGTAGCGTTCGCGCTCAACGCAGTAGCTTACGCCGTGGTCCGCGCCGGGAACGATCAGCAGCCGCTTCGGTGATCGGCACGCCTGATAGTTTTCGTAAGTCATCTCAACCGGCACGAGAAAATCGCTCGTGCCGTGCACGAACAGGACCGGCAGATCCGTTTTGCGCAGCGCGTCCACCGTGGAATAATCGGTGAGATGCGCGCTGTTTTTCTGCGAGAACATCAAGTCCGCAAGGCGGCTGTGGAAGCGGTAGGGCAGGTGGAGGTTGTTCTCCATCACGTGCTTCCATTCCGCATCCGGCGAGGTAAAGCCGCAGTCCGCCATCACGCCGTGAACGCTTTTCGGCAGGTCCAGCCCCGATGCCATCAAAACGGTCGTCGCGCCCATGGAAATGCCGCAGAGGTAGATCGGCAGCTTATCGCCGCACCGCAGCACCGCCCAGTGCGCCCAATCGCGGCAATCGTAGCGTTCAGTCAGCCCGAAGCCCATGGAATCGCCGCCGCTCGTACCCTGACCGCGCTGCTCGGCGCAGAGTACGCAGCAGCCGTTTTCCAAAAAGAAGTCCAGGATCATTGCAAAGTCCTTGTTCCATCTGCCGCGCCAGCCGTGCATCGCTACGATCACGCGCTTCGGGTTTTCGCAGGAGAAGAAATGGCCCACAAGATGCGTGCCGTCATTTGCTGTGATGGTTACAACCTCGTGCGGCTTTTCGGCAACCGCCTCGGCGAGGCGATCCCACTCGGCGAGAAACTCCGCACTGTAATACGTGCCGGTGATGCGGCGCGTTGCTTTCTTGATGATTTCCGGCTGCTCGCGGTCAATCGCCGCTTGCACCAGCAGCTTCGTTACGCCGTAAGCCGCCGCGCCGGCAAGCCCTGCCGCGCCGATCGCAATGCCGCCTGCCAGCATCGCCGCTTTCAAATTCTGCTTCATAGATAGCCCCCATTTCCGAAAATAGTATACCACATTTTGCCCATCGAATCATATAAATAAAGTGGCTTAAAAAATTTTGAAAAAAATCTTGACAATCGCATATCGCACCTGTATAATAAAATCCGTCGCTGATGGGCGAACGCAGGGGAGCATAGCTCAGCTGGGAGAGCACTTGCCTTACAAGCAAGGGGTCACAGGTTCGAGCCCTGTTGTTCCCACCATCCTATTGGCCCGGTGGTGCAGTCGGTTAGCACGCCAGCCTGTCACGCTGGAGGTCGACAGTTCGAGTCTGTTCCGGGTCGCCAATATTTTGAACCGAGCTTTTGGCTCGGCTCAAAATGCCTCTGTAGCTCAGTAGGTAGAGCAGCGGACTGAAAATCCGC
>JAFSUG010000024.1 GCA_017445385.1 Oscillospiraceae bacterium
CCTGCCAAAAAAGCAGCACGGCTTTTGCCGCGCTGCTTTTTTGCAATGGGTTTCGCGCACAAGGACTTGAAAGGCGGCTCTTGGCGGCGTGCCGGTGGCACGCCGTAACCGCCGTGGCTTTGCCGCAGCAAAGCAAGTCCGCCCCTGCCAAAAAAGAAGCATGGTCGCAGACCATGCTTCTTTTTTGGCATCGTGTTTTGCGCAAGGACTTGAAAGGCAGCTCTTGATATTTTGCCGTTTTATGATAAACTGAATAGCGTTCAAACTCTTACAAGTGAAAGGAAACCGAAAATGGAACTGATTCAGAGCTTTTCCGTGGACCACATGAAGCTCATTCCCGGAATTTACACAAGCCGCGTTGACACCGTCGGCGGCGGTACGGTAACGACCTACGACATTCGGCTGAAAAAGCCGAACAGAGAGCCGGTGATTGACGTTGCCGCGATGCACTCACTGGAGCATATCATCGCAACGTATCTGCGAAACGATCCCGATTGGAAAGACGAAGTCATTTACTGGGGACCGATGGGCTGCCTGACGGGCTTCTATCTGATTCTCAAGGGAAGCCGCCCCTCGCGCGAGCTTTACGACTTGCTGCTCGGCGCGTTCCGCTTTGCGCAGAGCGCGGAGGAAGTGCCCGGTACTGCACCTGTAAACTGCGGGCATTATCTGATGCACAATCTCGCCATGGCGAAATGGTACGCCGCGGAATTTGCGGATTATCTTGAAGCGCACAAAGACGATCCGGCAATTTTCGAGTATCCGAAAACGGAGCGGCTCGTAACGGAAAAGGGCGAACACTTCTTTGATTCGTAAGCAAAAGACGGCATCGTTTCGATGCCGTCTTTTGCCGTTCATAGGGCAAAAACGACCGCTTGACGCAAATCGCTGGACAACTGCGCGCAGCGCGCTATAATGCGGTTGAAGGGAGGCAATGCGTATGAAATTTCGCTTGATTCTTGCGACGGATCGTGAAGAAGAGATCGTAGTAACGGCGCAAAAACGCACGCCGCTGATTGATCGGATTGAGCAGCTAGTATCGGAAGAGAATACCCCCGATTCACTTGCAGGGTATGATGAAACCGGTATCCGAATGCTTGCAATCCCGGAGATTGAAGCGCTTTACGCAGAGCAGGGGAAGACCTTCGCCGCCTATTCTGACGGAAAGCGTTACCGCGTAAAAAAACGCCTGTATGAATTGGAGGCGCTTTTGCCGGAAGCGTTTGTGCGGCTGAATAAATCCTGCCTTGCAAATCGCGCGAAGATCGTGCGCTACAGGGCGCGGTTCAGCGGCGCGGTAGACGCTGAATTTCGGAGCGGATACAGCGATTACGTTTCAAGGCGTTGTTTTGCGGAACTGAAAAGGAGATATGATATATGAAACGCTTTATTCTGAATTTCGTGAAAAGAGGCGCAATGTTCGCATGGGGCGGCCCTGCTGTCCTCTGCATTGTTTGGCTTTGCCTGAATGCAAGCGGCGTTGTAACTGCGGTTACGATTCCGCAAGCGGTTCTTGCAATCGTAACAACGATGCTGATCGCGTTTGTCCACGCCGGGATTACTTGCATCTATCAAGTGGAGCGGCTGCCGAAAGCGATTGCCGCAATGATCCAGCTTGCCTGCCTGTATGCGGTATACGCCGGCGGCTACCTGCTCAACGGCTGGATGCGCCGTGACGTTTTGCTGGTTTTTACGATCTGCTTCGTTTTGGGGTTCGCGCTGATTTGGCTGATCGTTTATCTATCCACAAAACGGTCAGTCAAAAAACTGAATGCGAAAGCGTAAGAAAACAGGAACGGGAAACCGTTCCTGTTTTCTTATAAATTAGTCTTTTCTTGCTTCCATTTCTTTCTGAATGTCATCGAAATGGGAAAGCATCGGCGCTTTGCCGGGATCTCTTTTCTTGATCTTGCGGTCGGTATAGTTTTTCGTGATTCTCACAACCAGACCGGACAGGCACACAAGCCCGATCAGGTTCGGAATCGCCATGAGTCCGTTGAACGTATCGGAGATGTCGATTGCAAGACCCGCATCAATGATCGCGCTGACGATGATCATTGCAAGGAAGACGATTTTATAAACGATGACCGACTTCGTGCCGAACAGGTATTCCCAAGCCTTGCTGCCGTAGTAGCTCCAGCCGAGGATGGTGGTAAAAGCAAAGAGCGCAACGGCAACTGCAATAAAGATGCCGCCGAATGCGCCGAAATGCGCGCTGAACGCTTCGGTTGCAAGACCGAGCTTTGTAACGCCCGAGATCGAGGCGCCGGTTTCCAGATCCACAACGCCGCTTGTGAGGATCACGAGCGCTGTGCAGGTGCAGACGACAATCGTATCGGCGAACACTTCGAAGATGCCCCAAAGACCCTGCACGACCGGCTCTTTCACGTTCGATGCGGAGTGCACCATAACGGAAGAGCCGAGACCTGCCTCATTGGAGAAGACGCCGCGCTTGAAGCCCCATTGCATCGCCTGCGCGATGACCGCGCCGGTCACGCCACCGGCTGCCGCCTGGAAGTTGAACGCGCCGCGGAAGATTGCGCTGAACGCCGCGCCGACGTTGCCGATGTTCATAAGAATGATTACGACTGCGCCGATGATATAGAAGATCGCCATAAAGGGGACGATGCGCTCATTGGTGGTTGCAATGCGCTTCAGACCGCCCACGATAACCAGCGCGGCAAAGACAAGTACAATTACACCGACGATCAGCGAAACGATACCCGGATCATATGCAGGCGTCAGCGTTGTGATGCTTTCCTTGATAGAAACGAACTGTCCCATGTTGCCGATGCCGAACGAGGCGAAGATTGCGAAGATGGAGAACAGCACGGCAAGCACGCTGCCGATGACTTTGCCGTATTTCATGCTGCCGACGCCGTCACGCAGGTAGTACATCGCACCACCGGACCATTCGCCGTTGGGATTGCGGCGGCGGAAGAAGATGCCCAGCACGTTTTCAGAGTAGTTCGTCATCATACCGACAATTGCGGCAATCCACATCCAGAAGATCGCACCCGGCCCACCCATGGTGATGGCGTAAGCCACGCCTGCGATGTTACCCGTGCCGATTGTTGCGGAAAGCGCCGTGCAAAGCGCTTGGAACTGAGAGATGGAATGCGGATCTTTGCTCTGACGGATGCCCTTTTTCTTGAAAAGACCGCCGATTGTGTTTTTCCACATATGCCCGAAGCGGCGGAATTGGAAAAACCGGGTCAGCACAGTCATCAGGATGCCTGTACCGATCAGCAGCACCAGCGCAGGTACACCCCATACGACGCTGTTGATCGCGTCATTGATTTTTGCCACTTGTTCTGTAAACATTTTTCTACCCCTCCTAAAAAAATGAAAAGAGCCTGCCGAAGCAAGCTCTCTCAGGAAACAAGACGCACCGAACGATATCGTAAGGAACGCTGCTCTGTCCTTTTGCCTGAGAGATTCGCCGGCAAGCCGGCTTTGCACCTTCGGCACCCGGATTTTAACCGGGATTCTCCAGAGTGTCATCCGTCTATAGTCCTCACTGCAAATGCAGCGCCTGAGAGTGTTACTCCTTCGGCTGCCCAATCGGGCATTTCCTACAGACTTCACATGACGCAGATATGGTAACGCAAGCAGATTCGTTTGTCAAGCAAAAAACAACTTGCGCAATAAAAAAACATATAGTAAAGTATTCGAGGAGGGATTTATCATGTATGTACTGATTCTCAACGGCAGTCCGCGCAAGGACGGCAATACAACAATTGCGCTGCGCGAAATGGAAAAAGTCTTCGCGGAGCAGGGCGTTCAGACCGAGACGGTACAGCTCGGCGCAATGGACATCCGCGGCTGCATCGCCTGCGGCGCTTGCCATCAAACGGGTAAATGCGCCTTTAACGATATTGTAAACGAGCTTGCGCCCAAGTTTGAAAAGGCGGACGGACTGGTTGTCGCGTCTCCCGTCTATTACGCCTCCGCGAACGGGACGCTTGTCGCGTGTCTGGATCGCCTGTTCTACAGCACGCATTTTGATAAAACGATGAAGGTCGGCGCAAGCGTTGTCTGCGCGCGGCGCGGCGGCTTATCCGCAACGTTTGACGAGCTGAATAAATACTTTACCATCTCCGGAATGCCCGTCGCCTCCAGCCAATACTGGAACAGCGTCCACGGAAGGGAAAAGGGTCAGGCGGAGGAGGATGGAGAGGGCTTGCAGACCATGCGCACCCTTGCAAAGAATATGACCTTCCTCATCAAGAGCATCGCGCTCGGCAAGGAAGCGTTCGGACTTCCCGAAAAAGAAGAACATATCACGACAAGCTTTGTCCGATAAAGCAAAAGAAGCAATCGAAGGGCGGCTGCATAATCCCTAACTTGCACCGCCCAAAGATTGCTTCTTTTTTTCTGCAACCCACTTGACAAAATGAAACCGTTGCATATAATAATAGTTGAAAGGTTGTTCAACTATTGTGCGAAAGGAGTGCGGCAGATGTTTGAAGGCTTGCCGGAGATTGACCGCTGCGATTGCGTCAGCATCCACCAGGAGGTGGTTGATGCGGTTCGCGCGAGTATGCCGGGGGACGAAACGCTGATGGACGTTTCGGACATCTTCAAGGTGTTCAGCGATTCCACGCGCATTAAAATCCTTTGCGCGCTGATGCAGGCGGAAATGTGCGTCTGCGATATATCGGTGCTGCTGGGGATGACGAAATCGTCCGTTTCGCATCAGCTTCGAATTCTGAAACAGGCGAACCTCGTGAAGTACCGGAAATCGGGCAGGGTGGTTTATTACGCGCTTGCCGATGAGCACGTCCGCACGATTTTCGCCGAAGGGTTAGAGCACGCAACGGAGTAGAAAAGGAGATCGCTATGAAAAAGAAATTTGCTATGGAAGAACTGGACTGCGCCAACTGCGCCATGAAGATGGAACGGCTGATCGAAAAGATCCCCGGCGTCAATTCCGTGAATATCAATTTTATGATGCAGAAAATCACCATCGATGCCGATGACGCACGCTTTGACGAGATCCTCGATCAGGCGCAGAAGGCTTGCGAATCGGTCGATTCCGGCTGCAGGATCGTGCGATGACGCGCGCGCAGAAGCGGGACCTTTGCCGCATTTTGATTGTCGGCGCGGTGTTTGCCGCGCTGCTGGCGCTGGAGCATTTCGGGATTCTTCAGGGTTGGGTTTTGTTCGCACTCTACCTTGCGGCATATCTTGCTGTCGGCTACGACGTGCTGCTGCAGGCAGGGCGGAACATCGCCCACGGACAGGTCTTTGATGAGAACTTTTTGATGACGGTCGCGTCGATTGCCGCATTTGCAATCGGACAGTATGAGGAAGCCGTTGCCGTTATGCTGTTCTATCAGTTCGGCGAGCTGCTGCAATCGGTTGCGGTCGGTCGTTCGCGCCGCTCGATCTCGCAGATGATGGAGATCGTTCCGGAATACGCAAACCTCGAATCGGACGGCAAGCTGACGAAGGTTGATCCCGATGAGGTGCCGGTGGGCAGCGTGATTACCGTGCTTCCCGGCGAGCGGATTCCGCTTGACGGCGTAGTTGTTGAAGGCGAAACGCTCGTTGATACCGCCGCGCTGACCGGCGAATCCGTACCGCGCAGCGTTTCAGTCGGCTGTGAGGTCATCAGCGGCTGCATCTGCGGCAGCGAACCGATCAAAGTGAAAACCACGAAAGTCTATGAAGACTCCACTGTTTCTCGCATTCTGGAGCTCGTTGAAAACGCAGGCGAAAAGAAGGCGACTGCCGAGCGGTTCATTTCGCGCTTTGCGCGGTATTATACACCTGCGGTTACGGCTGCTGCGGTGCTGCTTGCGGTGCTTCCGCCGCTTGCGTTTGCGCAGCCGTGGGGCGAATGGATTCGCCGCGCCTGCGTCTTTCTCGTCGTTTCCTGCCCGTGTGCGCTTGTTATATCCGTGCCGCTCGGCTTTTTCGGCGGCATCGGCGCATCGTCTAAAATCGGCGTGCTGATCAAGGGCGGAAACTACCTCGAAGCGCTTTCCAAAGCCGAAACGGTCGCGTTCGATAAAACGGGCACGCTGACGCAAGGCGTTTTTACCGTTACGGAAATCGCTCCGAACGGCGAAACGGAAGCGTCCCTTTTGGAGCTTGCCGCGCTCGGCGAAGGCTACTGCAACCATCCGATTGCCGCATCGATTCGCGCAGCTTACGGCAAGGCGCTCGATCTTACGCAAGTTTCCGATTATGAAGAGATTTCCGGCAGAGGCATCCGCGCAAGTATCGGCGGAGCGGCAGTGCTGCTCGGCAATCGATCCATGCTTTTGGAGCAGGGGATCGACTGTCCGCCGAGCAAATCATTCGGCACAGTTGTTTACTGCGCGAAGGACGGCAGGTTCGTCGGCACGATCACCATATCCGACCGGATCAAGCCCGAAGCAAAGGACGCGATCCGCGCGATCAAAGCGCTTGGCGTATCGCGCTGCATTATGCTCACGGGCGACCGCAGCGCGGCGGCGGAGCAGGTTGCGGCGGAGCTGAAATTAGATGCTTTCCATGCCGATCTGCTGCCGGGTGATAAAGTTGCCTGTGTTGAAAGGCTGCTCTCGGAGGGTACGCTTCTTTTTGTTGGCGACGGGATGAACGACGCGCCCGTGCTCTGCAGAGCGGATGTCGGCGCGGCAATGGGCTCAATGGGCTCGGACGCGGCGATCGAGGCGGCGGACGTTGTTGTGATGGACAGCGATTTGCGAAAGCTTGCAGCTTCCATGCAAATCGCAAAAAAGACGATGCGGATCGTGCGCGAAAATATCGTATTCGCGCTTGCGGTAAAGGCGATTATCCTGCTGCTCGGTGCGCTCGGCATTGCGAGCATGTGGCTTGCCGTGTTCGGCGACGTGGGCGTTGCGATGCTTGCGATCCTCAATTCGATGCGCGCGCTGCGTGTGCCGCGCCTGTAAAGAGGTAAAAATATGACGCATTCATTTTTGTTGATCGGGCAATCGAACGCAGGCGGACGCGGCGAACCTTCTGAAGTTGCGCCGATCGAAAACGACGATGGCAAGCTCGTTGTTTTGCGCAACGGACGCTGGCGCAAGCTCTATACGCCGGTTAATGCGGATCGCGCAACCTCCGGCGTTTGCCTTGCGGAGAGCTTTGCCGCCGCCTATCGGGACGATCATCCCGAAGCCGATCAAATCGGCATTATCCCGTGCGCGGACGGCGGCAGCCGGCTCGATCAGTGGATGCCGGGAATGCTGCTTTACGATCACGTCGTACTGCAAGCGCGTCTTGCGCTTCGAACGAGCAATATCGTTGGGATTCTCTGGCACCAGGGCGAAAGCGATTGCCGGCAGGAACGTTGGAAAACCTATGCTGATAAATTCCGCGTTTTTTCCGAATCCCTGCGGCGCGATCTTGCGCTTGAAAACGTGCCGCTGCTGATCGGCGGCCTCGGCGATTATCTTGCGCAGCGGCGCAAACTGAGCGGCGAGCTGACCGATCATGCGCTGCACTATCGGGATATGAACGCGGTTTTGCAGCACCTCGGCAGAGAATTGGAAAACACGGCGTTCGTCCCTGCGGACGGACTCGCGGATAAAGGCGACCATCTCCATTTCAGCGCAAAGAGCCTGCGCGAATTCGGACTGCGCTATTATGCTGCGTTCAAAACGCTCGAAGACCGAAACCGCATCTGGCAGGAAAAGCCGACGCTTGCGGATTTGGAAGGGGAAGCGGAAAGCTCGCTTGCGGAATTATAAGGCGAAATTTCCAAAAGAAAACGCTTGACAATCGGCATGGATATGCTATAATAACCAAGCGCTCGGCAAAAGTCGGCGCTGATGCTGCTATAGCTCAGTTGGTAGAGCGCGTCATTGGTAATGACGAGGTCGGCAGTTCAAATCTGCCTAGCAGCTCCAAGAAACTCTGGAAGCATTTGCTTTCAGAGTTTTTTCGTTTTGTTGTAATCTTCAAGGATTTATGATAAAATAGAAAAAAAGAAGAAAGGACACGATTTTATGAAAAAACTAATTTCTCTTTTTTGCGTAATTGCGATGCTGGCGGCTTTTTTGATCCCGGTGTCGGCGGCAGGATTTACGATTGCCGCAGGCGATGCATCCGTTAAGGCCGGGGAAGATGCAACCGTGGAAGTTACGGTTTCCGGCAATCCCGGCGTAGCCGGCGTTCTGCTTTCAATTTCTTATGATTCGGCGCTTACGCTGAAAAAGGTCGAGCAGGGCAGCGCCTTTTCAACCATGACCTACACGCCCGGCGGCAGCCTTGCGCTCAATCCCTATAAGGTGCTGTGGGATGGACAAGATGAAGATACAACAAACGGCACTGCGCTGAAGCTGACCTTTACCGCTTCGAAAGCCGGCGACTATACCGTGCAGCTTTCTGCGGCAAGCGGCAGCATTTATAACAGCAGCTTTGCGGACGTTGCTGCGGAGTTTGTTGCAGGCACGATTCATGTAACAGGCGGCTCGGCTACGCAGGAAGGCGGAAGCGCCTCCGGCGGCGGACAGGCTGCGCCCATTCCCGAAAAACAGGATGATCCGCAGGATACCACCCCAAAGCCGCTTTATCAGGACGTTGCGGAAACTGCGTGGTATGCGGAAGCAGCCGCTTATGTAACGGAAAAAGGACTGATGTCCGGAATTGGCGAAGGGATCTTTGCGCCTGATGCTACGATGACGCGCGCCATGCTGATGACGGTGCTTGCTCGGAATGCAGGCGAGAACACCTCCGGCGGCGCAACATGGTATGAAAAGGGCATGAACTGGGCGATGGCAAACGGCATTTCCGATGGCACGAACCCGGAGGGCAATATAACGCGTGAGCAGCTTGTAACGATGCTTTATCGCTATCTGCAAAAGCAGGGCGGCGGCTTTACGGGTACGTGGATGTTCCAACTCGATTATACGGACAGCGCAGCGATTTCCCAATGGGCGTATGAGCCTGTTTGCTGGATGACGATGAACAAGGTGATCGGCGGAATGGGCGATGGAACGCTTGCGCCGCAGGGCAGCGCAACGCGCGCGCAGGTTGCCGCGATGCTGATGCGCTTTTTGGAGCTAAAATAAAAAATGAGGAGGGCGTCAACCCTCCTCATTTTTTTAGTCATGATCATTCGCTCTGCGAAGCAGGATGCTGATGCACCAGAGGCCGGCAAGACCGACGAGCGCGTAAATGATGCGGCTCAAAATCGCGTCTTGACCGCCGAAGATCCAAGCCACCAAATCGAATTGCGCGAAGCCGACAAGACCCCAGTTGATGGCGCCGATTGTTGTGAGAATCAGGGCGACGGTATCCAAATCAATCCCTCCTTACTTCCAAAGTTAACTGTAGTTTGCGCAGAAACTGAAAAATTATTTTGCTTTTGAAAAACGGGCATAGTATAATGATAAAAAACTTCAAAGGAGCGTTTATCATGCAATCATTTGGCCGCGCAGATATTCTTTTGCCGAAGAACGTTGATTTTTCAAAATGGGCTGTTATCGCTTGCGATCAGTTTACGTCCGATCCTGCATACTGGCAGCGCGTCCGCGAAACTGCCGGCAGCGCTCCTTCTGCGCTGAATCTGATTCTTCCGGAAGCGGAGCTCGGCGCGCCGAACGAAAAAGAGCATATTGCCGAGATCAACCGCACCATGGTTCAGTATTTGCAAAACGGCGTTTTTGAAACGTACCGAAACTGCTATATTTACGTGGAGCGCACGCTCGTAAACGGAACGATCCGCAAAGGTCTGATCGGCGCAGTCGATTTAGAGCAGTATGATTATCACCCCGGCGCAAAAAGCGATATTCGCGCTACGGAGCGAACGGTTGAAGAGCGCATTCCGCCGCGTATGCGCGTGCGTGAGGGCGCGTCGATCGAGCTGCCGCATATCCTCCTGCTCTGCGACGATCACGAGAAAGTCCTGATCGAGCCTGTGGAAGCGGAGAAGGCAAAGCTGAAACCGCTCTATTCCTTCGACCTCATGGAAGACGGCGGCCATATTGAGGGCTGGCTTGTCGATGGCGAGATTGCCGATGCATTTGACGCGCGGCTGGAAGCGTATGCCAAAACTGCCTATAAAAAGTATGAAGACCTTGCCGGCGCACCGATGACCTTCGCAGTAGGCGATGGCAACCATTCACTTGCAACGGCGAAAGCCTGCTATGAAGCGAAGAAGAAGGCGGATCCGAACGCCGTGCATTCCGCTGCGCGTTATGCGCTGGTGGAGCTTGAAAACCTGCATGACGATGCGCAGGTCTTCGAGCCGATCCATCGCGTGATCTGCAAAACGGACGCGCCGAAGCTGCTTGCTGCGCTGAAAGCTTCCGCCTGTGCCGATACAGGCTTTGAAGTCCGCTGGCAGATGGGAAGCGAGTGCGGAACGGTCTCTCTCGATCCCGGGCAGGGCGAGCTCGCAGTCGCCGTGCTGCAAAATTTCCTGGATGCGTATCTGAAAGAAAACGCCGGAGAGATCGACTATATCCATGATGACGACGCGCTTTTGGAGCTTGCCAAGCAGCCGGACAGCATCGGCTTCCTGCTGCCGTCGATGGAAAAAAGTCAGCTTTTCCGCGGCGTCATCGCCGATGGCGCACTGCCGCGCAAAACCTTCTCTATGGGTCACGCCAGAGAGAAGCGCTACTATCTGGAAGCGAGAGAAATCCGTTGAAAACGGCAACTGAAAAAGCATGCGGCAAGCTGAATTTAACGCTTGATGTGCTGGGCAAACGCGCGGACGGCTACCACGATATGCGAATGATCATGCAGACGGTCGATCTCTGCGATACGGTTTCAGTGTCGCTTTCGGATGCATGGCGCTGCGATTGCAGCTTGCCCGGTGTACCGCAGGGCGATGAAAACCTCTGCATGAAGGCTGCGCGCGCGTTTATTGCCGAGCTTGGTGTGCAGAGCGGCGTATCCGTTTTCATCGATAAGCAAATTCCTATGGGCGGCGGCATGGCAGGCGGCAGCGCGGACGCGGCTGCCGTGCTTCGCGCGCTGAACGCAATCTTTGCGCATCCGTTTTCCGAGCAGGCGCTCTGCAAGATCGGTGAGCAAATCGGCAGCGACGTGCCATACTGCGTATGCGGCGGCACGATGCTTGCCGAAGGTCGCGGCGAGGTGCTTACGAAGCTGCCCAAGCTGATGGACTGCGCGTTTGTGCTTGTGCGCCCTGATTTCGCGGTTTCCACACCGCGCCTATTTAGCGTTTTGGATGCGAGCGGCTCGTATCCCCACCCCGATACAAAAGGCGCAATTGCGGCGCTGAAAGCGCGTGATCTTCCTGCGTTTTGCGATAAAATGTGCAACGTTTTTGAGCCGGCTTTGGAGCGGGAGTTCCCGGTGATCGCATCGATCCGGCGTGATTTGCTCGATCTCGGCGCGCTGAACGCAAGGTTGACCGGCACCGGTTCCGTCGTTTTCGGCGTATTTGAAGATGAAGCGGCGGCTAAGAATGCGAAAACAGCGATCACGGCAAGGGGCTTGCAATCATTTTTGGCAAAACCTGTATAAATATTGAAAACACTGTCCATGCTTTTCGCAAGGACGGTGTTTTTTATGAAACGATTTCGATGGATTTTTGTTTGCCTGCTTCTCGGAACACTCTGCCTTTTAACGGCGCAGGCAGTGGCGCGGCAGCAGGCGATCAGCGGCAAGCTGATCCGCCTGCACGTGATCGCAAATTCGGACAGCGAAGCAGATCAGAAAGAAAAGCTCCGCGTGCGCGATGCGATTCTTTCCGAAATTTCCAAGCAAGAGTGGCAAAGCAGGGCGGATGCGGCGCAGTGGTTGGAAGAAAACGAAAGCACGCTTTTGCAGCGCGCGGAAAAGGAACTGGATAACCGCCGCGCGGTTTCGATCCGCTTTGATGAAGAATGGTATCCAACGCGAACCTACGATACCTTTTCGCTGCCGGCAGGGAAGTATCTTTCGCTTCGTGTGATGATCGGCGAGGCGAAAGGGAGAAACTGGTGGTGCGTGGTTTATCCGTCGCTTTGCGCGATGCCGGTATCGGAGTTTACGCAGTCCGGCTTAACGCAAGGGGAAGCCGCTTGGCTTACGGAAGATTCGGCGAGCGTAAAAATCGATTTTTGGTTATTAGAACAAATTGAAAAGGCGCTGAAGGGCATTTAAGCGATTGCGGCTTAAATGTCCTTTTTTTTGGACAAGAACTGTGTTATACTGACAAAAAAGATCAGAGGAAGGAATTGCCGATGCTTCATTTTATGCTTGGTCCGGACCATAAGGGGACGACGCAGGCGCTTTTTGCAAAGCTGCTTTCGCATACAGCCGCCGGTGAAGGCGGACAGATCCTGCTTGTGCCGGAGCAGATTTCGTTCGAAACGGAGCGGCAGCTCTGCAAGCTTGGCGGCGATTCGATCTGCCGCTACGCAGAGGTTCTGAGCTTTTCTCGCCTTGCCGACCGCGTATCGAGCGAATACGGCGGCGTTGCCGCGCGGTACCTCGACCAGGGCGGACGGCTGCTTGCCGCCGCGCAGGCGGTTGAGCAGGTTCTCAGCCGTATCAAGCTCTATGCCTCCGTCTGCCGAAAGCCGGAGTTTCTGGAAACGTTTTTGCAGGCTGCGGATGAGTTTGCAAACTACGGCGTAACGGCGCAGATGCTTACGGAAGCCTCCAAGCGCGCAAGCGGCCAGTTTGCGCAGAAGCTGGAAGAGCTTGCGATCCTCTATGAAAGCTACCGCGCCGTAACGGCACAGGCGCAGGATCCCGTCTGCCGCTTGCAGCATCTGCGCGATCTATTGCGCGATGAGGATTACGCTGCCGGAAAATCGTTCTACCTCTGCGGCTTTACGGATTTTACGCTGCTTGAGCAGGAGATCGTGCAGGAGCTGATTCTTGCCGCCGATGAAGTAACGATCGCGCTTGACGTGGAATTCTCGGGGCGTGTGTCGGTTTTTCCCTCTGCGGAACAAACGACAAACCAGCTTGAAAAATTCTGCAATGCGAATAACGTACCGCTGAACCTCACGATGTGCGATTTTAAGGAGGGTATGCCGGAAGACCTTGCGTTTTTGCAGTGCAGCGTTACGGATGACGTGATTCGCTATTATCAAGACAAGATCGAAAACGTAACCTGCGCAAGTCTGCCGGACCGCGACTGCGAGTGCAGAAACGCCATCCTTACGATCCGCAAACTGGTGAAGCGCGGCGCGCGCTACCGTGATATCGCAATCGCGTGTCAGGATCCGCAAACGCTTCCGCTGCTGCAATCCATGCTGCGCCGCGCGGAGATTCCGTACTTCGTTTCCGGGCGCGACGACGTGCTCGGTCACAGCGGCACGCAGATCGTCTTAACGGCGCTGCGCTCCGCCGCGCTCGGCATGGATCGTGACGACGTAACCGATTATCTGAAGTCAAGCGGCACGCTTACGGAAGATGAGAGCGACCGCCTCGAAAACTACGCGATCTTATGGAATATCCACGGATCGCGCTGGGAAGAGGAATGGACGTTCCATCCGCAGGAATTAACGGATATCTGGAAGCCGGAGGATCGTGAGCTTCTTTCAAAGCTTAATGCGTGGCGCGAAACGGCGGTTGCGCCGCTGCGTGCGCTTCGGCTGAAGCTCGCCGGGGCGGAGACGGTCGGCGAGATGGCGGAGGCGGTCTATGATTTTATGACGGAGATCCGCTTCTTTGAAACGATGCAGTCTCGCGCGGAGCGGCTGTATGACGATGGCGATTTTCTTCTTGCGCAGCAAACGTCGCAGATCTGCGAAATTCTGCAAAACGCGCTTTCTCAGATGGACCTGATTCTGCACGACTGCGTTCGCACACCGGAAGAGTTCTACCGTTTGTTTGAAAAGCTTGTAAGCCGTTATACCGTCAGCGCGATTCCTGCAGCGTCCGATCGGGTTTCCATCGGCACGGCATCGGATTATCGCGCAAGGGAGATTCCGCATCTGATCATCCTCGATGCCGATGACGCGCATTTTCCGGCGCCTGTGCTGAGCAATTCTCTGATTTCGGAAGACGAGCGCCGTCAGCTTGCGTCGGAAAACATCCGCATGGCGCCCCCACGCACGGACGCGATGGATCGGGAGCTCGGCGGTATCTACCAGGCGATTCGCGCAGCAAGCGCGTCGCTTACGATCTTCTATACGGGCGAATCCGCTTCTTATATAACGCAGCGCATAGCGCGTTTTTGTGGGAAGAAACCGTATACGGCAACGCTTCTGCCGCTTTCCGATGCGGAAGCCGCGGCGACGTATCTGCGCTATAACGCGGAGGCGGCTTCACCGGCGATTGCGGAGGAAGCGGATGCGCTTCGCGCAGGGCGCGATTATGAATTCGGCCCGGTCAGCGCCGAAAACGTTTCTGCGCTATACGGAAAGGAAATCCGCCTTTCCGCGTCGAGGATCGATAAATTCTGCAGCTGCCGCTTTGCGTTCTTTATGAACTACGGCTTAAAGGCAAAGCCGCGCACGCCTGTAACCTTCAATGCGTCCGCGTTCGGCACGTTCGTCCATAAAATTCTGGAAGATACGGCAAGAGCGGTCATGGAGCGCGGCGGCTTCCAAAGCACACCGTGGGACGAGGTTGCCGCGATTGCGCAGGAAGCGATCAAACGCTATCAGGCGCAAACGCTTTGCTCGCTGATGGACGTCAGCGCGCGCTTTTCGCAGACCTTCCTGCGCAACTGCGATGAGGCGATGGCGGTGCTGCGCGATATGGCGAACGAGCTTGAAAAATCGAAATTTGAGCCGTTTGACTTTGAGCTGCATTTTGCCGATGACGGAACGCTGCCGGCCGTTCGCGTCGCCGGCGAGAACGCCTCCTGCTGCATAACGGGCTTCGTTGACCGCGTTGACGTTTACCGTGACGGCGGCGAAACATTCGTGCGTGTGGTCGATTATAAAACGGGCCATAAGGACTTTGACTATGCTGATTTGCAGCTTGGTATGGGGATGCAGATGCTGATCTACCTGTTCGCGCTGAAACGCTACGGCGCAAAGGCGTTTGGTGAGGACCTGCACCCGGCAGGCGTTTTGTATCTTCCCGCGCGGCAGGATTATAAAACGGAAGCCTCCAAACCTACGCCGGAGAAAGCGGCAAAAGCGCAGATCGACCTGCATCGCAGAAAAGGTCTGATTCTGAACGAAGACCGCATCATTCATGCGATGGAGGATTTTGTCGACGCGCCGCAGTATCTGCCGATTTCAAAAAAGGGCGGCGACGTGCTGGACCGGGCGGAGATGGAGCGCCTTGAACGCTACGTTTTTGCAAAGCTCGGAGAGATCACCGATGCGATTGCAGGCGGTGAGATCGCCCCGAACCCGATCGTCCGCTCGGTGCAGGATTCGGCTTGCACGTATTGTGATTTTAAATCTGTCTGCCATAAGGACTTTACGAAGATTCAGGAGCGGCCGATCAAGAGCATGAGCAATTCGCAGTTCTTTTCCTATTTGGCAAGTTGGGAGGATTCGCATGGCTGAAGTACGTCTTTCAAATGATCAGCGCGCGGCGGTTGAGCATCGCGGCGGCGCGCTGCTTGTTAGCGCGGCGGCAGGCTCAGGCAAAACGAAAGTGCTTGTTGAGCGGCTGCTCAGCAAGGTCTGCGATCCGGATCAGCCGCGCGATCTGAGCGAGTTTCTGATCATTACATATACGAAAGCTGCGGCGGCAGAGCTGCGCAGCAAAATTGCAAAAGAGATCGGCGAACGGCTCGCAGGCGGCGCAAACGCGCACCTTCGCCGCCAAATCACTCAACTCTATATTGCGAATATTTCAACGGTGCATTCATTTTGCAGCGAGCTGCTGCGCGAATATGCCTATCGCGCGGATATACCAAGCGACTTTCGCATTGCGGAGGAAACGGAGTGCGAGCCGCTTCGCGCAAAGGCGATGGACCTCGCGCTGGACGAGGCGTATCGGGAAATCTCACAAAGCGATGCGCTTACCGCGTTCTTTTCTACGCTCGGCAATAAACGGGATGACCGCGATACAAGCCGGATGATCCTCGATCTCTATTTCCGCGCGCAGTGCCATCCGGATCCGGAGCAGTGGCTGAAGGAATGCGAAACGGCGGTTTCGCTCGGCGGCTGTGAAACGGCGGATGAAACGGTCTGGGCAAAAAGCCTGCTGGAGCAGCATAAAAAAAGGATGGCGCATATCATTGCCCAAACAAACGCGGCAACCCAAATCGTGAATGAAAACGAAGAACTGCAGCCGTATTTCTCGGCGCTTCAGTCTGATCTGGCGCTCTATACGCAGCTTGCCTCCGCAAATACGCTCGATAAACTCTATGCGCTGCACGATGTAAAGTTTGCATCGCTTGATTCTGTCAGAAAATGCACGTGCCCGGAGGAGCGGCACAAGGTTCAAACCATCCGCAATAATTGCAAAGCGGCAGTTCAGGCGCAGCAGAGCGTTTTCTCCCGATCCTCGGAAGAGGCTTATGCCGAGCTGAAGGCTACGGGCAGCGCGCTTTGCGGCCTGATTGATTTAACGCGCCGTTTTACGGAGCATTATGCGCGCGTAAAGCGAAGCCGCAGAGTTTTGGATTTCCAGGACCTTGAGCACGCTGCAATCTCGCTTTTAACCGATCGGCAAGGTAATCCAACTTCGGCGGCGAAGGAAGTTGCGTCGCGCTATTGCGAGATCATGGTGGATGAATACCAGGACAGCAACGAAGTGCAGGATCTGATCTTCCGCGCCGTATCGAACGATGGGAAAAATCTCTTCTTCGTTGGCGACGTGAAGCAGTCGATCTACAGCTTCCGCCTTGCGGACCCAACGATTTTTCTGAAAAAGTACGATGCGTTTGCCATAACGGACGATCCGAATTATCAGTCCGGCAGAAAGATTCTGCTTTCGCAGAACTTCCGCTCGTCAAACGCCGTGCTGGATGCGGCGAATCATGTGTTTTTGAAGACGATGTCCAAAGAGGTCGGCGATTTGGAGTACACGTCCGACGTTGCGCTCTATCCGGGCAGGCAAGAGCAGAGCCTCCTGCCGAATTTCGCGCCGATCCAGTTGCATCTGATCGAAACGAAGAATAAGGAAACGAAAACCTCCGCGAATAAGGATGAAACGGAAGCGCGTTTTGTTGCCGAGCAGATTCTTGCGCTGCTGGATCACGGCGAGATTCCGGAGGGGGAAGACTGCGCGATGCGCCGCGTACAGCCGCAGGATATTGCGATACTGATGCGATCTCCGGGGAAAAGCGCGCCGATTTATGCAAGGATTCTCGCGCAATACGGCATTGCCGTCAGCAGCGATAGGGACGGCGATATTCTTGAAACCACCGAGGTTTTGACGCTGTTGAGCTTCCTGCAGATTCTTCAAAACCCGCATCAGGACGTTCCGCTTGTTACGGCGATGGCAAGCCCGATCGGCGGCTTCAGTGCCGATGAGCTTGCGCAGATCCGCGCGGCGGATCGCAATTCGGATATCTACGATGCGCTGCTGGTCTGCGCGAAAACGAGCAAGCGTCATGCGCAGTTCGTGGAAAGGCTTGCTTCGCTGCGCGAATTGCGCAGCCGCCTGCGCCTGGAAGATTTGATCGACGAAGTTTGCAGAACGCTCGGGTTTTATACGGTTTTCGGCGCAATGCTCGATGGTGACGCGCGCGTGCGCAATATCCGCTGCTTCTGCGATCTTGTGCAGGGAGCGCAAACCGCCAGCTGCGGTGAGCTTGGCAGCTTCCTCCGCTACGTTGAACAGCTGCAGCAGGGAAAAGGCGTTAAAACGCCGCCCGTCGGCGAGGAGCAAACCGTAAAGCTCCTTTCGGTGCATAAATCGAAGGGGCTGGAATACCCGATTGTTTTTCTTTGCGATCTTTCGCATGGCTTCAACACCGATTCACTCAAGGCAAAGGTCCTTGCCGATCCAAAGCTCTACCTCGGCAGCTCTGTGATGGATTCTATGCTTATGGCTGCCTACCCGAGCATCGCAAAAGAGGCGATCAAGCAATCGCTGATTCGCGCAAGCGTAAGCGAGGAGATGCGCGTGCTCTACGTTGCGATGACGCGCCCGAAGCACGCGCTGATTATGACCTACTGCGCCTCCGGAGCGGATACCAAGGTCGGCAGAATCGCGGAATGTGCAACCGATCCGCTGATGCCGGGCGTTGCGCAAGGCGTAAGCTGTATTGGCGACTGGGTGCTTTACGCGGCGGCGCTCCGTCCGGAATCGGAGCACGTTTTCGGCGGCGCGCAGCATACTGCGGGTCTTCCCGGCAAGTGGCTCGTGCAGTTCCATAATGCTTCCGAGCTCGGCGAAAAGCGCAGCGGCGAAGATGCGCATAAGCGCGTTTCCATGCCGCAGATTGATCTGACCTGCACGGATCATTCGTATGCCTTTACACCCGCAACCGTTCTGCCTGCAAAGCTGACGGCTACGCAGCTCAAAGGCAGCTCGCTGGAAGCGGAGAGCGCAGAACGCGCGGAAATGATTCTGCGCAAGCATCCGCCCGAAATTACGCGAAGACCCTTTGCTTCCAAAGAAATCTCCGCAGCAGACCGCGGCACGGCAATTCACCGCTTTTTGCAGTTCTGCTGTTACGATGCTTGCGATACGATCGAAGGTGTTCTAACCGAAGCACAGCGCCTTACAGATCGCGTGTTCATTACGCCGGAGCAGGCGCAGGGGATCGACGCGGAAAAGCTCGTCCGCTTCTTTGCGTCTGAATTTGGCAGGTATATTTCATCGCAAGCTACGCTGCAGCGCGAGTTTAAGTTCTCTTTGCTCGTAGACGCAAAAACGTTCCTGCCCGACGCGCCGGACGAGCAGGTGATGCTGCAGGGCGTTGTGGACTGCTTCTGGGAAGAGGAGGACGGACTTGCGATCCTCGACTTTAAAACGGATCGCATCCGTGCCGGCGGTGAAGCGGAGCGCGCGGAATTTTACCGCGCGCAGCTCGATGCCTACAGCTTTGCGCTCGAGCGCATCTATCAGAAGCACGTCAAAAAGCGGCTGCTTTACTTCTTCGAAACAGGAACGGCATTTGAACTATAAGGAAAGGAGCTTACAGCTCATGGATGTAAGCTCCTTTCCTTATAATGTGCTACAAAAATGAGATTTCCTTAGAAGCGCAAGACTTTGCTGTGAAGGCTGTTATTGAAGTGGTATCAAAAGGTCGCAAATCGCTTCACCCAATTACTGCTTGGGCGATGAGTACAGAAGCATATGAAGTGCGTTATAAAAATAAAAAGACCATCCCGATTGATACATCCCACGTGCATTATCGCACGCAAGCGGATATAAACCGAAATGGTCCGATCGCCTTCGGTGGCTCACAAGTTAATCCCCGGCTGAATGAGTTACCGGGCATTATTAGCGAGGCAGCGACGGCGTCTAATCCTAGTATACCCACATCTTCGGAAAAAAGCAACAGCGAAGATTTGGATGTTCTGATGCTGATGCCGCCGGAGAATCTGCGCCTTTCGGATGCTACATTGCAGCAGTATGAAAGAATCCTTGACGAACTGGATCAGAATCCGGACGATGTGGAGATAAAAATGGCGGCTGCGGCATGGGATAAGGCGATTGACCGCGCAGCCGGAAAAGCAAGCAGTGAACCCCGCGCCGGAATGATGATAGCGGACTTTGCCGATACGCTTGACAAGGCAGGCGCGGCGGCAATCAAAAACCTTTACGGCGGCGAAACAGACGCGGCGGATGTGTATGCAGCGGCAACGGCGGTGCAGGAAGAACTGGATAATGTTGCGCGATCAATTGCGGAAGAGCTTGGAATCGGATATGAAAATGGCAAGCAGAAAACGATTGAGAGCATGGAAAAGAAGGTGGCAAACCACGGCGGCGACTATGGGCTGCTTGATATGAAGGATCATGCGCGGACGCATCTGGAGCTAAACAACTGGGATCAGATCCCGGAAGTGCTTGCTGCGCTGGATAAAAGAAATATCCCGTACTCCGTCGAAGCAAAAGCAACGACGGCGACGGGATACCGTGGATTACATATCACATGGAGAAGCGCAAACGGGCTTGGTTGCGAGATTCAGGTCAGCACGCCGGAGGCGTGGAAGGTCAAGCTCGCAACTGATAAAGTATATAAACAATGGCAAGGCATGAAAAATGCAGACTTAACGCCCAAACAGGCTATTCAGTTTATGCAAGATCAAGAATGGTCAAAACAGCAATTTGATCAGTTGGATTTACCGGACTTCTCAATATACGAGCGGACTTCCTCATCTGACATTACGCGACCTTTGAGTATTTCTTCTAGGAATAGTGGATCTCTTGCTGGAACCCAAGAACCTTCAACGAGTTCAAGCGCATGGCCGCCGGTTTCAAACGGGGATTCATCAATGATGCGGCCGGATTCCGTCATAACGAACATAGAATCATCTCCTTTTCCGGGCAGTATACCCAGTTCTGAAGCAAATGTCAAGACAAAAAATGCGGAAATGAATCAAAATAATCCTGCAAGATCTTATACAGAGCAAATAGCGGACTTTGCCGAGACGATGGACAAGGCAGGCGCAATGGCGATAAAAACGCAATACGACGGTGTAAGCGATCCCAGGACGTATATCGGCGACATGATGCAGGTTTATAAAATGGGACGCAACGGCACGGAACTGCCGAACGGCGGCTATGGCAGCTTGAACGAGCCGCAGGCGCAAGCGATGTATCTTGCCGGGCAGGCGGATGCAGAAAGAGCGCAGAGGGCGCAGGCACGGCAGAAAGCAAAAGCGGATGTAAAGGCTGAGAAAAAGGCGCGCACGAAAGCGGAGAAGCCGGGGCTTGTGCGCGACGACAATTTTAAGCGCGCAAAGCTGACGAGCAAAGAAACGCGGATGCTGAATGCACTTGCGAGGGTACTCGGTAAAGAGATACAGTTCGTTGAAGGGATTATGGACAAAAACGGAAGAGAAAAAAATGCTCAGCTTAAAGGCGCGACGATTCAGATTTCTTTGAAAGCGCAAGATCCTTATATGGTTTGTGCTATCCATGAAGTGGTGCATGGCATTCGAGAAGCATCGGAGAGCGACTACCAAACGCTTGCCAAATTTGTGCTGGAACATATGTCTGATGATAAGTATCATATGGCGGCGTGGGCAAAGGAGAAAACGGGCTATACGCCGGCGGATATTCCTGAAGAAGTGGTTGCAGATGCATTTGGCAGGATGCTGGGAGACGAGGAAGCAATCAACCAATTTACTCAGGAGCATCGCAATATCGCACAACGCTTTTTCGATTGGCTTCGCGACATCTTTGTAAAGGTGCAGCGGATGCTTGACGGCAAATATCAATCGGAGAACGAAGCACGACAGCTATCCGAGCTGCAAAAGAACGTCTATTCTGATCTCTCTGCTAAAACGCAGGAGATGATGCGCCTATTTGAGAGTGCGCTTGAGAATGTGCAGACAAGCGGAGAAACTATGCAGACTGCTGATAAAAGCAGCGGTGAAGGTTTGGCGGTGAAATATAGTATCAGCGACAAACTGGATGCTGAGCTACAGAGCGTACTGGACGACACATTTCCCGGCAAACAGAACGAGGTTTATATTGGAGAGACTTCTAATTTCCTTGTGAATACGATTGGCGCAAGATCGCTGCCGGTGCTTATGCCGTCGGCAAAAGCGTACAGCGCAATGGTTACGGCCGAGCAGGCAAAAGCAGACGGCAGATACAGCGAGGACACAAACTACCACGGGCTTGGAAAAGCAGGTCTGCTGACTGCG
>JAFSUG010000007.1 GCA_017445385.1 Oscillospiraceae bacterium
GGCGCAAGATCGCTGCCGGTGCTTATGCCGTCGGCAAAAGCGTACAGCGCAATGGTTACGGCCGAGCAGGCAAAAGCAGACGGCAGATACAGCGAGGACACAAACTACCACGGGCTTGGAAAAGCAGGTCTGCTGACTGCGCTGGAGGCATCAGAAAATCCGGTTGCCGCATTTGCGGCTTTGCCGGATGTAGACGACAACAATCGCAGCAATCGGATCGTGCTTGTAACGGATCAGACGCTGAACGGCGAGCCGATCATTGTCATCGAAGAGATGGAAACAAATGCAATTCGTGGAGGACGCAGAATTACAGCAAACAAGCAAATCACGGTTTATCCGCGTGCGCAGATTGTTTCCGACATCCTTGCGGCGGCAAACGAGGATCGCTTACTGCATTTGGACAAAAAAAGAAGCCAACGTTTGGACGCTGGGAGATCGGAGCAAAAATCTCCGATGGCCATACGCCGCTACGCTGGGGTACCAGGGGCCAATTCCCTGGCAGCCATACGCAACGTTGACTATACCAATAATATACGCAGGTTTTGGGAAAATGTCAACTGGAAAAAAACGGGAAAGCGAGAAATGTCTTTTGGCGAGACCGGTGGACAGACTGCGATGCAGGCGGCGTTTGATAAGGCTAACGCAGAGAAGAACAGCAAGTCCTCTATATCTGATCGTACGCTTTTAGAAGAATACGTTGAGCAATACGGCGCGATCCCGAAAGGCGAAAACCCAGCGCGAGACGTAGATGTGCCGCAGAAGACGGGCGAGCGTGAAGCCGTTTCGCGGACGGTAAGGACGATCCTGGAAGCGAAGGCAACGCCGGATATGCTGCTGCCGGAGATCAAGCAACTGATTACCGACGGTACGCTTTCGCACGCGGTATATTCGGACAAGCAGGCGATTACAGACGCGACGCGAACGATAGAGAACAAGGGCTTTTCCGTAGCATTTTCAGACTGGATCACGAGCGTTCAAAAGGGAAGGGTCAGCAAGGAGAATACGACGCTTGGCTGGGTGCTGTATAACAGCGCGGCAAACAGCGGCGACACGGACACCGCGCTTGAAATTCTAAACGCGATGGTGCGCCATCAGCGAGATGCGGCGCAGGCGATACAGGCAAGCCGGATTCTAAAAAAGCTAACGCCGGAAGCGCGGCTGTATGCCGCGCAAAAGAGCGTAAATGCGCTGCAAGAGGAACTGAACAAGAAATACCGCAGGAAAGGCGCGCCGGAGCTGAAGATCAACACGGATCTGGCAGAGCGCTATTTGAAAGCAGAAACAGAGGAGGCGCAAAACGCTGCGCTGCGGGAGATCTATGCCGACATTGGCAAGCAGATGCCGAGCAGCTTTATGGATCGGTGGAACGCATGGCGGTATGTGGCGATGCTGGGTAATCCGAGAACGCACGTGCGAAACATTGCAGGCAACGCTTTGTTTGCGCCGGTTGTTTTTGCAAAGGACTTGATCGCAACAGGGATCGAATCGGCGGTTGGGAAAAACCTTGCAGAGCGGACGAAGGCGTTTTTGACGCTCGGAAAGAGCGACCGCGCGCTGCTGGCGGCGGCGTGGGCGGACTATGCAAGCATTGCGGAGCAGGCGATGGGCGCAGGCAAATACAACGACCGCGCAGTACAGAACAAAGCCATTGAGGAAGGGCGGCGCATCTTCGGCAACACGCGGTTTAGGGCATGGAACAAAACCGGGGGGAAAGCGCTTGAAGGGGCGCGCCGCTTCAACAGCAAGGCGCTTGATGCGGAGGACGTATGGTTCAGCAAGCCGCACTATGCTTACGCGCTTGCGCAATACTGCAAGGCGCACGGCATCACCGCGGAGATGCTTTTAGATGATGCGCTTACATACGAAAAAATTGTTTCTAAAGACCCTGTTCGAGTGGTTGAGATTGGGAAAAACGACAACGGACTATCCTATACGCAACTCAAGCAGCGCGCGCTGGAAAAGGCGACTGCAAACAAATGGTTTGACAAACCGCACCATAACAACGACACGAATACGGATATCTTTTTGACGGAGAAATCATACACGCATGCTTTCAGCAATCTAACGGCTGCGTTTGGCGAGGATACGATTCTTGCAATGGAGCATATCCCCGAAATTATTCAAGAAGCAATCCTGACACAAATAGACGCGCCGAAGAATCCCAGAAAAGCAGAATCGAGCGTGATGACATTCTTCGGAGCGGTGTTAGGTTCTAAAGGCGTTTCCCCGGTGAAACTGACAGTCAAGGTATACGAGAATTTGGTGGCAGAGCGACTTCCGCAACATATTCGAGAATACTTTGCCGGAAAAAACAACAATGCACACAATCGCCTTTACGACGCAAAGGTTTTAGAGGTGCTTGCCGTTGAATATGCAAAAGAGGAGCCCGATGCTTCAGCCAGTGGCGCCGATCCTCGCGGATCGGGGGCGAAAGGCACATCGAACTCCCTTATCAAAGTAACAGAGTTATTTGATCTTGTCAAGGGCGAAGCAAGGAAGTATTTGCCGAAACATTCAAAAAATGGAACTTCTTTACTGGACAACGCGAGGGCGTATGCGATTCGGGAGGCGCAGAGGGCGACGTACCGCGACACCAACGCATTTTCCGAAATGGTAAGCAATTTGGGGCGCAAGGGAAAAAGCTCAGATAATGTGGCAGAGCGCGTATCCTCATTTTTGATAGAGGGTGCGCTGCCGTTCCGAAAGACGCCTGCAAACATTCTTGCGCGCGGTGTGGGATACTCTCCGATTGGGCTGCTAAAGAGCTTAACGATTGATCTTGCAAAGGTGAAGCGCGGCGAGATCAGCGGCGCGCAGGCGATTGACAACGACGAAGCAACCAAACGGATGCTTCGTCTTTATGATTTATCCTTCGGCGTGAAGATCAGCGATGCGATAAAGGCGAATACCACCGCGGCGGTTAAGCCGCCGGCAGCGCTTTTCATGCCGCCTGTCAGCGCGCCGAGCAGACCATCCTGCGCAACGGCTTCGCGCACGCCTTTTGCAAGGTTGTTGCCGAAACCCGTCAGCGGAACGGTCGCGCCTGCGCCTGCCCAATCGGCAAACGGCTGATAAATGCCGATCGCTCCGAGCACTACGCCTGCAACAACGTAGCCGGTTAGAATTTTTGCAGGCGTCAGCGCGGTTTTATCAATGAGAATTTGCCCGATCACGCAGAGCAGACCGCCTGCGAGAAACGCATTGAGATATTGCATACTTATCACCTCTCTGTACTGATCGAAACGGCATGACAGATGCCGGGAATGGATTCACCCTGCTGCGTGGAAAGGGGAGAGAGCAGAGCGCCTGTCGCGCAGAACAAAATGTTCTTATATTCACGCTGCGCCATTTTTTTGAGGAAGTAGCCGCAGAGCGTTGTTGCGCTGCATCCGCAGCCGGAGCCGCCTGCGTGAACGTCCTGCGTTTTCGGATCAAAGATCAGACAGCCGCAGTCGTTATGGCGCGTGGAGAGATCCACCCCGTCTCTGCGGAAGAGCTCCAAAAGCAGCTCGCTGCCGAGCGAGCCGAGATCACCTGTTACGATCACGTCGTAGTCTTCGGGCGCTTTTTTCAGATCGTCCAGATGCGTGCGGATTGTGGAATATGCTGCCGGCGCCATTGCCGCGCCCATGTTTGCCGCGTCCTTGATCCCGAAGTCAACAATACTGCCGAAGGTTGCGGCATTGATATACGGACCGTCACCCTTTTGCCCCAGCAGGACGCACCCTGCGCCCGTAACCGTCCACTGCGCAGTCGGTGTGCGCTGTCCGCCGTAAACGAGCGGAAAACGGTACTGCCGCTCTGCGCTTGCAAAGTGCGATGAGGTGAGCGCGGCGGCAATGCGAGCGTAGCCGCCGTCCACCATCACGGCGGATAAACACAGCGCCTCCGCCATTGTTGAGCAAGCGCCGTAAAGTCCAAGGAAGGGGATTCCCGTATCGCGCAGTGAAAAGCTGCTTCCGATGCACTGATTCAGAAGATCGCCGGCAAATAAAACGTCGATATTTGCATTGCGGATGCCTGCCTTATAGCGCGCGCTGTCCAGCGCGATTTCCTGCATCTTGCTTTCCGCTTTCTCCCACGATGCCTGCGCAAATTTCGTGTCCTTGCCGCAGATATCAAAATATCCGGCAAGCGGTCCTTCCGATTCCTTCTTGCCGGCAACGCTTGCGCTTGCAAGGATCGCCGGATGATTGCGGAACTGAACGCTCTGTTTTCCGATTCTGCATTGTTCCATACTGATCGCTCCTTTTTGCCCAGTATGTGCAGAAATACAAAAAATAACCACGGCTCAGCCGTGGTTATTTCCGTATTCAGAAAATGCGCCGTGCGCCGACATAGCGGTTTGCGTAATACTCTTCCGAAAGGTCGGTGATCTTTACGCCGCCGTTTGCCGCGTGAATGAACGATCCGCCGCCGACGTAGATGCCTACGTGCGTTGCGCGTGCGCCGGAGCCGTAGGTACGCTCAAAGAAAACGAGATCGCCGGGCGAGAGATTCTCTCTTGAAACGGCGTAGCCGTAGTCGAGCTGATTATCCGCGGTTCTGCCAACGAAAACGCCGAATTGCTTTGCAACGTAGCGCGTAAAGCCGGAGCAGTCAAAACCCTTCGGTCCGGTGCCGCCCCAAACGTAAGGCGTGCCGAGATATTTCTTCGCAAATTCGATAACGCTCTGCGCAATCGATGCGGCGCTGCCGCCGTTGCCAACGGGTTTTTCCGTAAGCTCCAGCAGATCGCTGCGGATGTAGCCGGTGTTGCCGTTATATTGCACCTTATACCAGCAGTTGTTAAAGCCGATAATATACGCGGTTTCGCCCTGCGAGATGCGGCAAATCACGGAGCCGTCCTGCGAGGGGGAAGAGCGGAGATTTACCGAGCCTTCCGCAACGCGGCCGTTGCCCAGCACAATATTCTTCACAGGATCAAACGCGATATAGTCCGCGCTCATGTAGCCGATTTGCAGGTTGTAGTCAACCAAATACCAGCCGTCAACCTTGCGGATGATAACGACCTTGTCGTTCGCGTTCGCGTTTGCGAGGATCTCGCCGCTTGTGCTTGCGCTTGCGCGCAGGCGAAGACCGCCGGCGGTAACCGTACCAATGCCTGTTTTCAGTTCAATTGCCGATGCTGCCGCGGCAAGCGTAAGCAGGATTGCCAGCGTCAGCAGGAGATTTCTTATGTAACGCATGGATCCTCCGATCCGGACGAATTATTTCTGACCTAATGCTCTCTTGAGCCAAACGCAGCCAACGTCGAGCGCGGTATAGAAGCCGTCTTTCTCGCTTTTTTTCACGATGCGGTCTTTCGCGCGAACGTTGGGATCGGTGCGCTGCAGTTCAACAGAGACTTTGCTTGCGATCTGTTCGCCGTTTTCTTCTTTCGTTTCCAGGATCTGCAGCAGAACAACGTATTCATCTGCCATAGAGCCGAGATACGTCAGCCGATCTTTCCGCATCAGCGGAAAACCCTGATAGGTCAAGCCGTTGTTTTCAGCCATAACGTCCTCCTTGAAAATGTAACCAAATTGTAACACATTGCAATTGTTTTGTCAATACAATCCGCATGACGATGGGGAACTGCTGCTGCAGTTCCCCATTGCAGATCAGTTGAAGAGATAGTTTTTTACCAGCTCCTGAAGCAGCTCATCTCGGTCGATTTTGCAAATCAGGCTGCGGGCGCTGCGATGGTTGGTGATATAGGTGGGATCTTCGGAAAGCAGGTAGCCGACGATCTGATTGATCGGGTTATAACCTTTTTCCTGCAGGGAATTATAAACCTGTGTCAGGATGCTTTTCATCTCCGCGCTGTCATCTTCCGTGATCTTAAATTTGATCGTATCGCTCATAGTGCGCCTCCTTCCGGTTGCTTTATGAAACTATCATAATACAAAATCGGCTTTCTGTAAAGTCTTTAACGGATCACTGCGTTATATTCTTCTTTCAGTTTTGCCAAAACTTTCTTCATAACGCCGTCGGTGTCCTCGTCCTTGAGCGTGCGGTCGTCGGCGCGAAGCTCCAGATTGAACGCCACACTCTTCTGACCTGCAGGGATCGGCACGCCGCGGTAAATATCGAATAGATTGACCGCCTTGAGCAGCTCGCCGGCGGCGGAAGTGATGCAGCGCTCCAAATCGCCGACTGTGATCTCTTCCGCGCAGACAACCGCAAGGTCGCGGCTGACGGAGGGGAAGCGGGGAATCGCGTGGAAGGTTGCTTCCGGCTGAAGAACCTTGCAAAGCTCTGTGAAATCCAGCTCCGCAACGTAAACCTCTGTATCCAGCCCGAAATTCTTTGCAACAAGCGGATGAATCTGCCCGATTACGCCGTACTGCTTGCCGTCAATTTCCAGCGCGGCGCAGCGGCCGGGATGATAAGAGGGATTGTCGGTCAGCGCGCGGTAGGTTACGGGCTTTACGCGCAGGCAGCGCAGCAGCGCGTCAACTTCGCCCTTGAGGCTGAAGAAGTCTGCTTTCGCGCCGTAAGTGCCGAGCATGAAGCGCTTCGGCTCATTCGGGAGCGTCTGTCCGTCAACGGGCAGATAGACCTTGCACATCTCGTAGAACTTAACATCTTTGTTCTTCAGTGCATAGTTTCTGCCGAGGATCTCAAGCATCGAGGGCAGGGGGATCGTGCGCATAACGGAGGTGTCCTCGCCGAGCGGATTTTGAATGCGGATGCACTTGCGCAGCGGAGAGTCCGCAGGCAGGCGAACGAGATCATAGCCCGAGGGGGAAACGAAGGAATAGGTGATGATCTCGCTGTAGCCGAGGCTTCTTGCCTCCGCGCCGATCGCGGCTTCAAGCTTCTGGCTTTCCGTATAGCCGCCCTGCGTTGTCGTGCCGCGCAGCGGCGTTGTTTCGATATTGTTAAAGCCGTAAAGTCTGCCGACTTCTTCCGCAAGGTCCGCCATGCAGCGCAGGTCCGGACGCCATGAGGGAACGATCACCATACCGTCCTCTACGGGAACCTCCATTCTGCGCAGGTAATCTACCATGTCCTCGCGCGAAATGCTTGTGCCGAGCAGCGCATTGATCTTCTCAACCTCCAGCGGCAGCTTGACGGTTTCGGGAACGTAGTTCAGTACGTCGATCACACCGTCGAGCACTTCGCCGGCGCCGAGCATTTCTACAAGCTCGCATGCGCGGTTCACGGCTTCGTAGGTCAGCATCGGATCGATGTTCTTTTCAAACTTCGCCGAAGCGTCCGTCCGCATGCCGAGCGAAAGCGCCGTCTGGCGGATGGAGGTGCCGTTGAAGTTTGCCGATTCAAATACAACGTCAGCCGTGTCGGCAACGATCTCGCTGTTTTCGCCGCCCATGATGCCCGCAAGACCGACTGCCTTTTCATCGTCCGCGATCACGAGCATATTCTCCGTGAGGTTACGCACTTCGCCGTCAAGCGTTGTGAGGGTTTCGCCCTTTTCCGCGCGGCGCACAACGATCTTTCCGCCGTGCACGTAGCGGTAGTCAAAGGCGTGCATCGGCTGACCGTATTCCACCATCACGTAGTTTGTGATGTCAACGATGTTATTGATCGGGCGGATACCGGCGCTGCGAAGGCGCTGGCGCATCCATTTGGGCGACGGCGCGATTTTTACGTTGCGAACCATTCTCGCCGTATAGCGCAGGCAGAGATCGGAAGCCGGAACGCTTACGTCAAGCAGCTCCGCAAGATCGCCGTTTGCGCCGCCTTTTACCTCGGGCGTATGGTGCTTCATCGGCACGTTGAACGCCGCGGCAGTCTCGCGCGCAAGACCGATCAGACTGTAGCAGTCCGGGCGGTTGTTCGTGATTTCAAATTCAACAATGCTATCGTCATTGCCGATAACCTCATTGATGTCCTGCCCGATTTTGCAAGCTTCATCGTTTAGGATCCAAATGCCGTCTGCGTATGCGTCGGGCAAGTCGTTCTGCGTTAAGCCGAGTTCGCCGAACGAGCAGAGCATGCCGTAGGATTCCACACCGCGCAGCTTGCCTTTTTCAATATGCACGCCGCCGGGCAGGGTGGACTTGTGCTTTGCTACGGGAACGAGGTCGCCTTCGCTGACGTTTTGCGCGCCGGTCACAATCTGCACCGGCTCGCCATCGCCCACGTTAACCTGGCAGACCCACATATGATCGGAATTTTCGTGCCGTACCATCGAAAGCACTTTGCCAACTACGACGTTGCGGATTTCCGCGTCCATGCGCGTAACGGTTTCCACCTTCTGGCCGGCAAGGGTCATAACGTCGGCGTATTCTTTATCGGTCGCGGAAATGTCCACGAACTCGCTGAGCCATTTTCTTGAAAGATCCATGATTCACCCTCCCTTAAAACTGCGACAGGAAGCGCATATCGTTTTCGTAAACAAGGCGCATATCGGGGATGCAGAAGCGGCGCATCGCGGCGCGCTCAAGACCGATGCCGAACGCGAAGCCGGAATATTCCTCCGGGTCGATGCCGCAGCCGCGCAGGACCTTCGGATGCACCATGCCTGCGCCGAGCAGCTCGATCCAGCCTTCACCCTTGCAGGTGCGGCAGCCTGCGCCGTGGCACTCGAAGCACTGCACGTCCACCTCGCAGCTCGGCTCGGTGAACGGGAAGTGGTGCGGACGGAAGCGGATCACGGCGTCTTCGCCGTAGAGCTGCTTCGCAAAGTTCTCAAGCGTGCCCTTGAGGTCGGTCATCGTAACGCCCTTGTCCACAACAAGACCTTCGATCTGGTGGAACATCGGGGAATGCGTAGCGTCAACCTCATCCTTGCGGTAAACGCGGCCGGGCGCAATGATGCGGATCGGCGGCTTCGTCTTTTCCATAACGCGGATCTGCATGGGGGAGGTCTGCGTGCGAAGCAGGACGGAATCATCGTCCGTCAAATAGAAGGTATCGCTTCTGTCGCGCGCGGGATGGCCTTCCTCGGTGTTGAGCTTCGTGAAGTTGTAATCGGAAAGCTCAACCTCCGGACCGTCCACAATCGAAAAGCCCATGCCAACAAAAATATCTTTAACCTCGTCAAGCGCCTTGTTCATCGGGTGCTTGCTGCCGGTGCGAACGGGCGTACCGGGGATCGTAACGTCAATCGCTTCCGCTTTGAGGCGAAGATCCATCGCCGCCGCTTGCAGCTCGGCGTTCTTTTCTTCGAGCTTCGCCTCCAGCGCGGCGCGCACGGAATTTGCAAGCTGACCCATAACGGGACGCTCTTCCGGGCTCAAACCGCCCATCTGCTTGAGCAGGGCAGTCAGCTCGCCTTTTTTGCCGAGCACCTTAACGCGCAGCGCGTCCAGATCGGCGCTGTTTGCCGCTTCATTCAGCGCAGCCAGCGTTTTTTGACGGATCTGTTCGAGTTGTTCCTTCATTGTTTTCGCTCCTTTTAAGCAAAATAAAAAAGCCTTTCATCCCAATACTGGGACGAAAGACACGTCTTCCGCGGTACCACCCGGATTCGCCTTGCGGCGCACTCTCTGCCTTTAACGGAGCAACCCGGCGCGTCCTACTGATTGTTCAGACGGCGGCTCACGGGAGAAGGCCCAGCATTGCAGCGGCGGATGGTTTCCAGCGCCCCATCCTCTCTGTTAGCCGCGAAATTGCCTGCGGACAACCCGATCTTAGCCTGTAACGCATAGAGTTTACCACATTTACCCTTGATTTGCAACAAAAAATTGACAGTTATTTTCGCGTGGATTATAATACGGAAAAAGGAGGCGTCGCAATGGCGGAGCGGATCACGGAAAATCTCGCCCGGCAGCTTTTGCCGCCGGAGCGAAAGGCAACTGCGCATAAAGGCGATTTCGGCAGAGTGCTCCTGCTTTGCGGAAGCGTCGGTTATACGGGCGCTGCCGCGCTTGCGGCGCAATCTGCCGCGCGGAGCGGAGCAGGGCTCGTCTATCTCGGCGTACCCGAGCCGATCTATCCGATCCTTGCCGCTAAACTGACTGAGCCGATTGTTTTTCCGCTGCCTTCGGAGGATGGAAAATTTTCCGAAAAAGCAGTCGATGCGATTCGTCCACGCCTTGCGCAGATGGATTGCGTCCTGATCGGACCGGGCTGCGGACAGTCGAATGGCGTTTTTGCGCTCGTCTCGTTCGTGCTGCAAAACGCGCCTTGCCCTGTCGTTTTAGACGCCGATGGCATAAACGTACTTTCCGAGCATACGGATGTACTGCGGGAAAGTGCGTGTCCCACGGTCATAACGCCGCATCCGGGCGAATTTCGCCGCATCGGCGGCTTGCAGGAGTTCCCGAGAGAGGATGCCGCAGCCGAGCTTGCGCGAAGGCTCAAAACGATCTGCGTGCTGAAAGGGCATGAAACGGTCGTTTCGAACGGCGAAAAGACCTTTGTGAATACAACCGGAAATCCGGGCATGGCAACCGGCGGCAGCGGCGACGTGCTCGCCGGAATGCTGACTGCGCTGATCGGGCAGAAGGTTCAGCCGCTTGAAGCGGCGACCGCAGCCGTTTGGCTGCACGGTGCAGCAGGTGATCTCTGCGCCAAGGAGCTGGGGCAGATGGCGATGCTGCCGAGCGATATGGTGAACGCACTTTGCCGACTCTTGCCATAGGGGTTGGTTTTCATGCGGCGATTGGCTGCGATACTTGCGATCCTTTCTTGCGTTTTGCTTTGCGGATGCTCCGGCGATGATGCGGCGGTTCAGCCGGCGCTCGATTTTCGGACGAGCTTATTGAATGCCGGCGGCTGCACCTTTTCTGCGGACGTTACTGCGGACTACGGCGAGGACTTCTTTTCCTTTTCCGCGGATTGCGCCTTCGATGGGAAAGACGGCACGATCACCGTAACCGCGCCGGAGGAGATCGAGGGCATCTCCGCATCGATCAGCGGCGAAACGGCGCAGCTTTCCTTTGACGGACTTACGCTTGCGCTCGACGACCTCGGCGAAGGTCACGCCGCGCCGCTGACACTTCCGTGGCTGTTCGGAAGCGCATGGAAATCGGATTATATTTCATCCGTCTGCAAGGACGGCAGCGCGTATCGCGTTACGATTCTGAAAGGCTACGGCGATGATACGCTGCAAATCGATACGTGGCTGGAGGGCGGCATACCGCTCTCCGGCGAGGTGAGTTATCAAGGAAGCCGCCTGCTTGCGGTTACATTCCGCGATTTTTCGTTTAATTAAGGAGAGAGATATGAAATTACTGCGCAGAACGTGGGCAAACGTGGATTTGGACAGCATCGAGAAAAACTATCGCGCGATCCGTAAGCACGTTCCGGAGCAAGCGAAGATCCTCGGCATCGTAAAAGCGGATGCTTACGGCCATGGCGCTGTGCCTGTTTCACGCGCGCTTGGAGAGTTCGGCGCGGATTATCTTGCGGTTTCCAGCCTTGAAGAAGCAATGCAGCTTCGCCGCGCGGATATTAAAATGCCGCTGCTGATCCTCGGCTATACGCCGCCGCAGTACGCATCCGATCTTGCGTATCTCCGCTTAACGCAGGAGGTTCATACGATCGAGTACGCAAGGGCGCTCAATCTGCAGCTTGCAGGAACGGGCAGAATCCTTGACGTTCACGTGAAGATCGATACCGGCATGACACGCCTTGGCTTTGACGCACGGGAGCCGGAAGCCTTTGAAGCAGCCTTTTCGGAGTTGCTGAAGCTCAGCCATCTGCGCGTTTCCGGCGCGTTTACGCATTTCAGCTCATCGGACAGCCTTGCGCCGGAAGACGTTGCCTATACGAAAACGCAGTACGCGCTGTTCTGCGCCGCGCTTGACCGCATGGAGGTGCTCGGCTGCCGTCCGGAAATCCGCCATTGCTGCAATTCCGGCGCGACGATCCTGCACCCCGAATTTGCGATGGATATGGTGCGTCCCGGCATCATCCTCTACGGCGAGCATCCGTCGGAGGACACAAAACCATATCTCTCGCTGGAGCCTGCGATGTCGCTGCATACGCTCGTATCGCAGATCCGCGAGGTCAAGGCAGGAACGGCGGTGAGCTACGGCAGAACGTTCATTACGCCGGAAGATCGCAAAATCGCGGTGCTTTCCATCGGCTATGCCGACGGCATCAGCAGAAGCTTATCCGGCAATCTTTCCTTTTCAATCGGCGGCAAGTTGATCCCGCAGGTTGGCAGGATTTGCATGGATATGTGTATGGCGGACGCTACGGGAGCGGATATTTCCGTAGGCGATGAGGCAACCGTCTTCGGCGCATCGCCCGCGCTTACGGCGCAGGAGCTTGCCGCGCGGACGGGAACGATTGTTTACGAAACGCTCTGCATCATCGGAAAGCGCGTTCCGCGCATCTATTTCAAGGGCGGCTCGGAAACGGACACGCTGCAGTACGTTGGATAATGGAAAATGTGATGACTCTTGTCATCACATTTTTTCGTTTTTTGTCGTATATTGGTATGGAAGCTGCCCGGCGGCGAAACCGCGTATAAACGCCGCCGACCTGTGGGAGAATATGGACAGCAGCCGCATTGCGGCGCGCTATTTTTCCGCGGAGAGTGAAGCAGATGGATACAAACGTCAAACGCGGCGATATTTTCTACGCCGATCTCAGCCCGGTGGTCGGGAGCGAGCAGGGCGGAACGCGACCGGTTCTGATCGTTCAGAATGATATGGGAAACCGCCATTCGCCAACGGTGATTGCAGCCGCGATCACAAGCCAAACCGGCAAAGCGCGGCTCCCGACGCATATTCGTCTGCCCGGGCAGGACGTCGGTCTTACAAAGGATTCAATCGTTCTGCTTGAGCAGATCCGAACGATCGACAAAAAACGCCTGCGCGAGCATATGGGCAGCGTAAACGATCAGCTTATGAATCAGGTTGACGCCGCAATAGCCGTAAGCTTCGGGCTCGGCGGCAGATAATTTGCTATTTTCGAGGATTTGTGATACCATAGATCCCGGAGGCGATATGCATGAAGAAACGGAATAAAGGAATCTGGCTCGGCGCGGCGGCGGTGCTGCTTTGCGCAATCGTTCTTTTCCCAACGCTCGTCTCCGGCTCGGGGGTTACGGAATCCGATCCGCTGATTTCGCTCAGCTATCTGAACGGCGCGTATCAGGATCAAGTGCTGCAGCAGTCGCAGCAGCAGATCACATCCGCTGCGCAGTCGCTGCAATCTGCGCTGGATTCTCACGCAACGGCGGTGAATGCGGCTGCCGGCGCGCCGATGGGCGATGCAACAACGCATATGCCGGCAGTGCTTCCGGCGGGATCGTCTTATACGGTTTCCGAGGGCGCGGAGTTCCTCTTTCTATCCGGCAGCGCAAAAGTGACAGCGGCAGGTCTGACGGATACTACGGACGGCGCATCGGTTCCCGCGGATGGCGTTCTTCAGCCGAATCACCTGTATATTTCCGGCGGAACGGTCAGCATCCAGGCGGCGGATGCGGCGAAGCTTTTAATTCGAAAATAAGAAAAAATGAAACACCTTCTGCATAGGATTTGCAGGAGGTGTTTTTTATGCGCTTTCCGATCCGTGGACTGTTTGGCGAAATCGGGACGGTGTCGATTGAACAGCAGGGGCTCTATTATTCCTTTATCGCGGAAATCAAAAGAACAGCGGGCGTGCCGCGCCTGTGGTTTCATGGATGCCGCAGTATCCGCTTGGCAGCGTTCGCTCCCGATGGCGCAAAAATGAAAGCGAGCGGCAAAATCTCATGCCGCTCGCTTTCTCAGACGCCGCAAAGCGGCACTTTTTCTATATTGGATGCGCCGTGGCAGACGCAAACAGTTCCGGGCTTTTCCGTACCCATAACGGCGCTGAAAACCGATGACGGTTTCCTTGCCGCATTTCCGCTGCGCGGAGATTTGCCGGATGACGCGCTCAGCCGCGTCTGCTTTTTTGAGCGCAAGGTCATTTGCGGCGTGGAATGCTGGCAGCTCGCGCTGAACTTAAACGGCGATCCGGTTTTTATCCGGTGATAATCCGCCTTGCGCCGAGGTACTTTTTCGCATAATACGTTTCCGAAAGCGCGGAAACACGCACACCCGAGCGCGGATTGGAGGCATGGACGAAGTTGCCGTTGCCGATGTAGATGCCAACGTGGTCGGCGTAGCCCTTGTAGCCGAAGAAAACGAGGTCGCCTGCAAGGAGGTTGCCGTAGTCAACGGGCGTGCCTTGCTTCATCTGATCGTTTGCGACGCGGTTCATCTTGTAGCCGTTTTGCGTGAAAACGTAGTAGACAAGCCCGGAGCAGTCAAAGCCGCCGGAAGGGGACTTGCCGCCGTAAACGTAGCGGTAGCCGACGAACGCAAGCGCCTGGTTTGCAATGGAAACGGCGCCGCTGCCTGCAACAGCAGGCGCACCGGAGGAAACGGCGAGATATTCGCCTGCAACAAAGCCTGTTTTTCCATTGTAGTTGATGCGGAACCAGCCGTTTGAGCAGAAACCCGTGATGCTGACCTGCGCGTTGCGGATGAGCTTTCCGAGGATGGAGCCGCTTGTATTCGGCGCGGAGCGGACGTTCAGCGTATCGGTGTTTACGTACATCGAGCCGCTGGTTTCCGTAACGGTCACGTCGCCGATCATCGTAACGTTGCCGCTGCCTGTAACGGCAACGACCTTCGCGTTTTTCACGTAGTAGTAAAATTCGTTCAGCCCCTTATAGCAGCGCAGGAACATTGCCATGGCTTCCTGGCGGGAGAGAACCGCCTTCGGGTTGAGCATCGTTTTGCCGTTTTCCGCCGTGCCGTTGACATAGCCGTATTTCACGCAGATCTCCGCTGCCGACTTTGCCCAGTAGGATACGTCCGCAGCATCGGCAAACTTTGCGATCGAAGCATTTTGCGTGTTCGGCTGCATGGAAGCCGCCTTGCAGAAGTTCACGAGAACAAGGAAGAACTCCTGCCGCGTCAGCCCTTTTTCCGGCAAAAATGAGCCGTCTTCGTAGCCGTTTACGATGCCGAGCTCATGCGCTTTGAGAATGGTCACGTTGTCGGTATCGGTAAAGTAATCCGTTCGGGAAGGCGTGATCTCATCGTCCAGGATCTTTTCAAGCGCGGGAACGGCAAGCTCGCACATTTCCGCGCGCGTGATGCTCTGCGTGAGGTCCATATCCGCAAAGGATTTCGGAATCAGCGAAAGTGCCTCCAGCTCCAGATAGCTGGATTTGAACCACTGGCTGTAATTTGCAGCGCCAACAGGGAGCGATAACACAATCGCTGCTGTAAGGCAAATGAGAAGCAATCTATAAAATATATTTCTTTTTTTCATAAGGACCACCTAAGCCATAAACTGAATCCAGTATACCAAATATTTGTTTTTTCCACAAGAGGCGACAAAAAAATACCGCCTTGTGAATCATGGCAAAGTATGGTATAATAATGCGCATGAAAAAGCTGCGAATTATTCTTGCGATCTTCGCCTGCAATCTCGTGAAAAAACTGATCCGCCTGCTTGGGCGCGGCGGAACGGATTTTCCGGGCAGAGTTGCGCTGAAGATCTGCCCCGATCTGCTGGGCCATATGGCAAAGGGCGTAACGACGATCTTCGTTACGGGAACCAACGGCAAAACAACAACCTCTCGCATGATCGAGCAGGTGCTTGCCGATTCGGAAATCTCCTATTTTGCCAATAAGTCCGGCGCAAACCTGCTCAGCGGCGTCACCGCGGAATTTGCCGCGCACTGCACGCTTTCGGGCAAATGCCGCTATCAGTACGCGCTGATCGAAACGGACGAAGCGGCATTCAAGCATATCAGTAAATTCGTCCATGCGAAAGCGGTTGTTGTTACAAACGTCTTCCGCGACCAGCTCGACCGTTACGGAGAGGTCTCCCATACGCTGGAGAATATCCGCCTCGGCATCGAGGGCTGTCCGGATGCGGTCGTTTGCCTCAATGCCGATGATTCGCTCTGCACCTCACTTGCGGACGTGCTGCCCAATGAAATCGTTTACTATGGCGTGAACGTGCCGATCTACGTATCGCGCGTTTTTGAACTCTCGGATGCAAAATACTGCATCCGCTGCAAGCATGCCTACGAATACCGCTACGTGACCTACGGGCACTTAGGCGGCTACTATTGCCCGAATTGCGGCTTTGAGCGCCCGAAGCCGCTCGTTGCGGTTACGGAGGTTACGAAATCGGATGCCGAAGGCTCAGACGTTACGATCACCGTCGGCGATACGCCCTACAGCGCAAGGATCAATCTGCCTGCCGGCTATAACATCTATAACGGCTGCGCGGCAATGGCGATCAGCCATGTGATGGGCTTCGATCTCAAGGTTGCTTCTCTCGCGCTGGGGCATTTTACCTGCGGCTTCGGCAGAATGGAAAAATTCCACATCGGCAGCGCAGACCTGCGCATGATCCTCATCAAGAACCCTGCCGGCTGCAATCAGGTGCTGAATTTCCTTTCTTCGATCTCCGAACCCTACGTTTTTACCGCCTGCCTCAACGACCGCGCGCAGGACGGCAAGGACATCAGCTGGATCTGGGACGTTGATTTTGAGCGCCTTGCCGAGATGGGGGACAAGCTCTCCGCGATTTACGTTTCCGGCGTTCGCGCCGAGGAGCTTGCCATGCGGTTTTACTATGCCGGCGTGCCGCGCGAAAAGCTCCATGTGGAAAAGAACTATGATTTGCTGACCGATGCGCTCACGGCGCAGCCCCTGCCGGTTTATATAATGCCGACGTATACCGCAATGATGGATCTGCGCGGCGTTATCAGCAAGAAATACGGCTTTAAGGCATTTTGGGAGTAAGCTATGGAACTGAAAATCTGTCATTTATATCCGGACGTTTTGAATCTCTATGGCGACCGCGGCAATATCATCTGCATGGAGCAGCGGCTCCGTCAGCGCGGAATCGACGTTGTCACAACCGGCGTATCGGTCGGCGAGACGCTTCGCGCTTCGGATTACGATCTGTTTTTCATCGGCGGCGGGCAGGATTTTGAGCAGGAGGTCCTGCTCGGCGATCTTGCGAACGGCAAGACGGCTGAGATCAAAGCTGCCATAGAGGACGGCAAAACCTTCCTTGCCATCTGCGGCGGCTATCAAATGCTCGGTCACTATTATAAAACGTGGGACGGGCAGATGTGCGATTTCACCGGCGCGCTCGATCTTTATACCGAGGGCAGCAAAAAACGCATGATCGGCGACTATGCCTTTTCCTTTGACGAGCTGCCCGGCGTGCGCGTCGTCGGCTTTGAAAACCATTCCGGCAAAACGTATCTCGGACCGGGCGTTTCCCCGATGGGAACCGTGCTGAAGGGCTTCGGCAATAACGGCGAAGACGGCACGGAGGGCGCAAGATATCAAAACGTCTTCGCAACGTATTCCCACGGCTGCCTGCTGCCGAAAAATCCGCAGCTTTGCGATTATATCCTCAAAACCGCGCTGCAGCGCAAATTCGGCGAAGCCGACCTTGCGCCGCTTGACGATACACTTGAAAACGCGGCGCACGACTATATGGAATCGCGCCTGCTTTCTTAAAAAATACGCTGCATCTTGGGCGGTGCAAGTTAGGGAGTATGTAGGTTTTGAGCCGCCCTTTTCCGCCATTACTGCATTAAAAGTTGGGGGTAATCCGTCAGGATTACCCCAACTTTGTGCTTTGTCATGACGAAAAATTGCTGGCTCAAAACTGCGAAGCACCGCAAAGCGAGAGATTTTTGCGCAAGACAAGACAGAAAAAGAGGGAATCCTTTTCGGATTCCCTCTTTTGATAACGCAGTATTGCACGAAAAGATCCGCTTTGCGGCTGCATAATCCCTAATTTGCGCCGCCCTAGATGCAGCGTATTTTTTATGATACCTGTTTCTTGTACTTTCCCGGCGAAACGCCGACGATCTGGCGGAAGGTTCGGATAAAGTGCGTGTAGTTTTGAAAGCCGCAAAGCTCGCACGTTTCCGCAACGCTTTTGCCTTCCAGCAGCAGCGAACGCGCGCGCATCACGCGCGTTTTGATGATGAATTCGCCGGGGGAAAAGCCGGTGGATTCCTTGAATAAATGGCAGAGGTGCGACTTGGAAAGATGGAATTTTTCTGAAAGCGTATCCAGGCTCAAATCGTCCGTAAGATGCTCCGGGATATAGGAAAGGATTTCCGCAATGTTGTTTTTCAGCGCGCGGCTGTCAACCGGCGATGCGGATTGCGAAGCGGTGATCTCATCGACCTCCAGCAGCAGATTGATAAACGAAACGTCATGCCGCAGATCCGCGCCGTAGCCTTGCGATGTATGCGTGCAGGGTTCAAAGAGCGCGCAAAGCCGCTCTGTTTGCTTGCGTGTAAGCTGGTAATAGATTCTGCCGGACTTAAAGCAGCGCAGCAAGTCCGTTTCCGGTGTGGAGAGCGTCTGCGCGTATTTATGCGTGAAACGGATCACGTAGCGGTTGTATTCCTGCTGCGCGGCAACGCTTCTGTGCAAAACCGCCTGCGGCAGCAAGATCAGCGAACCGTAGCGCAGGGGATAGCAGCGATCTGTAACGAAAATTTCCGCGTCGCCGGAAAGGGAAAGCAGAATTTCATACTGATCGTGGAAGTGATAGCGCTTCATGTTCCAGTTGTTATTTGCGTGTTTGTAGGCAATGTAATTGTCCATTTGTCTTCACCCGAATACAGTATAGCAAAAATTAAGAAGATTTGCAAAGTATTTAGATTTTTTGGAATTGATTGTAGATATGTTCTTTAGTATAATGATCTCACCAATTGTCAGGAGGGTGCTTATGCAGGCAGAACTCATCAAACCCATGTCAGAGGACTTTGCCGATTATTTGCGCGATGAATCGCGCAGCATCGGCCATGCGGAACATATTGCGTTTCCGCATTCGGAAGAGGAAATCGTTGCCGCGCTTCGCGCTTGCTATCAGCAGGGCGAAAAGATCACGGTGCAGGGCGCAAGAACCGGTCTTGCGGCGGCTGCTGTGCCCTACGGCGGCTGCATCATCAATATGAGCCGCATGAACCGCGTTACCGCAATGCGCCACGAAAACGGCACGTATTACTTAACGCTTCAGCCGGGCGTCGTGCTCTCGGAGCTGAAGAAGATGATCGGCTCGAAAAAATTCGATACTGCCGATTGGGACGAAGATGCGAAGCAGGCGTACGTTGATTTCTGCAAGGACGGCGAATTTTTCTTCTCGCCTGACCCGACTGAGACTTCCGCAACGATCGGCGGCATGGTCTGCTGCAACGCATCCGGCGCGCGCAGCTACCACTACGGCGCAACGCGCCCGCATATCCATCGCGTGCGCATGGCGCTTGCCGATGGCAGAATCATCTCCGCCGAGCGCGGCAAGGGAAGAGCGAACGGCTACGACGCGGTCTTTACCTGTGAAGACGGCTCTCAGGTCTCGGCAAAGGTGCCGTCGTATCGGATGCCGCATACGAAAAATGCTTCCGGCTACTATGCCGAAAAAGATATGGAGCTGATCGATTTGCTGATCAGCAGCGATGGTACGCTCGGCGTTATGACCGAGATTGAAGTTACCCTCCTGCCGCAGCCGCAGATCATCTGGGGCGTTTCGCTGCTGTTTGAAAACGAGCAGAGCTCGCTGGAATTCGTCGATCAGATGCGCCGCACGGTTGAAGGCGTTGCGTCGGTCGAATTCTTCGATACCGGAGCGCTCGACGTTCTGCGTGAGCAAAAGCGCAAGAGTACCGCGTTCTCCGCGCTGCCTGTTATTGAGCCGTTTGTTACAACGGTCGTCTACGTTGAGCTCCATTGCGATACGGAAGAGCAGGCGCAGCAGCGTCTGTTCGCAGTCGGCGAAGCGTTCACAAAGGCGGGCGGCAAAGAGGAAAACAGCTGGGTTGCGCGCAATCAGAGCGATCTTGATCGCCTGATGTTCTTCCGCCATGCTGTGCCGGAAAGCGTCAATATGCTGATCGACCAGCGCAAGCAGAAGGATCCCACAATTACGAAGCTCGGCGCGGATATGTCCGTTCCGAACGAGCATCTGTTCGACGTTGTGAAGCTCTACCGCGCAACGCTGAAAGAGAACAACCTCGAATCGGCAACCTGGGGACACGTCGGCAACAACCATCTGCACGTTAACGTCCTTCCGAACAACGCCGAGGAATATAACCGCGCGAAAGAGCTGTTTAAGACATGGGCGGCAAAGGTTACGGAGATGGGCGGCGCAGTCTCTGCTGAGCACGGCGTCGGCAAGCTGAAAGCCGCGTTCCTCACCATCATGTACGGCGAGAAACACATCGATGAAATGCGCGCGCTGAAGCGTGCGTTCGATCCGAAGTGGCTGCTCGGCGTCGGCAATCTGTTTTCGGAAAAGGAGGGCATCTGATATGAAAATTCTCGTATGTGTGAAGCAGGTGCCTTCTACGAATGAAGTCCGTCTTGATCCCGTTACAAAAACGATCATCCGTGACGGTCGCCAGGCAGTTATCAACCCGTTCGATACCTACGCGATCGAGGAAGCCGTCCGCCTCAAAGAGAAGCACGGCGGAACGGTCTGCGCAATCAGCATGGGCATTCCGGCAACGGAGCGGCTGCTCCGCGACGCGATGGCGCGCGGCGTTGATCAGTCCATCCTCTTGACCGACCGCGCTTTCGCTGGCGCGGATACGCTTGCAACTTCTTATGCGCTGTCGCTCGGCGCAAAGCAGGTTGGCGATTTCGATCTGATCATCTGCGGCAAAATGGCGGTTGACGGCGATACCGCGCAGATCGGTCCTGAGCTTTCCGCGCAGCTCGGCATTCCCTACGTTACGGACGTTTGCGAAATCCTTGAATCGTCCGAAGAGAAGCTCCGCTGCAAGAAGATCACCGATCACGGCTTTGCCGAGGTTGAGATCAAGCTGCCGGCACTGATTACCGTTTCCAAGGACATCAATATGCCGCGTCTTCCGTCGATCTCCGGCGTTCGCTTCAGCCTGCAGGCGCCCTTCCGCGTCTATACGGCGGCGGAAGTCGGCGCGGATGTGAACCGCTGCGGACTTTCCGGCTCGCCCACGCAGGTTGTGAAGAGCTTTACGCCCGATCGGACACATCAGGCAACACACCTGAACGGCACAACGAGCGAAAACGCAGACGCCGTTTTGAAGATCTTCGAGGAGGTGCGGTAAGATGGGCATTGTGATTGATAAATCTCTCTGCATCGGCTGCGGCACCTGCCTCGGCGCCTGCGGCAGCGGCGCGCTTGAAATGACCGACGAGGGCTTTGCCGCCGTTAACGATCAATGTGTAATGTGCGGTATGTGCGTTGATGCCTGCCCGGTCGGCGCAATCGAACTCAAAAAAGACGTCGGCGATAACGATATTTCCGCCTATCACGGCATCTGGGTTTTTGCGCAGCAGTCGGAAGGGGAGATCCTTCCCGTTGCGTTTGAGCTGCTCGGAAAGGGCAGAGAGCTTGCCGATTCGCTCGGTGAAGCGCTCACTGCCGTCTGCTTCGGCAGCAACGTAAAGAACCCCGAAAAGCTCATCCATGCCGGCGCGGACAGCGTTCTACTTGCCGATGATGCTTCGCTCGCGTTCCCGATGGATCTTCCGTATGCGGATCTGCTTACGAACCTGATCCACGAGCGCAAGCCGGCGATCGTTCTCTACGGCGCAACTGCGTTCGGCAGATCCATGGCGCCGCGCGTTGCGGCAACGGTCGGAACGGGCCTCACCGCGGACTGCACGATCCTTGAAATCGATGAGGAAACGAAGCTCCTTCGGCAGACGCGACCGGCATTCGGCGGCAACCTGATGGCAACGATCATCTGCCCGAATACCCGTCCGCAGATGGCAACGGTTTGCCTGGGCGTTATGCCCGCGCTTGAGCCGAATACCGCAAGAACCGGCAATATCGAGCGTCTTCAGATAAAACCGCAGCAGTTCGATGCCGTGAAGCTGCTCAATACGATCAGTGAGATCACCGGCGATAATATCATCGATTACGATATTCTCGTTGTAGCCGGCAAAGGCGTCGGCTCGAAGGAGAACATGAAGATCGTCAAGCGCCTTGCGGAGCTGCTCGGCGGTAACTACGGCGTTTCCCGTCCGCTGGTTGATGCCGGTTGGGCGGAATATCAGCACCAAATCGGTCAGACCGGCTGCTCCGTTTCGCCGAAGCTGCTGATCTCCGTCGGTGTTTCCGGCGCGATCCAGCACCTTTCCGGTATCGGCGGCGCGCAGACAGTCGTAGCGGTCAATACCGATCCCGATGCGCCGATCTTCGGCGTTGCGGATTACGCAATCGTCGGCGACTGCATCGAGTTTATGCAGGAAATGATCGCACAGCTCGAAGAGAAATAAGAAAACAGAAGAACAGGCGACAAGCATCTGCTTGTCGCCTGTTTTCGTAGATTTGTTATCCTTTGGTTCCCGTAAACGTGCCGGATTCCTGCGGCTCCGAACCGCTGCCATACACATTCTGCGAATCCCATTTTACGGTGATTCCGCCGTTCCCATCAAAGGTGATCGTGGTGGTTTCGGCGATGTACTGCACGTCGTTCAAGTAGGAGCGTTCCGAATATGTGGCGGTGTTCGTTGCGGGGTCGAAGCTTGCGCCTTCAATGACGAGCTTATCATCGTAATAATTGTTGTAGAGGGCTTCAACGCCGTCTTCCGCAGCGATCGCTTCGATCTCGGTTGGATTCTTCGACTGGATCAGATAGTAGCAGCCGTTGTATTCGTAAACGTAGTAGGCGCGGTTGCCCTGCTTTACCTTGCCGCCGTCCCAGTACGCCGTGTACTCATACGTGCCGTAATAGCAGCCGCTGAAGCCGGTGTCGGCAGGCGCTTCGGCTGGCGTTTCCTCCACAGGCGTTTCTGCGTCCGGTTTGGTCGCCTCTGCGTCGGGTGCTTCGCTGCTGAGATTCCAGTTGCCGTTTTCATCCTGCTTTCGTACGGAGCCGTCGGGGAGGGTGACCGTCCGCACGCCGTTTTCATCCGTCGAGATCACGAACGAGCCGCCGTCCGGCAGGGTGACGCTCGCGTTGTCGCCGTCAACGGTCAGCACGCTGCCGTCCTCCGCCGTGAGATGTGCGCTGATGATGTTGCCGTCGTTACCCCAGATGACGCTGTCGCCGTCGCCGGTCAGCTCCTTCGGGTTGCCGTCCTTGTCTAATGTAATGCGCTTGCTGTTGCCGAGGTCGAAGATTGCGCCGTCTTCGCCCATGGTGAGCGAAGCGCCGTTTTCAAACTTGATACTGACAGATCCGTCCTCGTTCTGCACGGTTTCGGCGACCTTCTGCTCAACGCCGTTTTCCTTGCGCGTGACGTTCAGCCCGTTTTCGTCCAGCGCGGAACGGAAGCCGGTTTTCCCGTCAGCGCTCTCGTAGCTCGTTTCTAACATACCGCCGGCAAGCTTCTTGTCCGTGTAGACGTTGCCGTCCGGATCCTCGTAGGTCACGCTGATCTGATCGGAATCGTTGTTGTTGACAAGGATTTCAAATCCGCCGCCGCCCATGGAGGAGATGTCATAGCGCGTGTCTGAAGTATAGCTCGTGCCGCTTTGGCCGTTCGTTTTCTGCTTTTCGGCGATGGTTGCGGCTTCGTCGATTCTGGAGTTATATGCTGCGTCGGTTGAGAGCTTGCCGGTTTCGCCGTTCACACCCCTGATCGTGAAGCCGTACAGTCCGTCGCCTGTATCGATGGAGGTGCCATCCTCGGTGAGCTTGGAGTCGATGCCGTTGTGCCATTCGATATAAGCGCCCTTCGGCCCCGTAATCTTCTGATCGCCGGGCGGGAACTGTCCGTAAACGAGGTCGACCGATTCGCCGTCCTCAAAGCCGATGGACTGATACGTTCCGTATTCGTCGTATTTGATGACAAGTCCCGTGTCGTTCGTCCAGGTGCTTGTTCCGTCGGCGTTGTAGGTCACGGTGCTGCCGTCCGTCTGCTTGATGCGGATGCTGTCGTCCTTGCCGACGGTGCCAACGTCGCCGTTTATGAATGCAATCGTTCGGTTGCCGGATTTATCCTCGGTATAGTGGTTTCCGTTCTGATCCAGACCTTCCCAGGTGCCGTCGGCGTACTTCGTTTCGATGCTGCCGTTCTCGTAGACGCGGGTGGTCGAGCCGTTCGCACCGGCAAACTCTTCAAAGCCTCCGGTAAACGTACTTTCCGGGAGGTCGCTCAGATCGTTCCGCTTGTCGCCGAACACCAGACTCATCATTTTGGTATTTTGTTCGGAGTCATCCGACATTCTGATCCTGTCCCATTCTTTTACCTCTTCCAGCAGCTTCTGCGCCTGCTCCTTCCGCGCGGCGATCTCCTCGGGCGTGGGATCGGGGACGTTCAATTCAGGACCGTCGTATGCGGGAAGTCCGTTGACCTCCCAATCCTGCTCCTTTTCCAGTTCAAACATTCTGTCCCAGTATTCCTCATCCTTTTCCGGATGGGAGAAGATGGTGGTTACGTACTGCGGCTCTGCAAACGCCGGTATGCACAGTGAGAAGATCAGCACCAGCGTCAAAAGAATCGTCAAAATTCGTTTCATTTCGTGCTCCTTTCTCAGTTGCCGTAGCAGCGGAACAGGAAGTTGACGTACTGCGCGCGGTTGCAGGGGTCGTTCGGGCTGAAGGTTTTTGCGTCGTTCAGCGCCACGATGCCCGTTTCATACGCCCAAATCGCCTGCGGCGCAAACCAATCCGTGTCCTGTACGTCGCTGTAGGGGGTTGCGGAGCAGGGCTGCGGCGAACCTTCGGCGCGGTAAAGGAAGGTAACGACCTGCGCGCGCGTCACGGGATCTTCTGCGTGGAACTGCCCGTCGTCTGATGCACTGAGCAGTCCCTTCTCAAACGCCCAGAGCACCGGCTCGTAGTAGTACGCGCCTTCGGTCACATCCGTCAACGGGCAGTCCTGCTTCGTGGGCGCAGGCATGCCCTTGGCGCGCCAAAGGAACGTGAGCGTCTGCGCGCGGGTGCAGGGGCTATTCGGTGAGAACGTCTCGCCGGAGACGATTCCTTCCTTTGCAGCCCACTTGACTGCGTCGTAGAACCAGTCGCTCTCCTGCACGTCCGTAAAGGTCAAGGCGTTGGGCAGGGGAGCCTTATTCATCCTTGCAACGGCACGAAGCAGGTCAAAATCCGAATCCCGATCTGCCTGCTTGATTGCCTCTTCTTGCGCCTCGGCTTTCACGGCGTTTGGAAGCGTTTCCAGCGCGGCTGCCGCGGCTGCGTCGTATCCCGCCTCGGCAAGACGTCTGGCGTAGTCCGCGATCGCGCTCGCGCCGCCGGTTACCTCGGCGTTCTGCTTGCTTGCTCCGCAGGCACAAAGCCCGAAGAGCAAGACGGCGGTAAGGAGTATTGCAAGTGCTTTTGAGGTGTGTTTCATGTTGCGCGCCTCCTTGTGATTTGGGGTGAAGTATTATAAAACAAGTATAGTATGAAACGGGGCAGATTGCAAGGAGCGTAATATTTGAAATTGTTTGCAGCGCAGCTGCAACACCGTTGCGCGTAGCGCACATCGTTTCTGCGCAGCAGAACATCTTTTGCCGAAGGCAACATCGTTTTGTGTCCGTCGGCGTTTCCGGCGCGATTCAGCACCTTGCCGGTATCGGCGGCGCGCAGACGGTCGTAGCGGTCAATACCGATCCCGATGCGCCGATCTTCGGCGTTGCGGATTATGCGATTGTTGGCGACTGCATCGAGTTTATGCAGGAAATGATCGCATAACTGGAAGCAAAATAAAAACTAAAAAATCGGCAATCGTAAGGATTGCCGATTTTTTTCTTGACTTTTGCGCAAACTTCCGATATACTCGTTGTTGTTAGCGGAGGCTAACATATATTTTTTACTTTATGTTAGCGCGTGCTAACATAAAGTGTGGGCATACTGTATTGAAAGGAGTTTTCGCCATGAGCGTTTTAATTGTTGGCGGCAATGAATGTATGGAGCGGCAGTATGCCGATCTCTGCAAGCAGTACCGCTGTAAAGCAAAGGTTGTAACAAAGTCGTCCGGCGCGGTAAACGTTGGCTCTCCTGATCTTGTCGTTCTGTTTACGGCAACGATGTCGCATAAGATGCTGCGCTCGGTGCTGTCCGAAACGAAAGGGAAGAACGTGCAGATCGAGCGCTGCCATAGCAGCTCGATGTCGGCGCTTCGCTCGATTCTGCAAACGCGCGTCGGAGCGGTCGGCAATGTCTGAGCGGCTGCTGATTACGCATTGCGCGCCAACGCTTGCAGGGCTTAAAACGGCAAATCTGTACGCCTGCCCGGTTTCCGATCCGAAAGCGCACCGCAAAGAGCTTTTCGAATGGAATCATAAATTCGCAAAGAAAGGCGTTTTATTGCTGCCGCTTTGCTATCGGGAAAATCGTGCGCTTGTCTTTCTTTACCGACCGGATCGGCTGCGGAACGATTTGCGCCATCCGCTGGCAAGACGGATGCTTGCGGCGAGAAAGTACCCTGTTGAAAGCGTAAACGGCTGCGTATATGAGCTTTCACGCCGCCTTGCGTGGGGAGATTCTTTTCCGCATGAAATCGGACTTTTCCTCGGTTATCCGCCGGAGGACGTAGAGGGCTTTATCAGGTGCAATGCAAGCGGCGAAAAATGCTGCGGCGCATGGAAAGTCTATGGCGATGAAGATGCGGCAAAACGCGCTTTTGATCAGTATCAAAAATGCACACGCGCATATTTGCGCGCATATGAAAAGCATCAATCTGTTGATCGGCTCATTGTGAGCGGTTCATAAAAACTTGGAAAGGAAGAAAATAATGAGTAAAATTGCTGTTGTCTATTGGAGCGGAACGGGCAATACGGAAGCTATGGCGCAGTCCGTTGCGAAAGGCGTCGGAAGCGATGTTGACCTCTTTACGGCAGGCGAGTTTGACTGCGCGGTCGATCAGTACGACGCGATCGCATTCGGCTGCCCCTCGATGGGCTCGGAGGAGCTGGAGGAAGGCGAATTCGCGCCGATGTTCGATCGCTGCCTGCCGAATCTCGCTGGGAAGAGAATCGCGCTTTTCGGCTCTTACGGCTGGGGAGACGGCGAATGGATGCGCAACTGGGCGGAAACGTGTAAACAGGCAGGCGCGGAATTGACCTGCGAGCCGGTGATCTGCAACGATGCGCCGGACGATGCGGCAAAAGCCGCCTGCGAAAACCTCGGCAAATCGCTGAACTAAATAAAAAAGGACTTGCAAAAGCAAGTCCTTTTTTATGGTCGGAGTGGCGGGACTTCTTTTCTGCGGAAAAGCCAACGGCGGTTGCGGCGTGCCACCGGCACACCGCCAAGAGCCGCCTTTCAAGTCCCGCCACAGTTTGAATGACATAAAAAAAGAGCGCCAAATGGCGTTCTTTTTTTATGGTCGGAGTGGCGGGCCTTGAACCCGCGGCCGCGTGGTCCCGAACCAAGCGCGATACCAAACTTCGCCACACCCCGACGGCTTGATTATTATATGTGACTGATTCGAGAATGTCAAGCATAAACATGGAAAGAATCTGAAAAAAGAATGGATCGGTTATGAATCTGCTTGGCGTATCGTTCTCGGTTTCTCCGATGCTTGTACTGTTTGCGGCAATCGCCGTCTACATCGGCTATGGAAAAATCTGTCTGCTGACGATCCTTGCCGCATTCTTGCATGAATGCGGTCATTTGCTCGCGCTTTTTGCGCTCGGCGTTCGCATTTCTTCCGTGCGCATCGGCGCGTTCGGCGCGGAGATCAATATCGCGCCGTGCGGCAGGCGAGAGGAGCTTCTCTCCGCGGCAGCAGGACCTGCGTGTAATCTTCTTTGCGCCGCCGTGTTCTGGCGGCCGTTTCATCTGTTTGCCGTGCTGCATTTATTGCTTGCGGCGTATAATATGCTTCCTGTTGATCCGCTCGATGGCGGCAGAATCCTGCGCGTGCTGTTTGGGCGGCGGATCGCATACGCGGTCGGTTTTACCTTCTGCGGCGCGATTGTTGTTCTATCATTCCATCATGCGCTGCAAAGCAGCGACTGGCTGCTGTTTGGCGCGGTATGTCTTCTCTTTTTGCGCTTAATTTTGCAAAGCGGTCGTTGCTTTTTCGGCGCATCTGGGATAAAATGAACCTACCAAAGAAAGGCGCGAGAGATATGACAGATAAACTCCATCGCATATTGCCGACCGTGCAGAAGCCTGCGCGTTATATCGGCGGCGAATATCGCCAAGTGATTAAAGAGAAAAAAGACGTAAATATCCGCGTTGCGTTCTGTTTTCCGGATACGTATGAGATCGGTATGTCCAATCTTGGGCTGCGGATTCTCTACGGCGTGCTCAACCGCATCCCTGACGTTTGGTGCGAGCGCGTCTTCATGCCGTGGGGCGATATGGCGGATGCGATGCAGGAAAACGACATTCCGCTCTACGCGCTGGAAAGTAAAGACCCCGTAAAAGATTTTGATCTTGTTTCGTTCTCCATCGGCTACGAGATGTCCTATTTGAATATCCTCAATATGATGCTGCTTTCCGGCATTGCGCCGCTTGCGAAGGATCGCGGCGGACTCGATGAGATCGTGTTTGCCGGCGGCGTCTGCGCGTATAACCCGGAGCCGCTTGCTGATTTCTTCGATTTCTTCGTGCTCGGCGAAGGGGAAGACGTTATCATCGAGCTTATGGACATCTATCGAACGGCAAAGCAGGAGCAATGGCAAAAAGACCGCTTCTTGAAGGAAGTTTCAAAGATCGAAGGCGTTTACGTTCCGAGCTTTTATGAACATATCTATGGGGAAGACGGCGCGCTTTGCGAGATCCGCGCGCTCTGCGGCGCACCCAAAACAGTGAAAAAGCGCATTGTGCAGTCATTTGACGATTCCTTTTTCCCGGTTGACGGCATTGTTCCCTCAACCGAGATCGTCCATGACCGCGCGAATTTAGAGGTTTTCCGCGGCTGCATCCGCGGCTGCCGTTTCTGCCAGGCAGGGTACTGCTATCGTCCCGTCCGCCCGAGAAACGCCGATACGCTCCTGCGGCAGGCGCAGCAGGTGCTTGCCGATTCCGGCAACCAGGAGATCACGCTTGCGAGCTTATCCACATCGGATTATAAGCAGCTTGAGCAGCTTGCGCTGCCGCTGATTGATTTCTGCGAGCCGCGCATGGTGAACGTTTCGCTGCCGTCGCTTCGTGCGGATAACTTCTCGCGCGAGCTGATGATGAAGGTGCAAAAGGTCCGTAAAAGCGGCTTGACCTTTGCGCCCGAAGCCGGCACGCAGCGTCTGCGCGATGCGATCAATAAAAACGTCACGGAAGCGGAAATCCTTGAAACGTGCGCAACGGCGTTTTCCGGCGGCTGGAACAACGTGAAACTCTATTTTATGCTCGGTCTGCCTACGGAAACGGACGAAGACGTGCTTGGTATCGCGGAGCTGACCTATAAGATCATTCAGGTTTGGAAAGATAATGCCACCAATAAAAAGCGCGGGCTTACGATCAACCTTGCAACGGCGTTTTTTGTTCCGAAACCGTTTACGCCGTTTCAGTGGGAAGCGCAGATCACGCCGGAGGAGTATACGCGCCGTGTACGTTTGCTAAAAGAGCAGCTGCACTCGCGCTGCGTGGACTACCGCTATCACGGCGCGGAGCTGAGCTTTTTGGAAGCGGTTCTCGCGCGCGGCGATCGCCGCCTTGCGCCTGTGCTGCTGGAAGCTGTTAAGAACGGTGCGCGGCTCGATTCCTGGAATGAGTATTTCCGTCCGGAGATTTGGCAAAAGGCGTTTGAAACGTGCGGCGTAGACCCGGCGTGGTATGCGCAGCGTGCCTATGGCAAGGACGAAGTCCTGCCGTGGGATACGCTTTCCATCGGCGTAAATAAAGCGTTCTTTTGGCGTGAGCGCGAACGCGCCTACCGCGGCGAAACAACGCCTTCGTGCCGCGAGCAATGCTCCGGCTGTGGAGCGGACAAGCTTCTGGAAGGGGGCGTTTGCGATGCATAGGCTGCTGTTTGAAAAGGTGGGAAACGGCATATACTTGTCCCATCTCGATCTCATGCGCGTATTTCAGCGCGCGTTCCTCCGCGCAGGCGTTTCCCTGAAGCATTCAAGCGGCTTTTCTCCGCGCGCTTACGTTTCAGTTGCGCTGCCGCTGTCGGTCGGCGTTGAGAGCGTCTGCGAGCTGCTGGACTATGAGCTTGCAAACGACGCGCCTGTTCCCGGTGATCTCGCGCAGCGGCTGAACGCTACAATGCCAGAGGGAATCCGTGTTTTGGAGGTCTATGAGAGCGACCGCAAGATCCGTGATCTCGGTCTGCTCCGTGCGCAGCTTACGCTGGAGTATGACGGCGGCGTTCCCGAAAACGCGATTTCTTCGATCGAAGCGCTGCTAAACGGGGAGTCGGTCATCGTCCCGAAGCATACGAAGCGCGGCGAGGTGGAAACGGATATTCTCCCGATGATTTCCGAATGGTCGGTCTCGCAGACTGACGTGAACACGATTTCCGTGAACGTTCTCGTTGCCGCGCAGGAACCGTCGCTCAATCCGCTGCTGCTGATCACGGCGATTGAGCGGTATCAGCCGGAGTGCGCGCCTGACTTTGCAATCTGCCGCCGTGTGGAAGTATACGACCGAGGCGGCGCGGTTTTTCGCTGAAAAATAGCTTGACAAAGCGCGGTTTATTCTGTAAAATAACGGCGTTGTTCCGATTGAGGCAGGAACAGCACCGCCGTGGAGAGGTGGCTGAGCTGGCCGAAGGCGCACGATTGGAAATCGTGTATACGTGGTGAGCGTATCAAGGGTTCGAATCCCTTCCTCTCCGCCAATAAAAAAGCACCGCATAAGCGGTGCTTTTTTATTGGCATGGTGTTTGCAGGAAGGGATTCGAAAGCCGGCTCTTGGCAGCGTGCCGGTGGCACGCTGCAACCGGCGTGGCTTTGCCGCAGCAAAGCGAATCCCCTTGGGCGGCGCTTTTTTATTGGCACGGTGTATAGTTGACAGAAAGAATACAGATTGTTAAAATATAGCAAGATACAGAAAAAGGGGATACAAAAGATATGATTAACGTAATCGGTCTTGGGTATATCGGCTTGCCGACGGCGCTTATGATGGCGTCGCACGGCGTTGAGGTCGTTGGCACGGACTATAACGCGGAGCTTGTTGCAACGCTGAATGCAGGAAAGACCACCTTCAAGGAAGACGGTCTTGATGCGCTGTTTAACGATGCGCTCAAATCCGGCATTCATTTTACAACGGAGTATCAGCATACGGATTTCTACATCGTTTCCGTTCCGACGCCCTATGATGAATTCAGCAAGAAGGTAGACGCAAAGTACGTTTGCGCCGCCGTTGAGCAGGTGCTCAAGGTCTGCAAGAAAGGCGCAATTATCGTTGTGGAATCCACGATCTCACCGGGAACGATCGATAAATACGTTCGCCCGATGATCGAGGCAGCCGGCTTCAAAACGGGCGAGGACGTGCATCTCGTCCACGCGCCGGAGCGCATTATTCCCGGCAACATGGTTTATGAACTGCTCCATAACAACCGCACGATCGGCGCGGATTCGCGTGAGATCGGTGAGCGCGTGAAGCAGGCGTATGCATCGTTCTGCCAGGGCGAAATCGTTGTAACCGATATTCGTACCGCGGAAATGACGAAAGTCGTTGAAAACACGTTCCGCGCGGTCAACATTGCGTTTTCCAATGAGCTTGCAAAGATTTGCCGCCATGACGGCATGGACGTTTACGAGATCATCAAGATCTGCAATATGCATCCGCGCGTCAACATTCTCAATCCCGGCCCCGGCGTCGGCGGTCACTGCATCCCGGTTGATCCGTGGTTCCTCGTGGGCGATTATCCGTCGCTGACGAAGGTGATCGGCGAGGCGATGAAGGTCAATGATTCCATGCCGGCATTCATACTTGAGCGCATCAGCGAGCTGATGGCAGAAAACGGGATCACCGATCCTTCGCGCGTCGGTCTTTACGGGCTGACCTATAAAGAAAACGTGGATGATTTCCGCGAATCGCCCACACTGCAGCTTTTAGCGTTCCAGAAAAAGCACCTCGGTCAACCCCTGAAGGTCTACGATCCGTTTATCAAGAAAGACCTTGTTGCCAATCAGTACCATGATCTCAAGCAGTTCCTTGCGGACGTTGATTTGGTGGTGATCATGGTCGGCCATGATGAGATCAAGCAGAACCTTCCGCTTCTGGAAGGAAAGCTCGTGCTCGATACGCGAAACGTCTGCAAACTGCCCGGCGTTCACCATCTGTAAGAAAAGCAAAACCGGCAATACGAAGTATTGCCGGTTTTTTGTCAAATATGGAAAAACTCCATATCATAAGTATCGTCAAATCCGTTTTCTTTGCAAACAGCTCGGAACGCTTCGGTGTCGCCGGTTGTAAAAATCGTGAGCTTTGCGCGGTGCGGCTTTGCAAGCAGATCCTCTGCCTGCAGGTGCTTGCGCAGCGCGATTGCCTGCTGCGGCGCAGGATCGATGAAGTTCAGCTCCGGATAGCATGCCATGAACCGACTCATAACGAGCGGATAATGCGTGCAGCCGAGGATCACGTCTTTCAGCGGCGCGTTTTTTAAGAGCTGGTCCATGCAGAGTCTGATTTCGCTGTCGATCTCCGCGTCGGGCGCGCCGCGCTCAACGAGCGATGCGAGATTCGCGCTGCCGATCCCGTAAACGGCTACGCCGGGCGCTGCGCTTTGGATGCAGCGGTTATAGATTCCGCCTGCAATCGTAAATTTCGTTGCGATCACGCCGACTGCGGAAACATCTAATTCCGAAACGGCGTTTGCCGCGCACTCCGCGATCGTGATGATCGGCGTTTTGATCCGCATCCGAAGCTGCGGCGCAAGGGCGGAGGTCGTGTTGCAGGCGAGCGCAATGCATTTTGCGTTTCGCTTTTCAAGGAACGAAAGCATATTGCCGCTCAGCATCAGCAGATGCTCTTCTGTTTTGTTGCCGTAGGGGCAGTTTGCGGTATCTCCGAAATAGAGAATATCCTCATGCGGCAGCTCACTGCGAAGCGCGCGAACAACGCTTAAGCCGCCAACGCCGGAATCCGCAACGCCGATTGGCGATTTGAAATCAATCATGCGGTACACTCCTAAACTCATTGGAAGTATTATAAAGCCGCAGGGTTGGAAAATCAAGAATCTGCTGTCAGATTCCGGTAAAAGTTCAAAATTCACTCATGAAGCCGTCACACTTTTTTCATAATTACGCATTACAATGAGGGCGAACTCAAAAGAAAAGGAGCGAACACTATGTCTGATTTTTACGAGCAGGAACCCGGCTACCAGCCGGATGAACCCGTGTCTGAACCGGAGATGCAGCCGGAGAAAAAGAAGAAATCTATCATTCCGTGGATTGCGCTTTCCGTTGTGATCGGCATCGTGATTGGCGCAGCCTGTCTCTGGGGCGGAATGCGGATTTTCGGCAAAACGCAGCAGGCAATGGCAGACGCGCCGGCATATCAGGTTGAAGAGCAGCCCGTTACGCCAACGCTGAAAACAAATACCGGCGATAAAACGCTTACACCGGCCGAAGTCTATCAGCAGAACGTCGGCGCGGTTGTCGGTATCAGCACGGAAACGACAGCGATGAACGTTTTCGGTCAGAAAACCTCCCGCGCAGCGGCAGGCTCCGGATTTGTTCTCACTACTGACGGCTACGTTGTTACAAACGGGCACGTTGTTTCCGGCGCGAATACGATCAAGGTCACGCTCAACAGCGGCGAAACCTACGATGCAAAGCTGATCGGCACGTATTCCGCTAGCGACGTTGCGCTGCTGAAGATCGACGCAACGGATCTGCAGTGCGTTTCAATCGGCAAATCTTCCGATCTGATCATCGGCGAGCGTGTGGCGGCAATCGGCAATCCGCTCGGCGAATTGACGTATTCCATGACGGTTGGCTACGTCAGCGCGGTGGACCGCGAGATTACAGCGGACGGCAAGCTGCTCAACATGATTCAGACGGACGTTGCGATCAATTCCGGCAACTCCGGCGGTCCGCTCTTTGATATGAACGGCAACGTTGTCGGCATTACAACGGCGAAGTATTCCGGCCAGACGTCTTCCGGCATGTATATTGAAGGTCTCAGCTTTGCGATCCCGATTGACGATGTAATCGATGAGCTGATGGAGCTGCAAAAAAACGGCTTCATTTCCGGGCGTCCGCGTCTTGGCGTTTCGCTGCAGGAGCTTGATGCAAACACGGCTTCCGTTTATGGTCTGCCCGTAGGTCCTTACGTGCAGGGCGTTGAAGAGGGGAGCTGCGCGGAGAAAGCCGGCGTTCAGAAAGGCGATATTATCCTTGCGCTCGGCGATACTGAAGTCGATACCTATAACCAGCTTGTTGCGGCGCTGAATAAGTTTAAGGCCGGCGATACGACGACGATCAAGGTCTATCGAGGCGGCGCGGAGCATACGCTGACCGTCACGCTGGATGAGCTGATCGAAACGCCGCAGGAAACTGCGCAGCCCGAGCAGGAGGTTCAGCAGCAAGCGCCGATCTTTTCGATTCCCGGGTTTGGCGATTTCTTCGGCTATTAAAATAGTAAAACGGTGTACCGATGGTACACCGTTTTTCAGTATTCAAAGGTTTTCGGCGCGATTTCCCTGACTTTTTCACGGATATTCAGAAGATCGGAAAAGGTTTCCGGACGTTTTGAAACGTCGCGCAGAAGCGCCGAGGGGTGATAGATCGCCGTCATCTGAATGCCGTTGCGCTCCGTCCACGTGCCATGCTCCTTCGTGATGCGGTAATCCTCGCGGATCAGCTTCATCGCGGCAATCCGCCCAAGGCAAATAATGATCTTCGGCGCAACGTATTCGATCTGCGCCTCCAGCCACGGATAGCAAGCGTCCTGCTCGGTTAGAAGCGGATCGCGGTTCTGCGGCGGACGGCATTTTACGATATTTGCGATGTAGCAGTTTTTTCGGCTCAAGCCGATGATCGAAAGCATTCGATCAAGCAGCTGTCCGGCTGCGCCAACGAACGGCTCGCCGGTTTTATCTTCCTGTTCGCCGGGACCTTCTCCGATGAACATGACGTCCGCGTCTTCCGGACCGACGCCGAATACAACGTTTCGGCGCGTTTCGCAAAGCGGACAGCAGCGGCATTCATAGCACGACTGCTTATATTCTTTCCACTGCATAATTACCTCCTGCTGCGGCGCGCCTTATTCTTCTTTTTGCGGATCCGCGCGATCACGGTATACACGATTGCAGCAACAAGCAGGATCGCAAAGATCAGCAAAACCGTTCGAAGCAGTCCAACTGCGCCGCTTTTTGCCGGGCTTAAATAGTCCCAGAGCGTTGCGCGCTCGATGCTCGCGATCGCAACCAAGTCGGTGCTGCCGAGTTCTTTTCCGCCATAGGAAACGGTTACACTGCCGAGCACGTCACCTGCCGTGATCGGCGCACTGACGCCGCCTTCGCTGATGAGCGCCGTTTGGTAGGTCAGCTTTTCGCTGTCATAATCGATTGGCAGCAGCGATTTCAGCTCATTTTTCGGTGCAAGCGAAACGTAGTTTGCGCCGGCTGCATGAGAAACGGGAATCTCCGCGATGGGGTAGAGCGTGGTTAATACAACGTCGTAAGTAAACGATGAAAACGCCCAATCGAGCAACTTTTTCGTTTCCGGGAAGCTGCGGAATTCAAGATCGCCGCTTTCTAAAATTACAGTGTCGCAGCCGCAGATCACACTCAGAAGCGAGAGCGGACCGTCTTCCGCGCAAGCGATCAGGCAGCGTCCGGCAGGCGTTGTAAAGCCGGTTTTCACGCCGCTTACGCGCTTATCATAATAGGGGTTGCTCTCGGAGTTCACGATCATTCGGTTCGTTGTGCTGAGGTGGCGTTCGCCGGAAAGATTCGTTGGCGGAACGGTGTATTTTGCGGTGGATACGATTTTGCGGAACTCCGGGTTCTTCAGCGCCTCCAAAGCAATTTTGGAAAGATCGCGTGCCGTTGTGTAGTGATCTTCATCGTGCAGCCCGTGTGTATTTGCAAAGTGCGTTCCGGTGCAGCCGAGCTGCGATGCGCGCGTATTCATCAGCGCGATAAAGGTATCAATGTCACCGCTGACAGCCTCTGCCGCAACGTTGCAGGCTTCGTTCGCGGAGGAGAGCATCATGCAGTAAAGCAGCTGCTCAACCGTAAGCGTTTCGCCGGGCAAAAGGTCGGCGCTGCTTCCGCTTTCGTCCAAGTCTGCAAGTGCGGTTTCGGAAACGGTAACCGAATCCGAAAGACGCAGGTTTTCAAGCGCCAAAAGGCAGGTCATAACCTTTGTCATGCTGGCAGGGTAGACCATATCATCGGCGCTTTGCTCGGCGAGCACGTCGCCGGAATTGCGCTCAATCAGAATCATGGACTTTGCTTCAACGGTCGGCGCGTCTGCCGCGAAGGCGGGCAAAGCGCATGACAGCATCAGAATCAGTACGGCTATTGCCGAAAAAACACGGCGTTTTGTCATTGCGAAAACCTCTTTACTGTGTGAAATCAATTTGATACAATCGCATATAGAGAAATTATATCAAATTTTGGGGTTGTGTCAATCTGGGGGAATTAGTTTTGGAAGGTAAAATCAAGCGCTATTTGCCAATCGGCATTTTCATCCTTTGTTTTTTACTGATCATGTCGTTTTGGCTCGGCAGGCAAACGCGCGGCGCACAGGCTGCCGTACCGAAGCCGCTGCCGGAAGCTGAGTATCAGACCGTAGCGCAGCCGATCAACATCAATACCGCTTCGGTAAAAGCGCTTACAGAGCTTCCGGAAATCGGTGAGAAAACCGCGAAGGCGATCGTTGACTACCGCGAAGAAAACGGTCCGTTTGCCACGATCTGGGATCTGGAGAGCGTTGCGGGAATTGGGGAATCGAAGATGGAATCGCTGGAGCCGTACGTAACCGTATCATGAAAAAACCGTCGCTTTATTGGGGCGGCGCAAGTTAGGGATTATGCAGCCGCAAAGCGGATCTTTTCGTGCAATACTGCGTTATCAAAAGAGGGAATCCGACAGGATTCCCTCTTTCTCTGTCTTGTCTTGCGCAAAAATCTCTCGCTTTGCGGTGCTTCGCAGTTTTGAGCCA
>JAFSUG010000025.1 GCA_017445385.1 Oscillospiraceae bacterium
GCATACGACACCTGCAGCCGCTGCGACTATTCGACCTACGCTGAAATCGCGGCGCTCGGTCACGACCTAATTCACCACGAAGCAAAGGAAGCAACCTGCACCGAGATCGGCTGGAGCGCATACGATACCTGCAGCCGCTGCGACTATTCGACCTACGCTGAAATCGCGGCGCTCGGTCACGACCTTATTCACCACGAAGCAAAGGAAGCGACCTGCACAGAGATCGGCTGGAACGCATACGACACCTGCAGCCGCTGCGACTATTCAACCTACGCTGAAATCGCGGCACACGGTCACGAATGGAGCGCGGAAAAAGTTTTGATCACCGAGCCGACTGCTGCAAGTCCCGGTCTTCTCGCCTACACCTGCGCGCACTGTGATGCGCTGAAGGACGAAGAGGAGATCCCGCCGTATATTCTCGGCGACGTGAACGGCGACAAGGTCGTAAACGGCAAGGACGTCACAGTTCTGCGCCGCTACCTTGTCGGCGGTTATGGGATCACGGTCCATTTCTTCGCCAGCGACGTAAACCGCGACAAAGAAGTAAACGCCAAGGACGTTACGTTCCTGCGGCGCTACTTCGCCGGCGGTTACGGACTTACGCTGGATTGATCCAACACAAAAGGACGAACGCTTTGCGTTCGTCCTTTTCCATGAAATCAGCGCTGCTTTACGTTGCGGCTGATTTCCGTAAGCGCCTGCGCGGTTTCCATTGTATATTCGCGGTAGCGCGTGAGATCGGCAAGCGATACGACGCCGGCGATCTTGCCGCGCGCAACAACAGGAAGCCGCCGCACCTGTTCACGCGCCATGACCTCACCGGCGTAGGCAAGGTCATCATCCGGAGAGACGGAGGAAACACGAGACGTCATGATACTGCCGACGGGCATCTTGCCGGCGTCCTCCCCCGTTGCAAGCACGCGCAGAACGAGATCCCGATCCGTGACGATGCCAACCAGTTTGCCGCCGCTTCCGCGCACAGGCAGACTGCCGACGTTATGGCGCGCCATAACGCGCGCGGCAACCGCCGCGCTCTCCTCCGCGGCTACGCTGATGGTGCTGCTGCTCATACAATCGCGTACCTTCATAAAAATCGCCTCCGGCAAGATTCTTGCCGAAGGCGGTTTCTTTTATACCTTCCATTCCGAACCGATGACGATGCTGTCCTTTCGGACGGTTTTCCAATCAAAGATCGGCACGAGCGATTCGGGCGTTGCCGGCTCAAAGTGATCGAGCACGCCTGCGGCAAACGCAAGGCGGCCGATGATCTCCGGCGCGGTCATGCGCAGGCGCAAAGCCGAAAGATCGAGATCGCCGTCACGCTTGCTCAGCCGCCTGCCGGTTTCATCGGTTAGAAGCGGCACATGGTAATACCGCACCTGCGCAAAGCCGAGCAGCTCCTGCAGATACCGCTGGCGCGGCGATGAGGAGAGCAGGTCAAGCCCGCGCGTAACCTCCGTAACGCCGCCGGCAGCATCGTCCGTTACAACGGCAAGCTGATAGGCGAAAACGCCATCGGCGCGGCGCAGGATGAAATCGCCGCAATCCTTAGCAAGGTTTTCCGAATATACGCCCTGCAAGCCATCCACGATTTCGATGGTACGGTCCGGCACGCGAAGCCGCCAGGACGGCGCTTTTTTGCGCGACGCACGCTCCGAAGGCGTGAGATTGCGGCAAGTGCCGGGGTAGATGACGGTGCCGTCCGACGCGTGCGGCGCGGATGCGGCATGGAGCGCATCGCGGCTGCAATAGCAGGGGTAGGTATCGAGCTTACGAAACTGCGCAAGATACGCAGCCGTGCGCGTTGACTGCAGCGGCTGCTCCAGATCCCAATCGAAGCCGAGCCACGAAAGATCTTCCCGCAGTTGCGCGATATATTCCGCGCGGCAGCGCTGCGGATCGAGATCCTCCATGCGCAGGAGCATCGTTCCGCCCTGCGAGCGGACGGACAGCCACGCAAGCAGCGCGGAAAAGGCATTGCCGAGGTGCATTGTGCCGCTCGGACTCGGCGCAAATCGCCCCGTCATCCGCGCGTTGAGAGCAGATCGGCGGTGATCTCCGCCTGGTACGGATTGCAGCATTCGTTGAGCAGCTCCGCCGCCGCATACGCATCCACAACGTAATATGAGCCGCCGGAGATCATGCGCGGACTGCCGGGCATGGTTTCCATTGTGAGCGCCTCTTTATCGCAGATCATGGCGGTTCTGGCAAGCCACGCAAGATTCGCCGCATCGAGATCGGTAACGGAATTTGCAAGCACAATGCCGAGCAGCGCCGGCGCTTTGACGATATTTTTCGCGGAGATCGTCTGCTGCAGCGCGGCTTTGAGGAAATCACGCTGCACGCGAACGCGCGCAATATCCGCTTCGGCATAGCCGGAGCGGAAGCGAACGAGCTCCATCGCCTTTTCACCGTTCAGCCGCTGCTGCCCGGCGGTGAGGTCGATATAGAGGTCCTGCGTGGGATCGGAATAGTGCATATCCATCGGCACGTCAAACTCCACGCCGCCGATGGCATCAACGATATGGCGGAAGCCATCGAGATTGACCAGCACGTACCCATCCGGGCGGTAGCCGATCAGCTTTGTGACCTGATCCATCAGCTCCTCCATGCCGTCCGCTCCGCCGCCGCCTGCGCCGAGCGCGGAATTGAGCTTCGGCACGCTGTAGCCGCCGGAAACGTAGGTATCGCGCGGCAGGCTGATAAGGCTGATGCTTTGCGAGGGCGCATCGAGGTGGAGCAGCACCATTGTATCGGTGCGCGTTTCGCCGGCGTCCGTTCCGGCAAGCAGGATCGTGCAGGCTTCTATCTTCCGATCGCCGAGCGTATCCTTCTCGGCAACGGGCTGCCGCGCGAGGATAAACCAAAGCACGGCAAACGCCGCGACAATCACAAGCACGAGCGCAAGCAACACTTTAAGCCCCGTATGCTTTTTGCGGCGTTTGGGCGATGCGCTGCGCGGCGGCGGTACCTGCTCGCGCGGCGACTGCTGATAGAGCCATTCGGAATAGTTTTCCTTGGGATCGGCAGCCGGCGCTTCCTGCTCCGGCTCGCCATCGAGCAGGCGGTTGACTTCCGCAATTATTTCATCCGCATTCAGCGGCGTTTGATCGTTCATATCTCTTACCTCCCGGTTTCGACATTGTACCGCAAAAACCGTCGAAAGTAAAGAGAAAGCAGTAGACATTCGCACAATTCATGATATAATAGACACGTTCAATATATAAATAAATTGAATAAACTGAAAGGAAGAGTAATTGTGAGTATTTCCTCCGCTTCTCCGTGGCTGAAGTTCTACGGCGATACCCCGGCGCACCTGCAATATCCGCAGAAGACGATCTATGAAATGATCCGCGATACCGCAAACGAAAACCCGAAGCTTTACGCCTATGAATTCATGGGCAAGAAAACCACCTATGCAGAGTTTTTACAGCGGATCGACCGCACGGCGCGCGCACTGATCGCCCTCGGCATCGAGCCGGGCGACAAGGTGACGATCTGCATGCCCAACTGCCCCCAGGCAGTCGATACGTTCTACGCGCTCAACCGCATCGGCGCAATCTCCAACATGATCCATCCGCTCTCGGCGGCGGAGGAGATCAAGTTCTATCTCAACTTCTCGCATTCGAAGGCGGTTTTGATCCTCAACCAGTTCTATCCGAAGTTCTCCGAGATTCGCGGAAAGCTGGAGCAGGACACGCTCCCGATCGTTGCATCCATCAAAGACGAGCTGCCGCCCGCGCTTGCCATCGGCTTCCAGCTGACGAGCGGACGCAATATCCCGAAGCTGCCCAAGGGCGAAACCTACGTCACCTGGAACCAGTTCCTTGCCGGCGGCAGAAAATGCCGCGCGCTTCCGCCGCACAGCGGAAAATATACGGACTGCGCTTCGATCCTCTATTCCGGCGGTACGACCGGCACGACGAAGGGCATTCTGCTTTCGAACCTCAACTTCAACGCGCTCGGCCTGCAGACGATCGCGGCGAGCGGCTTTGCCCCGATCACGGGCATGAAGATGCTCTCCGTTATGCCCGTTTTCCACGGCTTCGGGCTCGGCATCGGCATCCACACCGCGCTGATCGGCGGCGCGCAGTGCATTCTCGTTCCGCAGTTCAACGTAAAGACCTACGCGCAGCTGCTTGTGAAGAAGCAGCCGAATATAATCCCCGGCGTTCCCACGCTGTTTGAGGCGCTGCTCCGCGCGGACAATCTTGAAGGCGCGGACCTCAGCTTCCTCAAGGGCGTTTTCTGCGGCGGCGACAGTCTTTCCATTGAGCTGAAAAAGAAGGTAGACGCTTTCCTGAAAGCGCACAAGGCGTCCGTTCAGATCCGCCAGGGGTACGGCCTCACCGAATGCGTTACAGCTTCCTGCCTCACGCCGCTGGACTACCACCGCGTGGGCTCGATCGGCGTACCGTTCCCGGATACGTACTATAAGATCGTTAAGCCGAATGAGGAAGAAGAGCTGATGCCCGGCGAAGAGGGCGAGATTTGCATCTCGGGCCCCTCGGTTATGATCGGTTATCTGGACAATCCCGAAGAAACCGCTTCCACGCTCCGCCGCCACAGCGACGGCCGCATCTGGCTGCACACGGGCGATCTCGGAAAGATGGACGAGGACGGTTTTGTCTACTTCTCGCAGCGCATCAAGCGCATGATCGTAACCTCCGGCTACAACGTGTACCCCGGTCAGCTTGAGAACGTGATCGACGGGCACGAAAAGGTATTGCTCTCGTGCGTGATCGGCGTGAAGGACCCGTATAAGATTCAGAAGATCAAGGCATACGTTGTTTTGAAGCCGGATTATGAGCCGAGCGAGGAGATCAAGCAGGAGCTGCTCGATTACTGCCGCAAGCACATTGCGAAATACGCGATGCCCTACGATATCGAATTTCGCAAGGAGCTGCCGAAAACGCTGGTTGGCAAGGTTGCCTACCGCGTTTTGGAGGAAGAGGCAAACGCGCAGGAAGAACCTGCCCCGGTTGGATAAAGGAAAAGCCCGACTCAAACGAGTCGGGCTTTTAGTTGCTGAATAATCCATTCACCGTAGGGGCGACCAATGGTCGCCCGCCTGAGATTGCACTTACTAAAACCGGACAATGTGTAAACGATGCGATCGTTTCCATCTCCTCGCATAATGCCGGCGTTTTTGTTGACCGACACGCGATTATGCCAAACCACGCGCATTTGCTTTTGCGGATCGAAAACGACGGGCGATCAATGATCGCCCCTACGGTCAGCAGAATCATAAAACAATTCAAAGCATATACCACCAAGCAAAGCGGCACTGCAATTTGGCAAAAGGGGTTTTACGATCATATCATCCGCGATGAACAGGATTATCTCATTCGCGCAAAGTATATAGACGACAATCCGGCAAAATGGGCGGAAGATGAATACTATAAGGCACAATGACGGGCAGTCATTGTGCCTTTCTGCGTTTTACCAATCGCGGACGCCTTCGATATGGATGAAGCGCAGGCGCGGCGCATAATAAGTGCGGAGCGGACGGAAAAGCGCGTCATCATCATGCGCGCAGACGAGGATCTCAGGCCGAACGGCTACGATAAACGGCGAATGATAGAAATCGCCGTCCGCCGTTCCGAGCTGAACAACGTCGCCCGGGCGAACGCGCGAGGACGGCACCTCCGCACCGTAAGGACCGACGGAATCGTTGGTTGTTAAAAAGTTATAGAGATATTCCACGCCCGTCCACGCCGGCGCGCGGTTATCCACCGATATGTAAAACCAGCCGAACGTGGGCGTATAGTTCATGACGCGCGCGCCGGCGAAAATGCACTGCGATACGAAATTGGTACAGTCGCCGCCGATGGCGGTGAAATCATAATACGCCGGATTGCGTCCAAGCGCCCACCTGCGCGCGTATGCAATCGCGGCGGCTCGATTGTAGAGCAGTTCGGTCATGCGATCGCTCCCTTCCCCATCAGCTTATGCAAAAAGGGCTAAAGCGGTTAAAAAAGGCTTCCGATGCGATGCATCGGAAGCCTTTTTGATTGGATTTACAGGCTGCGCAGGAGCCAGATGATTTTGCTGATCTGCGCTCTTGTGAGGATGCCGCCGGGCTGGAAGGTCATTGAGCGTGGGCAGCTTCGGATCGATGCCGAGAACGGTTTGATAAACGGCGCTGACGAACGCACCGGCGGACAATCAGTAGCTTTCAAACTGCGAGCGGTAGAGCCGCGCGTAAACGCCCTTTTTTGCAATCAGCTCTTCATGTTTGCCCTGCTCAACAACGCTGCCGTTTTCCATAACGATGATCTGATCGGCATGGCGGATCGTGGAGAGTCTGTGTGCGATAACGAAACAGGTTCGGTCCTTCATCAGCTCGCGCATCGCTTTCTGGATGCGCCGCTCCGTCTGCGTATCCACGTTGGAGGTCGCCTCGTCCAAAATCAGCATTTTGTTGCGGATGAGCATGGCGCGCGCAATCGTCAGCATCTGCTTCTGCCCTTTGGAAATGCCCGTACCATCGCCGCTGATTACGGTATCGTACCCCTGCGGCAGGCGGCGGATGAAATCATGAATGCCGGCAGCCTTTGCCGCGGCTGTAACTTCCTCCATCGTGACATTTTCCTTGCCGTAGGCGATGTTTTCGAAGATCGTACCGCCGAAAAGCCAAGTATCCTGCAGCACCATCGTAAACGCGCCGCGCAGCGATTCGCGCGTAACGCTGCGGATCTCGCTGCCGTCAATCAGAATCCTGCCTGCCTGCGCGTCGTAAAAGCGCATGAGCAGATTGATGATCGTTGTTTTGCCCGCGCCCGTAGGCCCGACAATCGCAATCAGCGAGCCGGGTTCGGCATGAAGCGAAAGATCGCGGATGACGGGAATTTTGGGATCATAGCTGAAATTCACGTTTTGCAGCGAAACCTCACCGCGCACATGGTCAAGCGCAGGCGCATCAGGCGCATCTGCCGGCTCGGACGGCTCATCCAGCAGCGCAAAAACGCGCTCCGCCGCCGCAAATGCCGATTGCAGATCGCCGATGATATTGCCGACTTCATTGATCGGGCCTGTAAACTTCCGCGAATACTGAACGAACGCGGAGATATCGCCGAGTTTGGCAGCGCCGGCAAAATAGAGCAGACCGCCGAACACGCTGACGAGCGTAAGCGAAAGGTTGTTGATAAAGCCCATGCCGCTGCCGGTGGTGGAGCCCATGGCGTTGGCGCGGACGGTTGCGGCAGTCGCGGCGCGGTTTTTCGCGCGGAAGCCATCGATCACCTGCGCTTCGCGGCCGTAGGCGCGCGTTGTTTTCTGCCCTTGGATCATCTCTTCCACATAGCCGTTCATCTCGCCGAGCTTTTGGCTGCGCCGGCGGAAGAGCGGACGGACTTTTTTCGTGATAAAGCGCGTAAAGAGCACGGAAAGCGGAACGGTCACGCAGAACACAAGCACGAGCTGCGGAAGGATCGTAAGCATCATCACAAGCGAAAAGACGACCGTGAAGATACTCGTTACGATCTGGATCACGTCCGTTGAAAGCGAGAGGTTGACCGTATCGATGTCATAGGAGATTACGCTGAGAATATCGCCGGTTTGCCGCTCATCGAAATAGCGGACAGGGAGCGTCATCAGATGATTGAACACGTCCTTGCGGAGCTGATAGGTGACGCGGCGGCTTAAAATCAGCGATACTTTGTTTTCAAGGAACGACAGCAGTGAGGAAAGCGCGTACAGCGCAGCCATCAGCCCCGCATAATACAGCACCGCATCGAAGTCCGTTTCCCCGGATTTGAGCCCGATCGCATCGATCGCAAGTCCGGATAGCTTCGGGCCGACAAGCGCGCAGGCGCTGCTTGCGAACATCAGAAGCAGCGCAAGCAGAAGCAGCTTCCGCTCCCTGCCGAGGTAGCGCCAAAGGCGGCGGAAGGTTTTGCCCATGGGCTGCGTTGCGCGGCGGCGGCCTTCCTGCCAGTTGTTGATATTGGAAAGATCGGATCGTCCCATCCTAGGAGGCATCGACATCCACCTCCTCGCTTTCCATCTGGATCTGCGCGATATCGCGGTAGGGCTCGCACGTTTCCATCAGTTCATCATGCGTGCCGTGGCCAACGATCTCGCCGCCGTCCAGAACCAGGATCTGATCGGCGGAGCGGATCGTACTGACGCGCTGGGCAACGATGATTTTCGTTGTATGGGCAAAGTTTTCCGCAAGCGCTTTACGCAGATCGGCATCGGTGCGGTAGTCGAGCGCGGAGGAGGCATCGTCCAGAATCAGGATTTCCGGATTTGCCGCAAGCGCACGCGCGATCAAAAGCCGCTGGCGCTGACCGCCGGAGGCGTTGTTGCCGCGGATTGTAAGCGCCGCGTCCATGCCGCCCTTTGCCGCAATAAACTGATCCGCCTGCGCCAAGGTTGCGGCTTTTTCCACCGCTTCGCGCGGAAGACCGCGGAAAAAATCAATATTTTTGCCGATCTCCTCGGCAAAAAGGAAATCGTTTTGGAACGTTACGCCGAACATGGCGCGCAGCGCATCATTCGGGATTGCGCGCACGTCGCGTCCGCCGATGAGGATCTGCCCTTCATCGGCATCATAAAACCGCAGAAGCAGATTGATGAGCGTTGTTTTACCGGAGCCGGTCGCGCCGATGATGCCGAGCGTTTCGCCCTTGGCGAGCGTAAAGGAGATATGCGAAAGGTTATGCGCGACGCCGTTATAGGAAAAGCTGACGTCGCGGAATTCGATTGCCGCGTCCGTCTGCTCCGCAGGAATCTGCGCAAGCGGCATCGAAGCCGGCAGCAGCAGCACCTGCTCGATGCGCTGGGCGGAAGCGATGCCGTTTGTAAGCACCATGAAGATATTGGAGAAGCCGAGCGTTGCATTGAGGATGATCGTATAATAGTTGATAAACGCAATGATCTGACCGGGCAGCATACCGCTTTGCACACGGAGCGCACCGAGCACAACAACGCTGACAAGGCTGATATTGAGGATCAGCGACGTGAGCGGACGGGCTTTTGCCGTTGTTAAGCTGGCGCGGTAGCGCGTTGCGGCAAGATCATCGTTGACGTAGTCAAATCGGTTTTTCTCAAACTCCGTTTTGCTGAGCGCCTTGATAACGCGGATACCCGTTGCGCCTGCCTGCACGGAATTGACCATTGCATCGAGCTTTTTCTGCCGCTCGCGGAAGATCGGGATCGCGCGGCGCGTTAAAAGCAGGTTGACAAACAGCGTAAGCGGAAGCGCAACAAGCAGCGTGAGCGGAAGGACGGAGTCCTTTGTAAGCGTCATGGCGATGCCGCCGATCATCAGGATCGGCGCGCGGATGCCGATGCGCAGCACGCGGAAGAACATGGTGCTGACGTTATAGGTATCGGAGGTCAGGCGGCTGACCGCAGACGAGATCGTGAGCTCATCCATCTGCCGCGCGGAAAGATGGGAAACCTTTTCAAAAAGATCCCGACGGATCTCCTCGGTAATACTGCCGGAAATGTGCGAGGAATACACGTTCGCGCCGAGATTGCTTCCAAAGGCGAGCAGCGCGAACAGCGCCATCATAGCACCATATTGCACGATCGGCGCGGCAGAGCCGGCAGCGCGCGCTGCCGGAACGCCGATATCGATAATATCGGCAAGCGCAGAGGGAATCTGCAGCTCCAGCACGGCGGCAATCAGCTTCAGCAGCAGCACGCAAAGAATCTGCCAGCCGCGCTTTTTCGCATAGCCCCAAACGGTTTTCACAGCCGCATTCCCTCCCTTCGCAGTTTTTCTTAGTATAACATTTTGCGCGGCATTTGCCAATATCGCAAATGCCGCGCAATATTGTTAATAGAACGTTGCCACTTCCTGCTCCGGCGCCTCCGCCGGAACAACGGACGACGCCGTTAAGATCGGACCGACGCCCTTATAAAGGCTGCTGAATTTCGCAGCGCATTTCGCCGTGACCGTAACCCAGCTTCTTGCCGGAAACTGATCGCTCTGCGCCCATTTGCACGGGATCGCCATAAAGGAGATATCCGCTTCGCAGCAGGTCATAACGAATCTGCCCGGCGCGAACATGCCGTCCTTCTCGCGGCGAAGCCGCGCTACCTGCGCCTTGAATTTCACGGTTTTGCCGTCGTATTTGCGCGGCTCTTCGGTTATATCGCGGTAGAACAGCGCATAATCCTGATCTTCGATCTCGATCACGGGCGCATCCAGATCAAACGGCAGCGGATCTTCGATGTTGTCATACTGGGTAGAGCCGTCCGTGTAATCGTAGATAATGTCCGTGCGGCGGCTGACCGCGCGCACGAGCTTATGATACGGCATCACGTCCGCGCCCTTTTCCATGCGGTTGAAAACAACCATCTCGCAGCCTTGCAGCTTATCGACGACGAGGTTGCGCATATTGGCGTTATAGGCAAGGATCGTTTTACTGTCGCAGAACAGAAGCTCCTGCGCGATCTGCCAATCATCGGGCATCTTCTGATAGAAATCGCCGGCAAGGCGCATGCCGTTCAGCTCGGCGACAACGCGCTTCGCGTGATGCTTGGCAAGCAGGATCTCCAGATCGTCCGAAGTGAGCGCATCGAGATCGTCGATCGTTTCAAGGTAGACGCATTTATGGGGATAGGTTGACGGATCGTACTCCGTTTCGCCCTCCTCCATCACGAGCAGCAGCGTGCGCGTGCCATCGTTGAAGCGCTCGTCTTCCAGCGTTTCCTGGATAAATTTCGTTTTGCCGGCATCCAAAAAGCCGGTGAACGCATATACGGGAATCGGCATTGCTTACACCCCAAACAGCTTCTTGATTTCGTCCTGTTTCAGCTCCGCGCCGATCACGCAAAGTCTGCCCGTAACGCCTGCCGCGCCGCGGCGAATATCCGGCTCGCCGGGGACGTAGTCGAAATGGATCCAGCCGCCGTCCGCTGCAGGGACGATGCCCTTTGCGCGCAGCACCATGCCGTAATCCGTTCCGGCGGCAAATTTCGCAAGCACGTCCGCGATCTCCGCTTCGGTGAACTGCTTCGGCGTTTCGACGCCCCAGCTTGTGAAGACTTCATCGGCATCGTGGTCGTGATGATGGTGATGATGTTCATGCTCATGATCGTGATCATGATGATGCTCATGCTCATGTTCATGATCGTGATGATGCTCGTGTTCGTGTTCATGTTCATGATCGTGGTGATGCTCGTGCTCATGTTCATGGTCGTGATCGTGGTGATGCTCATGCACGTGATGCTCCAGCTCGGCAAGCTCTTCTTCGAGCGTGTTGCGCTGCTCCATCGCTTCGAGGATCTGTGCGCCCGTGAGCGAATCCCACGGCGTTGTAACGATCGTTGCCTTTGCGTTCAAACCGCGCAGCAGCTCCACGCACGCGCTGATCTTTTCCTGCGAGAGGTTCTGCGTGCGCGAAAGAATGATCGTATTTGCCGTTTCGATCTGGTTGTTGTAAAATTCGCCGAAGTTCTTTGTATAGAGCTTGCACTTCGTTGCATCGGCAACGGTGACAAAATTCGAAAGCTCCACTTCATGCTCCACCGCGCGGCGAACCGCAACGATCACGTCCGACAGCTTGCCCACGCCCGACGGCTCGATCAGGATGCGGTCGGGATGGTACTCGGCGATGACTTTCTTCAGCGCCGCGCCGAAGTCGCCCACCAGAGAGCAGCAGATGCAGCCGGAGTTCATCTCGCTAATCTGAATGCCTGCCTCGGCAAGGAAGCCGCCGTCGATGCCGATCTCGCCGAATTCGTTCTCGATCAGCACGAGCTGCTCACCCTTGTACGCCTCCTGAATCATTTTCTTGATGAGCGTTGTTTTACCTGCGCCCAAAAAGCCGGAATAAATGTCAATTTTCGTCATAAAAACGCCTTCCTTCGTAAAATCCGCATATATTATAGCACTCAATGCACGCAACTTCAAGTAATTTTCCCGCGCGCGTTCTTGACAAACGGCACGCCCTATGATAAGATGATGTTCGGCTCCGAATGTATTTGGAGAGATGTCCGAGTGGTTTAAGGAGCCGGTCTTGAAAACCGGTGACGCGGCAACGCGCCGTGGGTTCGAATCCCACTCTCTCCGCCAGTTTTCAAGGGCCGAATATTTGTAATCCATCGACCTGCGGAAGTACCCAAGAGGCCGAAGGGGCTCCCCTGCTAAGGGAGTAGACGTCTAAACAACGTGCGAGAGTTCGAATCTCTCCTTCCGCGCCAAAACAGTAAAATCCCGTAACCCTTGCAGTTACGGGATTTTTCTTATTATACCTGCGTTTGCGGCATTTTGACCGCACAAATTTTCTTTCATCTGCTTAAAAATTTTTTAGCGTAGTTAGCAAAATTTTATAAGAAAATGCTAACTAAAATCCGCGCCGAGCGCATGGCGCTGCTCTTGCGCCGCGAAGCCGCCTTCCTCGCCGCCGGTCAGCCCTCGTGCTTTCTCCGCTCCTCCTTGGAGCGCAAGGTCTACAGAAGCTTTGCAAAATATATCGCTTATTCGAACATATCTCATTGAACATCTAAAAGGAGCGTCAATATGGAACCCATGTCTATCACGGAAACTCTTTGTTTCATCGGCATTTCCTCCATTGCATATTCAATCCTCAAATTCATCTCCACTTGGTCAAAAGCGCGCGAGGACCGAGGACAGCCATTGAAAATCTCTGAAAAATGGCTGTTTGCCTTGCTTTTCCCGCTTATAATACTTTCACTTCCCGGAATGTTTGTTTGTGGTTTTGCCGATATGTATGCAGTAAATCGCGCAGCGGATCGCCAGCGAAGCAATTTCAACAAACTCAACATTCTAAATGAGATGAAAAATATGCCCTCTGAATCACAGGCAGCATATGCAAAAGATTTTTTCAATTATGACCTTTCAAACGGCTCTTACGAAGATCTTAAACGAAGGTTCTATGAAGAAATCGGATTGAGGTAACCCCATGAAAGTCCCACAACCCCGAAAACTGAAAAGCGGCACGTGGTTCTGCCAGCTCCGCCTCGGCGTAGCATCCTCCGTATCCGCCATCGCAGCTCGGAAGCTCGGCTGCGTAACGTCTGCCTCCGGTTCATTTGCTTCTCCTTTATCAAATGCCCGTTCAAATGCCGCTTGCATCGCAGTCTGTCCGCCGGTCTCGCCAA
>JAFSUG010000026.1 GCA_017445385.1 Oscillospiraceae bacterium
CGGCAGGGATCACCGGAGAAGATATAGCAGTGCTTGCAGCGCTGGTCGCATTCATCTGTTATGTGCCATTGAAAGGAAAAGTACTGTTTCATGTCGTTGTCACCTTACATTTGTTGTTTCTATCGTAAATCGGTAAGACCGAGTAATAAACAAGGTTCCCGGTAAGATTCTTCCCACCGGGAACAGTTTTGGGTGGGAAGAGGCGATTACTTGTCGCCAGCGCCACAGGCAGTGCCGCAGGCAGCGGGCTTTTCTTCCGGCTTGTCGGCAGCGCCACAAGCAGCGGGAGCCTCAGCAGCACCACAGGCGGCAGGAGCCTCTGCAGGCTTGTCAGCTGCGCCACAGGCAGAAGCGGGAGCCTCGGCGGGCTTTTCAGCAGCGCCGCAAGCAGCAGCGGGAGCCTTTTTCTCCTCGTCCTTCTTGCCCCATCCGAAAAGATTGGAAAGTGCCATTGTTTAGTCCTCCTTAGGTTTAGTCAGAGGGCGTTTTGCTCTCTGCAAGTATCATTATACGGATGGCTGAAGGACGCACAAGAACGCACTTTTTTATAACTATAGTTACCTTTTTGTTAGTTTTGCGCAGTTACGTGGGGTTTGGGACATAATTGAATTTGCAACTTTTTTGTGAACTGCACGACGGCTATTGATTTTTGGGAAATATTGCAGTAAAATTTGTGTGCAACATCACATTTGAAACTAATAGAGGAGGCAGATATGAGAACAAAAGCGGAACTTGAACCGGAATGCCCGGTTGCAACAACAGTGGCATTGATCGGAAACAAATGGAAACTGCTTATTATGCGGAATCTACTGGTTCGCCCCTGGCGTTTCAATGAACTGCATAAGGACCTTGAAGGAATCAGCCAAAAGGTACTCACGGATTCCCTGCGGCAGATGGAGGCAGACGGGATCATTACCCGTACAATATATCCGGAGGTTCCTCCCCGCGTGGAGTATGCACTGTCTGAGCTTGGCGAGAGCATGAGACCTATTCTCATGTCCATGCAAGAGTGGGGCAATAGTTATAAGGCACAAAAAAAGAGCGAATAAGCTTTCGCTCCTGACAACACAGTGACAACAAAAATCTTGATAGTCCAAGATTTATAGGTAATGCGAATAATCCTGATAATCTGAGCTAAATGACCAATACAAAATCGTTTCGCTCACGGTTTGCAGGAGCGAGTGGGAATAAAAGAATAGAAACGAGGCGGTTTGCAAGACCACCTCGTTTTTTATGACAGAGCCATAATCTATTATACAGAAAATGGAAAGAATCTGCAAGAAGCTGTCGTGTTGCCGTATTGACAGAACCAAAGCGGTTTTATAATATATAAACGATTTGAAACGCATAGCCGCTTGCAAAGCAGGCGGCGTGGAATCGATCCGGGAGGCTTTATGAACGCGAGTGCATATTACGAGTATTATACGTTTAACGGCGCAAATTTTTTCACTTTGATTCTCAAACCGGACGGCGCCGGTAAGTATCCTGTTGTTGTTACGCGTTCGCCGTATGTTGGTCGGGACCAAACAGCAGAAGCGCTGGTCAGTCAATTCAAAGATAAAAAAATGCAGTGGGCGGAGCATAACTACGTACTGGTATTCCAGCATTGCAGAGGGCGCGGATTGAGCTCGGGCGAATTTGTGCCGTATCTATATGAACGGGAAGACAGCCGCGCGCTGAGACAATGGGTCAGAAAGCAAGACTTTTATAACGGACAGATGTTTTTGCTCGGCGCGAGTTATACAGCCACGCTGCATTACTGCACTGCGCCCTTTGAAGAAGATATACTTGGCGCGGTATTCAGAGTTCAGGACAGCGAGCGATACCGCATATGGTATCGCAACGGTATGATGCGGACCTCGCATGCGGACTGGTATTTTGGTCTTTACAAGGACGAATCGCCGCTAAAAAAGGCATATACAATGGATGCCTTTTCCGAATTGCCCATAAAGAATTTATCCGAAAGATATTTGGGCGAACGGGCAGAGGAATTTGAACAGATGCTTGCGGCGCCTCGTTTTGCCGATGCGTTCTGGCAGACGCGCCTTGGCGGAGCCGAGACGAGAGACGCCCTTTCCAAGGCGAATATTCCGCTGCTGCTGACGACGGGCTATAACGATTTTTATATGGGCGGCATGTTTCGGATGTGGGAGGAAATGGCGCCCGAAACAAAAGAAAAAAGCGCTATGATCGTATCTCCGTATAACCATGGCGACTGTTATGACGCGGAAAACGGCATGTGCCTTCCGAATGCTGCGATTGCAGAGCAATTTGGAAAGGACTTTCCCATCAAATGGTTTGATGCGATCCTCAAAAAAGAAAAACCGTTTGTAAAAACGGGAAGTATCACGTATTACCGCACGTTTGAAAACGCGTGGCGAACCGGCTTTGATTCCGAAAAAACACGGGAAATCACCGTACGCCTGCCCGGCGGAGAAAAAACGCTGATCTATAATCCGGGAAACGCGCCTGCGTTTGGTTCGGAGGGCACTTTTATGAACGCGCCCGGCGAGAGAGAAGACGTCATCAGCGTATATACCGCGCCGTCGGAAAGAGATCTGTTTATAAAGGGACGGATCAAGGCAAAGCTTACGGTCAGCTCTGATTGTGACGATACGTCGTTTTACGTCATGATCGGTATCCATACCGAAAACGGAGATTATGCTTTAAGACAGGATATTACGTCCTTGCTGTATCAAAAAGAACACTACGCAAAAAACGAGAAAACCGTTTTGGATTTTGTGTTTGACGAGTATGCCTTTGCGCTGAAAAAAGGGCAGTATCTCCGAATTGATATTGCGTCTGCCGATAAAAACAGATACGTATGCCATAGAAATCAAACGGGCGATTACAGTTTGCTTGAAACGTATCAAACAGCCGAGAATAAAGTGTTTTTAGACGAATCCTTTTTGATTTTGCCAATTGAAGAATAACAAGCTAATCCCGTAAAGCATCGCTTTACGGGATGATTCTATTGCCGTCGGCACGGCGTTGTCGTGTTGCACAGCGCGAAGGCGGCGATTTGAGCAGTTTTTCTGTTGGAATTTGTCGAAGCCTATGCTATAATAAAAGAAAGCGATAAGGAGGGACTCGCGGTGGATCAAAAAACCTGTTATTATTGCGGCACAAAATATCCTGCCGATGAAGATCGCTGCCCGCTCTGCGGACAGACGGAAACCGAGCCGGAAGCGGTTGACGAAGTTCCGGTAGACCTGCGCGCGGAGGAAGCGCCGCGCACGGAAGAAAAAGCGAAAAAACAAAAGAAAGAAAAGAGCGGCGCTGCGTCAACGGTGATCTGCATCGTGCTGGGCGCGCTCGTGCTGGCAGGTATTATCTTTATCCTTTCCGCGCTGGGCGTTCTGCCGTTCGGCAAAACGACCGCCGGCGAAAACGTTGCGCTGCCTGCGGAAGAAGAAGTCGTCGCCTGCACGAGCCTTACCGTAACGCCCGAAACGATTTCGTTTACGCAGGCAGGGCAAAAGCAGCTCTTCACGATCACGCGCAAGCCTGCCGGCTGCACCGAGGAGCTGACGTGCGAGGTGCAGAACCCGGCAGTTGCAACCGTGAATGAAAAGTGCGAGGTTACGGCAGTTGCCGAGGGCGAAACGGACGTCATCATCACCTGCGGCGATCAAACCGCAACGCTCCACGTAACCTTCGCCGCTCCGGAAGAGACACAGCCGGAAGAAACGACCGCGCCCGAAGAGACAACCGAACCCACCGAACCCACGGAAACAACGGAGCCTGCCGAAACAAGCGAAGCGCTTGCAATTTCCAACGAGGACTTCACGCTCTTCACCGCAGGTGAAACCACGAACCTCACGGTTACGGGCGCGAGCGGCAGCGTACAGTGGTCTTCGAACGATACCTCCGTCGCCACGGTTGACGGCGGCAAGGTCACGGCAGTCGGCCCAGGCGTGGCGACGATCACCGCAACGGCTGACGGCAAGAGCGTAAAAGCGATCGTGCGCTGCAAGTTCGAAGCAACTTCCGCACCGATTCAAACCACAAGCGGCGATCTTACGATCAGCCATGACGACGTTACGCTTACAAACGGCGAATCGTTTACGATTTCCATGATCAGCGGCGGCTCTCGCGTATCGGGCGTATCGTGGGCAACGTCCAATTCCTCCGTTGCGTGGGTGGACGCAAACGGCAAGGTCACGGCGTCCGGAAGCGGCATGGCAACGATCACCGGCACTTACGGCGGCACGAAGCTCAGCTGCATCGTCCGCTGCAAATAAAATTAAAAAAGAGCTTGCATCGCTATGCGATGCAAGCTCTTTTTTATGCGGTTAAGATGCTTTGTTGTCGCGGATCGTTTCGGAGATATAATATCCTGCGCCGAAGAACAGCCAGCTGTAATAGCAGAGCAGCCGCCATACGAGCATCGCCCAAAAAACGCTGCCGGGCGAGAGCGCGGAAAAGACGGTGTAGAACGATGCCTCTGCCGCGCCGCTGTTGCCCGGCGTGGGGACGAGGGCGATCAGCGCGTAGATTGAGGTGGTCTGGCAGAAACAGTCTAAAAACGGTATCTGCGCGCCAAAACCGCGAAGAATGAACCACGGCAGACAGAGCATCGCAAGCCGGAAGATCAGCGAAAAGACGAAAACGACTGCGATCAGCTTCGGCTGTCGGCTGAAATAGCGAACGCTGTCGGTGTAGGAGGTCAGCGCGTCAACCGCGCGCTGCGTTGCGCTTTCCGCGTCTTTAATCAGATGCAGCTTTTTCAGCAGCTTTGTTAAGAACGCCACAACCCAAATCAGTGCCTTCGGCGCAATCGCGAACAGCACGATGCAAACGGGAATAAAGGAATATGCCGCAAGCCCCAGCCAAACGGCAAACCGCGCGGTGAGCAGATAGCCGGCAAAGGCGCTGCCGCCGATGATAAACACAACGAGCGCGATCAGCACAAACGAGAACTGAAGCCCCAAAAGCCCTAAGATCGGCAGCGAACCGCTTACGCCATCGGAGCAGCCGGACTGCTTGAGATAGCGCATCTGGAACGGCTGACCGCCGAAACCGGCTGGCGTGATATTATCAAAGTATTTGCCGAGGATCGCGCAGTTGAAGCCGGTGCGCAGCGGAGAATCGTGACCGGTTGCGCGGAGCAGATAGGCATATTTCCAGGTTTCTGAAAACAGCATCACCGCGAAGCAGGCAATCGCCAGCAGGAGCCAGCCAAATTGCAAATCGCGGATGGCGATAGCTCTCGGATGTTCGCCGTTGCCGAATTCGCGCCATGCGATGTAGGCGATTACGGCAATATTCAGCAATATAAAAAGGAAACCGTGCTTATGCGAGCGCGGGCGTTCTTGATTTGTTTGCGGATCGTTTAACATAGGCGTATGCGTCACTCCGTCTTTCAAAATATGGTCCTATTATAGCAGAAATAACGGCAAGTTACAATAGGGAATCCTGCGCGAAATCCTTGCGGCAGGCGGCAAGCTGTGGTAAACTTGCGGTAGGAGTGATACCGATGGATTGTAAGATCATTGCGCATATTCAAACCGATTTCGGCGAAAAATTCGGCATACCGCGCCAAAGCGGACTTGCCGATACGCGCGGCAGGATCGTTTTCCTGCCGGAGTACCGCGACGCGAACGCCGTTCGCGGTTTGGAGGGGTTTTCTCATATCTGGCTCATCTGGCAGTTTTCCGAGGCGATGATCGAGCGCTGGCAGCCGATGGTGCATCCGCCGCGCCTCGGCGGAAACACGCGCATGGGCGTTTTTGCAACGCGTTCGCCGTTCCGCCCGAATGCCATCGGGCTTTCCTCCGTGAAATTAGAGTCCGTCACCTTCGAAGCGGAGGGACCTGTTATAACGGTTTCGGGCGCGGATTTGCTCGATGGTACGCCGATCCTTGATCTGAAACCGTATCTTGCCTATACGGACAGCCACCCCGAAGCAATCGGCGGCTTTGCAGATCCCGTGCGCGATTACGCGCTGGAGGTCAACTGCCCGGATGCGCTGCTGGAGCGGCTTCCAAGCGATAAGCGCGAGCCGCTCAAGCAGATTTTGCGGCAGGATCCGCGCCCGTCCTACCAGGATGACCCGGAGCGCCGCTACGGTTTTCAGTATGCCGGATTTGACGTTCGCTTTTTTGTAAAGGATCGCGTTTTAACGGTTGTGGAGATCGTGTAACGCGAATCAGCCGCGAAAGGCTCATTGCGAAATTGATTGTGTGTGTAACCGTAAAGCTGATGAGATAGCCGACGATGCCAAGGCGCGGCAGCAGCAAAAGCAGCAGCAGAACGTCCAGCGCGGCGGTTACGGTGTTGATCTTCGCGTTTGCCGCCTGCTCGCAGAGCCCCTTCAGCATCCCGTCTACAAGCGCATCGCAATAAAGAATGAGGATCAGCGGCGCAAACAGCCGCAGATAGTGCCCTGCAAGCGCGCTGGAATAGAGCGTTTGCCCAAGCCAAGGTGCAAGCAGAAACTCGCCGGCTGCCGATATGAGCGCAAACGCGATGCCGAAAGCGATGCTTTTTCGAATGACCGCCCGAATCCCCGGGCGGTCATTTTGCGCGTTCATCCGGCTGAGCGTAGGAACAAGCACGTCGGAAAGCGCGGTAATCAGCGCGCATGGGAACATCAAGACAGGGAAGACCATGCCGTGGATCGTGCCGTAGCATGCCATTGCGTAATCGTAAGATTCGGAAGACGCACGCAGTCCGCGCGGTATGAGAAAATGCTCCGCGGCGGATAGACCCGAGCGGAGATACTCGCTGAGTGCAAGCGGAATGCAGAGTTGTAAAAACGGACGGCAGCTTCCGCCCTTTGCGGCTTGGACGCTGCGCAAATCTCTCATCAGCAGATAGAGCAGAACCCCTGCCGCTCCGCTCGAGCAGATTGCGCCGCCGCCGATTACCGCGCAGCTTACGGCGGTGAGATCATAGCTTGGCAGCAAATTCAGCCAAAGCATCGTAAGCGCGATGCTGCAAAGGCGATCCGCCGCGCTCACGGCAACAAGCGTCCGCACCTTTCCAAGCGCTGTATAGCAGCCGCCGAGCACTGCCATCAGGCAGCTTGGCGCAAGCGTGAGCCCGAGCAGAATCAGCGCAGGGGAAAGCGTTGGATCGTGCAAAAGCCTGCCGGCAATCGGGCGCGCAAGCAGCGAGAGCATACCCCCTGCAAACAGCGAAAGGAAGAGCGAATAGCAAAGGCAGCGAGCAATTGCCTGCTTCATCGCAGGCATATCGCCTCGCCCGAAATACCTTGCCGTTAAGTTCATCGCAGCTACGCGCGCGCCGGATAAACCCACTGTCATCGCAACTGCGCCGGCGGTCATGGCAAGGTGCAATTTGCCGATGCCCTCCGCGCCGATTACGCGCGTGAGATAGGACTGAAACAATATCGAAACAGACCGCAGCCCCAAAGAGGCGGCAGTCAGAAGCAGCGTGTTCTTTACGATTGCTTTGCGAAACAAACAAGCACCCCCGTTCAATCTATGAACGGGGGTGCTGTATTATTCAATTATACATAGTAATCAAAGCGCTTCAGCAAATACTGCACGTCGTCATTGTCCGCACCGTAGCGAACGATCAGTTGCTTCTGGATTTCCCGCAATGCATCTTTGTCCTTGCTTCTGTTTGCAACGTCGATTGCAGACTTGTAAGTGTCGTAATCTCTTGAACTCATTTTTTCCATTGTTATTTCTCCTTTGCATTTTGTTACCATTCAGGTATTGTCTCGTTTTTCTTTTTTCTTACTCTGAATTCTTTTATGTCAGAGTTGGAATTGTAGTGTTCGCTGACATCCATCCATCCGGTTTCGATCAGCCGATCTTTAATGATTTCCATGTAAGCAGTTTTGTCTAAGCCAGTTAACTTGTTTTTACCCATTTCTGTCCTAGTGGAGTATATGTATCTGTCTTTTTTTTCTTCATAGCCGCCATCTTTGGAACGTTCGCGCCACCGTGTTTCAATAGCAAGCGAGTCCCCGTCAAACAGAATAAAGTAATCGCCGTCTCGCCGCAATGTAGCGGTCATGGGACCATTAAGATCAGTAAGTCGATCGGTCAAGCCGCGAAGATGCTGCATCTCGTCAAAATCTGCCAATAATGCAAGTTTTGACAGTGCTTCCTGCTTCTCGCGTTCTGCTGCCTGCTGTGCTCTTTTGTCCTTTGTTGCGGCCATGTATGTAATGTATATGAGAATAGCGACCGCGATAAGAATTAAAATGACCATATGATACCTCCTTTTGTCATTTTTAAATATTTTATCTGTATTACAGATAAAAGTCAATATCTTTTTTTAAGATATCGCATAATAACAAACGGGTGATGTTTATGCGGTTTCGCAATTTGAAGAGTATCCGCGAAGATCGGGATATCAAGCAAAAGACGGTAGCCGATATGCTGAATGTTTCGCAGAATACCTATTCCCAATATGAAACCGGTGTGATCTCTCTTACGGCGGAGACGCTGATAAAGCTTTCTGAATATTATAATGTCAGCATTGATTATCTTCTGGATAGAACGGACAACCCGAACATAAATAAATAACCGAGGTGCGTTGAGCACCTCGGTTATTTGCTTGCATATGCTTGTCAGTCAAGCTGGAAGGTATAGTAGCAGGCGAAGATGAAAAGCACTGCGGCAACGCCGTAGACGCAGTAGCCTGCGAATACGCTGCCGAAGAGGATTGCCGCCGCGATGCAGGCAATCAAAACGGCTGCGGCTGCGTAGGTGGGAAGCGCGCCGCCCTTGCGCGCGTAGAAGCGGAAGGACTTTTTGCCCATATGCACTCTGCCGCTGTGCTTCACCGCGCGGCTTGCGAAATAAACGTCCGCGGCAATCAGCAAAACGAGGATCGCATAGAGAACGATCGAAGAGCGAGTGAGCATTCCGGCTGCGCCGTGCAGGTAGAACACGCCGCCTGCAAGCGTCATCAGCGTTGCAATCGCAACGAAATCAACCGGGTAGAGCAGGTAGATCAGATACAGCGCGCCGCCGGCGATCACGAAGTAGTAGAGGTAGGGGATCACGGGGTACGCAAAGAGGTAAAGCGCAAGCGATGCGATTGCGATCACTGCAAGTCCGCAGGCAGCGATCACGCCGATCTTCCGCACAGACTTGACCGCTGCGGCGATAACAGCCGCCGCAACTGCAAGTACCGCGCCGCAGATCGTGATCCATAAAAACGCATTGCGCCATGCTTCAAAGAGATCGGCGTTTGCGTATTGGCTGCGGATAAGCGGAAGAATGAGCAGCGAAACAATCACGATTGCGAGATCCGCAATGGCGCGATAAACTACGGTGTCTTCCTTTTTATGCATCTGTTTTGGATTCTGCTTTGCCATATCGCATTCTCCTTGCGTTTAGTCATATTCCCCGGCGCTGAACAAAACTGCCGTGAGCGCGCACAGCGGCGCGGTTTCGCAGCGCAAAATGCGCGGTCCGAGCGTGCAGACCTGCATTCCGGCGCTTTGCGCAAAAGTCATTTCTTCTTCGGTAAAACCGCCCTCCGGACCGGTCATCAGCGCGCAGGTGGAAACCTGCGCCCCGGTAACGGCTGCGCGGAGCGAATGGTGCGCTTCGTTTTCGTAGCAGACAATCGGAAGCTCCGCTTCGCAAGCGCGGCGCACTGCGTCTTCAAACGAGGAAACGGTCAAAACTTTGGGGATCAAGCCTCTGCCGGATTGCTCCGCAGCGGAAACGGCAATTTTCTGCCAGCGCTCCAGCTTCTTGGCAAGGGCGCGTTCATCCGGGCGCGAAACGCATCTGGCGGAAGGGAAGGCGATGATCTCGGCTGCGCCGAGCTCCGTTGCCTTTTGCACGACGTGCTCAAATTTATCCGCCTTTGCAAGCGCCATATAAACGCTGCATTTGAGCTTCGGCTCGGACTGGCTTTCGCCGCTGGCGTGCAGAACGACGCTGACAGCGCCTTGCTGCAAGTCGCTTATAACGCCCTCGTGCTCCAAACCGTCGCCGGTGCAGAGCGTAACGCGGTCGCCTTTTTCAAGCCGAAGAACGCGGATATGCGATGCGGCCTCGCCTGTGAGATGCGCGAATTTGCCGGAAAGCGTATCTTGCGTTACGAAAAATCTGGGCATGGAGATCCCTCCCGACAGATTATAACAGAAAAACCCATTATCCGCAACAGTTTTTTAGCCGATCAAGCCCTGAATAAGGATCACAAGAATCAGGATCGGAAGCACGAAGCGAAAGTAGTGGCGCAGCCAGCGCGGCAGCTTCCAACCGGTGCCGGTGTTGGCTTCTTCCAGATACTGATCGAAGCCCCAGCCCCATTTCGTTGTGCAGAAGAGCAGGTATACAAGCGAGCCGATCGGCAGCAGAAGATTGGAAACGATGAAATCCTCGCTGTCGAGAATATCGCGTCCGCCGATCAGATGGACGCCGCTCCAAATATTGTAGCCGAGCACGCAGGGGATGCTTGCGATCAAAATGACGATACAGTTGATGATTGCGGCTTTTTTGCGGCTCCAGCCGAAGTTATCGGTGGAGGCGGTGATTATATTCTCAAAAACGGCGATCACCGTGGAGAACGAGGCAAACGTCATAAACAGGAAGAAGAGCGTACCCCAGATTCTGCCGCCCTGCATGCTGATAAATACGCGCGGAAGTGTCTGGAAAATCAGGCTCGGTCCTGCGTCCGGCTGAACGCCGAAGGCGAAGCACGCCGGGAAGATGATCAAGCCGCTGCAGATTGCAACAAAGGTGTCAAGGCCGCAGATCCAAGCAGCTTCCGTTGCGAGCGTTTTTTCCTTGGACATATAGCTGCCGAAAATCTCCATTGCCGCAACGCCGAGGCTCAGCGTGAAAAACGACTGGTTCATCGCGGCGGTTATGACCTTGCCGATGCCGACCTGCTGCACGTTGGCTTTGTTGGGCATGAGATAGAATTTGAGACCTTCCAAAGCGTTTTCAAGCGTCATGGAATGGACAACAAGAATCAGAATCAGCGCCAGCAGACCGAGCATCATCCACTTTGTGATGCGCTCAAGGCCGGATTGCAGCTTAAACGAGCAGACGAAGAAGCCGAGAATGACCGTGATCGCCATAAAAATGCCCATTTCGTTTTTGGGATTTGCGAGCATACCGCCGAATACGGCGCTTGTATCGATACCGGGCGCTTCAAACGTGCCGATGAGGAACTTTATAAAATAGGAAAGCATCCAGCCGGATACGGTTGTATAGTACATCATCAGCAGATAGCAGCCGGCGATGGCGAACCAGCCGTGGATATGCCATTTGCTGCCTTCTTTTTCAAGCGCCTTGTAGCCGAGTACCGCGCTCTTGCGCGACGCGCGGCCAACCGCGAGCTCCATCGTCAGAACGGGAAGACCCATAATCACAAGAAACAGCAAATAGAACAGCACGAAGAAGCCGCCGCCGTTTGCGCCGGTGACATAGGGGAATTTCCAAACGTTGCCGATTCCGATCGCGCACCCTGCGCTGACCAGAATAAAACCGAGCCGTGAACCGAATTTTTCTCTCTGCATACGCAATTCCCTTACAGCCGGCAGAGCGCCGCAGCGGTTTTTGCCGCAAGGCGCGCATTGTTGTAAACAAGCTGAATGTTGCTCGCCAGGCTGTCGCCGCCTGTGAGGTCCTTGACCTTTGCAAGCAGGAAGGGCGTTGTCTGTTTGCCGTGAACGCCTTTTTCCGCCGCTTCTTTCAGCGCGGTTTCAATTGCGCGGTCAATAACCGCCTTGTCCATGCTGTACTGTTCCGGAATCGGATTGGTAACGAGCATACCGCCTTTGCAGCCGCTGTCGCGCTGCGCCTGATAGATCGCGGCAAGCTCCTCCGGAGAATCCACGCGGTAATCTACCTTGAAGCCGCTGTGGCGCGTATAGAATGCCGGCAGCTCTTCCGTGCCGTAGCCGAGGACGGGAACGCCCTTTGTTTCCAAATATTCCAGCGTCAAGCCGAGGTCGAGAATGGATTTCGCGCCTGCGCAAACAACCATAACGGGCGTTTGCGCCAGCTCTTCAAGGTCAGCGGAAATGTCCATCGTTGTTTCCGCGCCGCGGTGTACGCCGCCGATGCCGCCCGTTGCGAAAACGCGGATGCCGGCAAGCGCGGCGATGATCATGGTTGTTGTAACGGTTGTAGCGCCGTCGCTTCCGCGCGCGATCAGAACGGGCAGATCGCGGCGGCTTGCCTTCGGGACGTCATAACCTTTTTTGCCGAGATGCTCGATCTCGTCCTTGGAAAGTCCAGCTTTGAGCCGTCCGCCGATTATGGCGCAGGTTGCCGGAACCGCGCCGCATTCGCGGATGATCGCCTCCACGTTCAGCGCCGTTTCCACGTTTTGCGGATAGGGCATGCCGTGAGAGATGATCGTGCTTTCCAGCGCGACAACGGGTTTTCCTTCATCCAGTGCCGCCTTTACCTCAGGCGAAATATCCAAATAGCGATTCATAGTCATTTTCCTCCGTTTTTATAAATTCTATGCAAAATTGCATCGCGCGAAAGCGCAGGGGATACGGTGTTTTCCGAAGCAACGGTGATCGCGCCGGCTGCCGCAGCATACATGGCGCATTTTTCCAGATCGCAGCCGTCTAAGTATGCGCGGCAGAGCGCCGCCATCGCAGCGTCGCCGCTGCCCGTTGCGTTTTTCATCTCGGCAGGGAAGCAGGGGATTTTCTTGCAGCCGTTTTGATCGGCGGCAAAGATGCCGTTTTCACCGGCGGATACGAACGCGCGCTTTACGCCCAGCGCAACGAGCGCGTTTGCGGCTTTTTCGGGATCGTCTTCGCCGGTGAGATGCGCAGCCTCAATCGCGTTCGGCTTGAGCGTGTGAATGTGCCGCAAAAAGGGCTTCAGCCGCTCCGCCTTCGTAACGGAAACGGGGTCGGCAAACAGCGGTACGCGGCAGATCTCGCACAGATGCGCGATCGTCTTTTCGGCAAGGTTGCCGTCAAACACAACGAGCGCGGCGTTCTCAAGAAGCGCTTGCCGTGCGTCTAAAAACTGCGGCGTGATTCTGTCGGCAACGTCCGTGTTGCAAACGGCAAGCGCCATATCGCCGTCCGGTCCGGTTATATATAAGTAGGATGAGGTGGGCATATCCAAAACGGTAATCGCGCCGTCCAGTCCGATGCCGCGTGCAATGCAGTCGCTTCTCAGTTTAGCCGCCCAGACGTCATCGCCGAATGCGGTTAAAAGCTGCACGTTTGTATCCAAAAGCCGCAGATTGTGCGCAACGTTCCGCCCAACGCCGCCAAACGCGGACGAGATCTCGCCGGGGTTGGAATCGCGCGGAATCAGCGGCGCGTAGGATCTTCCGCGAAGGTCAATATTTGCCGCTCCGATTACAGTAATGTACGGCTTTGACATAGGCACGCCTCCATTTTCCCATTTTTCCGCAGAAAAGTCTTTTCGTGCAGATGGCAAATGCAGAAGCAACGGGAATGCTTCTGCAAATGCGTAAACCTATCAGAATGTCAGCGTATCGACCTTCGGAAGCAGCTCGGCAAGGCGCTTTGCGCAGTTTTCAATTTCCTTGCGGCCGAATTCGTCGTCAAATCCGCCTCTGCGGATGCGGCGGCGCATGATGCGCGTATAGCCAACGATCATTGCTTTCTCTTCCACTTCCCGGCATTTCTGCTCGTCTGCGCCGTCTAAGTACATCTGCAGCGAATCGTGCCAGAATTCGCAGGCAACGCCGTAGTCCAGACCGAGAAAATTCTTTGTGATCTCGTGGTCAAGCTCGCCGTAGCCCTGGTAGGCGTTGAACATACTCGCAAGCTCGAAAATCGGGTGACCGTGGCAGAGCGTATCCATATCGATCAGCAGGCTTTCGCCGTTTTGCAGCATGACGTTCTTGATGTGGTAGTCGCCGTGCATCATGTGCAGATCGTCCGGCACGGCGGCGATCAGCGCATGGAGCTTTTCATACTGATCGGCAGGGAGGTAGTCCTTCAAGAAGTCCGCCCAGTCCAGCGCAACGGCTTTCATATCCGGCATGGAATCGGGTTTAACGAGCGTGCCGTGGATCTGCTTGAGCAGATCGATGCTCATTTTCGCAACTTCCTCGGTTGTCTTTTCGCCGGACATCAGCAGCTTTGCGAAGCTCTTGGCGTTGAGCAGCTCGAAAACAGAGCCGTAACCGCCGCCCTCGATGCGCACAACGTCGTAGGGGATCGCGGTCGGAATGCCGAGCACGAACGCGGTTCTCGCAAGCTCACGCTCGCGGTGGATTTCCGGCAGCGCGTCCGGGTTGAGGTAGACTTTCACGATCGTATCGGGATCGATACGGTAAACCTTGCCGTTTGCGCCCTGACCGATCACTTCGCACCCTTCAACGGAGATGGTGCGGTAGGCTTTGTGGATCTCCATCATTTCGGTGAAGCCGGTCATCTCGAAGACTTCATAGACGTCCGCGGAAACGTTGATGAGCTTCGTATCGGGAACAGCCTTCTTCGTGCGCAGCACGATGCGCAGTCCCGCGCTGGAGAGATACGCAAGATTTTCACAGTTCAAAACGATCGATTGCGCCGGGTTCTGCGCGCGGATTTGATCAAGCTCTTGCTCAATTGCGGCTGCGTTTGCCGAGTCGATGTGACCTTCCGGCCAAATGGTCAGGCAGCCCGATTCAAGTTGATGTTTCATTTTGATTCCACTCCTTCAAATATCATTTCTACGTCGTAGTTCAGTTCTTGCCAAGCCTCGTATTTTTCCAGATCGCGCAGCAGCGCAACGATCGTGCGGTAATACCATGCCTGCTGGCAGGGGTCCTTCTGGTGAAAGTCCTTCCAAAGCGTGTTGCCGCTGATTTTCCATGCGCGGTAGAACGAACGCATGTTGGAAAGCTTATCGCCGAGCCATAAAACCTTTACGCCGGGGTCTTCGGCATCCTTCAGCTTTTGCAGTGATTCTTCTTTTCGGATGCGCCAGGATTCTTCCGGGGGAAGACCGGGGCGCTTATCCTCCGTTTCGGATGCAACGAGCATTGCAACGCGCTCGCCGAATCTCTCCAAAATCTCATCCGCGGTCACGTCTGTATCTTCCACGGTGTCGTGCAGCATTGCGGCGGCGAGAACGTCCGGATCGGAGGTGATGCTTGCGCAAATGGCTGCAACCTCAAGCGGATGGACGATATACGGCGTGCTCGCGCGCTTGCGCACCATGCCTTCGTGCGCTTTCACCGCGAAGCAGATCGCCTCGTCAAAAACGTTCATTACGGGGATACCTTCTTTCTGATGCGCAGGACGTTCTGCCCGTTTTTGTATTCGTAGGTCACGTCGTCCATCGTCTTTTTCACAAGGAAAACGCCGAGTCCGCCGATCTCACGATCCTCCGCCGAAGCGGTAATATCCGGGTCCTGCGCGGAGAGGGGATCGTAGGGCTTGCCGTTGTCGATGAACGTGATGAGCACGGCGAGCGGATCCTGCTCCACCTCAACGCGGACCGTTGCCGGGCCGGTTTCGGGGTTGTAGGCGTAGCGCGCAATATTGCCGAACAGCTCGTCAATGGCAATGTTGATCTGCGTCTGAATCTTCATGGAGCAGTCCAGCTTATCCAGCGCGCTGTCAACAAAATCGGTTACCGTGGCAATGTTTTCAACCGTTGCTTCAATCGTCAGCTCGTTCATGTCCTTTTCGCCTCCGTAATCCAGACAAAGCATCGTCACATCGTCAAACTGCGGTGCGCCGTCTGCAAATGCTTCCAAATCGTGGCTGATTGCCGTGAGGATCGCCTGCGGCGATTCGTTTTCCGTGCGCTTGAGCGATGCAAGCAGCCGCTCCGCGCCAAACTGTTCTCTCTCTGCGTTCGTCGCTTCCATTACGCCGTCGGTGTAGAGGAAGAGCTTTGCGCCGGGCTTGAGCTGCAGCTCATACTGCGGATAGCGCGATCCGTCCATGCCGCCGATCACAAAGCCGTGGCGGTCTTTTATGATCTCGAAGCTGCCGTCCGGCTGCTTCAATATGGGATATTCATGCCCTGCGTTTGCGGCGGTCAAAACGCCCGTTTTCAGATCGAGGATGCCGAGCCAAACCGTAACGAACATCTCCTGCGGATTGTTCTTGCAGATCTGCCGGTTCAGCGTTTCAAGCACCTGCGTCGGGGTAAGGCCCGTCATCGTGTGGTTCTGAACGAGGATCTTTGTGATCATCATGAACAGTGCGGCAGGGATGCCCTTACCGGAAACGTCCGCCATGACGAGCGCAAGGTGGCTGTCGTCAACAAGGAAGAAATCGTAGAAATCGCCGCCGACCTCTTTCGCCGGCTTCATCGATGCGAAAATGTCCATATCCTCGCGCTCGGGGAAGGGCGGAAATACGCTCGGCAGCATGCTCGCCTGGATCTTCGTGGCAAGCGAAAGCTCCGTGCTGATGCGCTCGCGCTCCGCCGTAACGCTCGTGAGGTTCTGCACGTATTTCGCAAGATCGCTCTCAAGCAGTTTCATCGTGTAGGCGAGGTTTTCGATCTCATCGCCTGTTCGGATGTTCAGATTGCTGAAAAACTTCCCATCGCGGTGCGTATCGTTTCGCGCCTGTGTGTAGGCGGTCGCCGCTTCCGTAAGCTGATTGATCGGGTTAACAACCGTCTTGCGCAGATGGACCAGCCCAACCACAAGCGTCAGAAGCGATACAATCAGCAGCAGCGCGGCATACTGCGCAAGGAACGACTTGCCCGCGTCTGCGGCGCGGTTCATATCGGTATCGAAGAAGATCAGCAGCGGAAAGCTGCCGTAGTTCATCAGCCGCGCGCTCGCCGTGCAGCGGAAGGTTCCGTTCTCTCCGCGGATCACCATTGCCGGGATTTTGTCGGTTGTAAAGAACGTATCCCAGAGCGAGGGCTCCGCGCCGTTTAAGTAGATGTCCATTTCGCGCTGCGTAAGCTCGATCATGTAGCTTGGCTGCATTGCGTTTTCGCCCGAATCGGCGTCGGCAAGAATGATCAGCCGGTTGTTTTGCGGATCAACCGCGGCAACGTAAGCCGCGATTGCCTCGTTTTCAAGCTGAAAATGGCGCAGCGTTGCGCACATCTGCTGATAAGATCCCGTGTTCATGCCGCTGAAAAGCTCTGTCAGCGCATTCGGATCGTCGTGCCGCGTCTGCTCGGGCAGCGCGTCATACGATGGCACAATCGCCTTTGCAGCGCGCAAAACCTCCTCCATGCTGACTACGGTTGTGGCGGCTTTTGCGATGCGCGCGGTGTTCGTGCGGTACTCGCGGTTGATCGAAGTGCTGAACAGCAGAAAGCCGAACGATGCCGCAGCAATGCTGATCACAAGCGAGATCAGCACAATCGCGCGGAACGTCCGACCGCCAAGGCTGTAATGTATCCGCTCAAACGCATTCATTTCCGATACGGCTTTTCTCGGCATCATTCGTCCCTCCTATAATCCTGCGCCGCTTGCGCAGGAGCAATCCTATACTTTATAAGTATACCATATCTGCCCATAATCGCGCAAGAGATAGTTTTCTTGGGTGGTGCGAGTTACTGTGCGCGATATGGTGCAAAATGCTCAACATCAACCAGAAAGCCAGATATATCATTGGGGAATAAAAAAAGACACCGCTTTGGGCGATGGAAGACCTGGGAATATTCCCTCATCAACCGATGCCTCATCAGCGATGCCTGACGCATCCTTGGACGGTGCCGGGAGCGGCTTAATCCGAAGTCCCAGCGGTGTCTCATCAGATGTGTCTAACGCATCCTTGGACGGTGCAGGGCGCGGAACAAGCCGTATTCCCAGCGGTGTCTCATCAGATACGTCTAACCTTATTATACCCACATCTTCGGAAAAAAGCAACGGTGACAATTCTCCATGGCCCTCAACGGCACATGCTATGTAGTAGAGGCCATCCTGTCAAGTAAAGCGAAGGTAATGGCGGTCGTATCCGCTTATATGGATCATGCAAACACAAAGAACGGAGATACGATCTCGCAGCTCCCGGATGCAAAAGCCCCCTGGTTTACGCCTAAAAGCGATTCTACAGATGTATCTCCTAACCTTAGTATACCCGCATCTTCCGAAAAAAGCAACGGTGACAATTCGGACGTTCGGACGCTGCCTGCACCGGGGATGGATTTCCCATCAGCCGCCGAAGGCGGCAGCGTCTCGCTGCGGCTGTATACAAAAAAATAAAAAAAGAAGTTTCCCCACAGCACAAGAAGTGCATCACGGCTCTTCCGTCAAAGACGGCGCTCTTAGCAGGAAAACTTCCAATACTATTATATCCACATCTTCTGAAAAAAGCAACTGCGGCAATTCTCCATGCCCGTCAACGGCACATACTATGCAGTAAAGGCTATCCCGTCAAGTAAAGCGAAGGTAATGGCGGTCGTATCCGCTTATATGGATCATGCAAACAAAAAGAAAGGTTGAGCACCCGGCAGACTTTACATGCTGACGTGAACCAAACCGAAAAAAACGGTAAGGTAAATGCTCAACCTAATAACATTATACCCACATCTTCTGAAAAAAGCAACAGCGAAAATTTGGATGTTCTGCCGCTGCCTGCGCAGGGAAAGGATTCCCCCTCAGCCGCCGAAGGCGGCAGCGTCTCGCTGCGGCTGTATACAAAATATAAGAGAAAGAAGCAATCCTGCGGCGCACAATGCGTCTTCGGGCCCTTCCGGCAATGCCGGCGCTCATGCAGAAATTGCTTCTTCCGATACCAGTATACCCACATCTTCCGAAAAAAGCAACTGCTGCAATTCTCCATGCCCGTCAACGGCACATATTATGTCGTCGAAGCTGTGCCGGATACAAATACAAAACAGATGCGAGTTGTAACGGCATATATGCAAAAAAACAGCGAAAGCATTGACCAAGTGCTGAACATGGAGCAAAACTCCCCGCAGCCTACGTCCAAACCGCCAGTTGGTGCGAATGCTTCCGCTAACCTTATTATACCCACATCTTCTGAAAAAAGCAACAGCGAAAATTTGGAAGATCGGACGCTGCCGGCGCCGGGGATGGTAAAAAACAGTGGGGCTGCTCAGGCGAGCAGCCCCACAGCGGCATTGCCGCTGCCTGCGCCGGGAAAGGTGGTTTTCGGCGATACAGGGAGCAAAACAGTCGGCGCAATATCTTTGCCGTTACCTGCTAAGGTGCGCGAGATTGAAACAAGCACGGCGATAACCGCGCCAAAGAAAGAAAAGACAACGGCGGATATGGTGAAAGACTTCACTGCATATTTACAGGATATTTATGCGTTGCAGGAAACCGAGCAAGCAAAAAGACGAAGCACCGGCGAAAAAAGACGGTATACGGGAGAACTTGCCGTTCGTGGAGCGGCTTTGCGTGATTACTTTTCACAAAACAGCGGAAGCATTCCGAATAACGCTTATCAGCTGATTATGAATGCGCTGGACGATTCCGACGGTTATGTGCGCGATACGGATACCAGACTGCGCTTGCAGGAGTTTGAACAATGGGAACAGGCGATCAGCCGGCTATCTAAAAGAATGTCCGGCAGCATGGAGGGATATCGGACAGGGGAAGAAGCTGCGGGAAAAGGAAAAAAGTGGAGCGGCGAAGCACAGGCACTTGCCAAGAAAGGCTTGGAGCTGCTTGCAGATTTCCGAGATAACGAAGAGGGATATAAGGAATACTTCGCGCGATATTCGGATATCTATGACCCGAATGCCTATTCAATCATCATGAATGCGCTCGAAAAAGACGGACGGTATCTTGCGAGCGTGAAGCCGAGCGCGAAACGGTATGCAGAGTACTGGAGGTCAATTGGCAGCGAGGAAAACTATGCTGCCGGACAGCAGATCCCGTTTACGGATGATATGGATGCCATAGAACGAAAAATGGTAACTGCTGCAAATGCGGCGAACAATGTTAAAAACCCAGCAATACCGGGCGTTACGTTTGATGCACCGGGGCGGAAGGCATATGGCGGAATTGACAGTGTGAATTATGACAGATTCCAAACAACAGATGAAGACTACTTGCGCCAGCGGCAAAACGTAGAACACGAGATGGAACAAGAAACAAGCGAATTGAATGCTTGGATCCGTGATCTGGAAGACAAACAGCGTTATTTCTCAAACGGCGGGGATATTGGTAAAGAACGGTGGGAGGCTGACGACGTTCTCTTAACCTATGGACTTGATCCTGTGCCGCCGGACCGTGAAAATGATTGGGCAGCGTATACGGCGGAGGCGATTACGGATTATCTGAAAGAACTGAAAGATAAAAGAGCGAGCATAAGCAAACCGTACATTCAGCGCATAAAAATGCTGGAGGGAACAAGGTCGCTTGAGCGCAATGCTGTGCGAGATTTTGAACAGAATATTATCAGCGAAGAAGACTTTGCGGAGAATTCGGGTTATCGGTCTAAAGGTGATTCTTGGAGGCAAAAGCATTCCAGCACGGATGGCAGTTATCATTATTCAAAGGTGGATATCGATGCAATTCGCCATGCTTACATAAATAAAGATCCGGCAGCAATTAGCGTTGTAAGCATGGGTCACGCCGCGGGCGTAGATTCCGATCTGCAGTATATGACTGACGATGAGATTGCGCTGTATAACTATTTAGATGCAAAAGCCCCTGAAAAGGCAGAACAGTATCTCAATTCTCTTGAACGAGAACTGAACGCCAGATACAGAGCGGCGTATCAAAAGCACCTTGAAGAAAAATACGCAGGAGAAAAAGGCACATGGTATATCGCCGGAGACAGTATTGCAACGGTTTTAACTTCACCGCTTAAGCTCTTCTCACTGCTTGGACAAGTTGTTGACGTTTTAGATGACGGAATCATCGATCAAAACGCCGAATACAACAGAATATCTACTTACAGCATCGATGTGCGGAGCAAAGCAGCACAACAAATTGCGCATAGTGCCGACGGCTGGACGGGATATCTTGCAGGGTTTGAAATTAACAGCGGCGAGCTGGCTGCTTTTGGTTATCAGCAAACGATGAGCATGCTTGATTTTCTCTACAATGCTCTTTTGACGGGCGGCTTGGGAAGCGTTACTTCGTCTTCTGCGGCTTTCGGAAAAATCGCAAAACACGCATCCTTGACGCTTATGGCATCCGGCGCAGCAGCGGACAGCGTTACAATGGCGAGAGATAGCGGAATGCTAAGCGTTCGCGCGCTCATCCTTGGCATTGCAGCCGGTGCTGCTGAATACCTGTCAGAGATGTACAGTCTTGAAACGCTCCTGAATGCAGACTTGCGAAATGAAAGCGCAATCAAATATATACTGAAAAACATAGCGGCAGAAAGCAGCGAAGAAGCGGCAAGCGATTTAATGAACTGGTTTGCGGACGATCTGTATGATGTACTTGCTTCGCAATCGCAAAGCGAATGGAAGCGAACGATTCGGGAGTACCGCGCAAAAGGTTTCAGTGAAAGCGAAGCATTTGCAGAAGCATTCAAAAGCCGGCTGGTTGAGCTATCGACAGATGCCATCGGCGGGGCGATCTCGGGTGGATTGATGTCCGGGGGATCTGTTGCGATCAATTCGCTGCGAAATGTGCAGGCAAACGGCGAAGCCGCGCAATCAGCCGAAAAAAGCACCGCCACGGTCGAGGGTAATTCAGAAAGAAATGATGCACGATACAGCATAAAAAACACAAGAAATATCCCGTGGAAGAAACAGGTTTCCGATTACTTTACAAATAATGGATCGATTTCTTCGAGCGATTCTTTGTATTTAGGCAACAGCACTTTGGAATTAAGCGAACGGGGTATTTCCATATCGCCACTCTATGTGCCGACAAGTGTTATCAATAAGGCAATAAGAGAAAAAAAGGGAAGCCGAAGTGCTCACGGTTTAACAGAGAACGATATTGCCGGATTAAGTGAAGGTATTCAAAACCCGGTCGCAATTATTCATAATTCTGCAAGGAATGCTTTGGTATATGTTACGGGCGATACAAGTGAGAATGGTGGCTATATTATAGTGACATTTGATCTCAATAATGATCTCTATGGAGAAAACGCACATAAGGCAACAAGTATTCATTCAAGAGCATCTATTAGTGGTCTTTTGCAGAACCTTGATAAGCAGGCAAATATTTATATAAAAAATGAAAAGAAATTCAACCAAATGCTGTCCGGCACAGGAATACAATCTTCCCAGCTACTTGCAAAGGTTGAATTTCTAAATACCAGTATACCAACTTCTTCTGAAAAAAGCAACAGCGAAAATTTGGAAGATCGGACGCTGCCGGCGCCGGGGAAGGATTCCCCCTCAGCCGCCGAAGGCGGCAGCTCCCCCGAAGGGGGCGCTATTGCAAAGCGTTTGACCGCGCCGGGGATGGAAAGCGTGCTTGCGCTCGGCGAGAGCGGCACGCGCGGCTTTCAGAAGACGCTTGCGGATGCGGAGCGGAGCGGCGCAAGCGTGAAGCAGGCGGCGGAAGTGTATGCGCGCGTTTATAACGCCGTGCTTTCCGGCGAGGACGTGCAGCAGGCGAAGCAGGACGCGGCGAAAGAAATTCCGCAGAGCATGATCGAGGCGGCGCAGACCGCTGCCGAGGCGGACGCGGAGCGCAAAGCGCAGGCGGCATACAAGGGCAAGGACGCAATCCTTGTGCGCGACAAGTATCTGCGCAAAGCGAATCTCAAAAGCCGCGATATTCGGGTTTTGGACGCGCTGGCAAAGGTTACAGGCGTACAGATCCGATTTGTGGAGCAGCTTGGCGACGGAGATTATAACGCAAGCTATAAAGACGGCGTGATCCAAATTGCGCTGAACGCAAAAGACCCCGTTCGGACGGCAATCACGCACGAGCTGGTGCACCGCATCCGCGAGACTGCGCCGGAGGCATATGCACAGATGGCGCGATTCGTGCAGCAGAATATGAGCGAACTGCATCTTTCGGAAGAGATGCAGCGCCGTGCCGAGTTGTACGAGAC
>JAFSUG010000027.1 GCA_017445385.1 Oscillospiraceae bacterium
AAAACTGCGAAGCACCGCAAAGCGAGAGATTTTTGCGCAAGACAAGACAGAGAAAGAGGGAATCCTTGTCGGATTCCCTCTTTTGATAACGCAGTATTGCACGAAAAGATCCGCTTTGCGGCTGCATAATCCCTAATTTGCGCCGCCCAAACCGAATGCGTTTTTTATGTTCTTTAGCCGCCGAGGTAGGCGCTGCGAATGCGGTCGTCATTCATGAGGTCGGTTGCATTGCCGCTCATGGTGACGGTGCCGGTTTCCAGAACGTAGGCGCGATTGGAAATGGAGAGCGCCATCTGCGCGTTCTGCTCAACAAGCAGGATGGTTGTGCCGTTCTTATGGAGCGTTTGGATGATCTCAAAAATCTGCTCCACGAGAATGGGCGCAAGTCCCATGGACGGCTCATCGAGCATCATCAGCTTCGGCGCGGACATCAGGCCGCGTCCCATAGCGAGCATCTGCTGCTCGCCGCCGGAGAGCGTGCCTGCCTGCTGGCGGCGGCGCTCTTTCAGGCGCGGGAACTGCTCAAAGACGTATGCCTTTGCGTCCTCGATCTCATTTGCCTTGCGGACGAACGCGCCCATATCGAGGTTTTCCTCAACCGTGAGCTGCTGGAAGATGCGTCTGCCTTCGGGTACGTGGGCGAGACCTTTTTCAACGATCTTATGCGCCGGCGTGGAGAAAATGCTCTCGCCGGCAAACTCGATCGAGCCGGTTTTACTGCGCAGCAGACCGGAAACGGTGCCCAGCGTTGTTGTTTTGCCGGCGCCGTTCGCGCCGACGAGGGAGACGATCTCGCCTTGCTGAACCTCAAAGGAAATGCCCTTGACCGCGTGAATCTGACCGTAATAAACGTTGATGTCGTTTACGGAAAGAATGGTATTTTCAGCCATGTTACGCCTCCTTCTTTCCGAGGTATGCCTCGATAACGACGGGATCGTTCTGAATCTGCTCCGCCGTGCCCTTGGCAATGATCTTGCCGAAGTTGACAACGGTGATATTCTCGCAGATGCCCATAACGAGCTTCATATCATGCTCAATCAGCAGAACAGCGATGGAGAACGTATCGCGGATCTTGCGGATGTTTTCCATCAGCTCCGCCGTTTCGGACGGGTTCATGCCGGCTGCCGGCTCATCGAGCAGAAGGATCTTCGGCTCGGTTGCGAGCGCGCGGACGATCTCCAGACGGCGCTGCGCGCCATACGGGAGCGAACCTGCTTTGGCGTCCGCCATGTCCTGCATATCGAAGATGCTGAGCAGATCGAGCGCGCGCTCATGCGCGGCTTTCTCCTCGCGCCAGTAGCTCGGCAGGCGGAACAGTCCCGACCAAAGCCCATAGTTAATATGGTTATGCTGGCCGAGCTTGACGTTATCTTCAACCGTAAGGTTATTGAACAGGCGGATGTTCTGGAAGGTACGCGCGATGCCGGCGCGGTTGACCTGGACGGTCGTCATGCCGTGGGTATCGACGCCATCGAGCATGATGGTGCCGCGCGTGGGCTTATAGACTTTTGTGAGAAGGTTGAAAACGGTTGTTTTGCCGGCGCCGTTCGGGCCGATCAAACCGGCGATCTCACGACGGCCGACCGTGAGATCGAACTCGTCAACTGCGGTCAGACCGCCGAAGTCAATGCCGAGACGACGGCATTCAAGGATCGGAGTTTCACTCATTGATTCGCGCCTCCTTCCTGCTTTTTGGAAAACAGGCGGGTGAAAAAGCCTTTGATCGTGGGGTTATTGGTGAAGATCATGACAAGGATCAGCACGATTGCATACACCAGCATACGATAATCGGCAAATTCACGCAGCACCTCCGGCAGGATCGTAAGCGCAGCTGCGGCAATGATCGAGCCGAGCATTCTGCCCTGTCCGCCGAGGACGACGAAGACGAGGATCAGAATGGAGGTATTAAAATCGAACTTATTGGCAACGACGGTGGAATAGTTCAGACCGAACAGCGTTCCGGCTGCGCCGGCAAGCGCCGCGGAAATCACGAACGCCATCATCTTATACTTCGTTACCGGGATACCGACGCTTTCCGCGGCGATACGGTTATCGCGGAGCGCCATGATCGCGCGGCCGCTGCGGCTGTTGACGAGGTTGAAGATCACGATCAGCGTAAGCATGATCAGCACGAAGCCCGCAACAAACGTTGAGATTTTCGTGATGCCGCCGATGCCCATCGGACCGCGGATGATCAAATCGTTATCCGCGATGCCGGTCTGGTTGCTGAGCAGGCTTACACGCAGTCCGCCGTCAAAGCCGACGTAAAGGTTGGTGAAGATGCTCTTGATGATCTCGCCGAATGCCAGCGTGACGATTGCGAGATAGTCGCCGCGCAGACGCAGAACCGGGATACCGATCAAAAAGCCTGCGATTGCGGCAAAGAGCGCGCCGACGACCATTGCGATCGCCAGGCGAAGCCCATCCGAGGGGATCGACTGCGCAAGCGCCATTGCGGCGGTTGTGCCGGTGAAAGCGCCGACGCTCATAAAGCCGGCATGACCGAGGCTGAGCTCACCGAGAACGCCGACCGTAAGGTTCAGCGAAAGCGCCATGACAACGTAGGCGCAGATCGGAACGAGCATGCCCTTCAGTGAGGAGGACATCCCTGCGCCCGACCAAAGCTGCAGCAAAACAAACGAGATTACGACGACCGCGTAGGTGATCGTATTGGAGCGAGTGGTTTTGTTGGTTAAAAGTTTCATATTCGCCACCTCACACTTTCTCGCGGATCGGCTTGCCGAGAAGCCCCGTGGGCTTGACGAGCAGCACGACGATCAGCACGGCGAACACGATTGCATCGCTGAGCTGGGTGGAGATGTACGCTTTGGAGAAGATCTCGATCACGCCGAGCAGCAGGCCGCCGAGCATCGCGCCCGGGATGGAGCCGATGCCGCCGAAGACCGCGGCGGTAAACGCCTTGATGCCGGGCATGGAGCCGGTTGTTGGGACAAGGGTGGGATATGCCGAGCAGAGCAGCACGCCCGCGATTGCCGCAAGGCCGGAGCCGATGGCAAAGGTGATCGAAATCGTAGTATTCACGTTGATGCCCATGAGCTGCGCGGCGCCCTTATCTTCCGAGCAGGCGCGCATTGCTTTGCCTGTTTTGGAATAGCTGGTGAAGAGGGTCAGCGCAACCATGATGACTGCGGAAACGATGATCGTGACGATCGTAACGTAAGAGATGCGCAGGCCGCCAAGCTCGATATTGGTGTTGCCGCCGAAATTGAAGAACGACGGGAAGACCTTCGGGTTGGAAGTCCAGAGCAGCAGCGCGGCGTTTTGCAGGAAATAGCTGACGCCGATTGCCGTGATCAAAACCGCAAGCGACGGCGCGGTGCGGAGCGGTTTATACGCAAGTCGCTCAATCAGCATGCCGAGCAGCGTGCAGACGACGACCGCAATCAGGATCGCCGCATACGGCGGAACCGCCGGTAAAAACGACATCAGTCCGCCGGTGAAGGTATAGAAGCAGATATACGCGCCGACCATGATCACGTCGCCATGGGCGAAGTTCAGCATCTTTGCGATGCCATAGACCATGGTATAGCCGAGCGCGATGATCGCATAGATACTGCCCAGGCTGATGCCGCTGATCAAAGAATCAAATATGTTCATTTTCTTACCTCTTTAACTCGGTTTCTGTAAATATGGCTAAACGCGTATCGGAACGGCGTCCTCAATGGACGGCGTCCTTCCGATACGCGCACGTTCCGCCCGCGGCGGAGACGGGATTACGGTCCCGTCTCCGCGGAGCGGATCACTTGTGAAAAACCAAATTAGTCGAGGCCAACGTATGCGCCGTTTTCGATGACCATGCCCTTCGGGTCCTTGGTAACAGCGCCGGAAGCGTCCCAAGTCATGCTTTCGCCGGTGATGCCGTCGTAAGTCATGGTGGTGAACTGCGCGATCATCAAATCGCAGAGCTCTTCAGCCGTCATATCCGCAGTAGCGCCGACGGCTTCGAGTGCCTGCTTGTAAGCATAGACGCAGTCGTATGCGTCAGCAGCAAACTGGTTGGGGATTTCGCCGTACTTTTCCTGATACTTCGCAACGAACGCAGCCGTGCGCGCATCTTCGGAGTCCGCATTGAACGGAGTCAGCAGGATAACGCCCTCTGCAAGAGCGGTATCGAAGCCTTCGAGCGTCAGGATGCCGTCCATGCCGTCAACGCCGAACCAAACCGGAGCGTAGCCCATGGCGTTTGCCTGGTTCAGGATCAGAGAAGCGGGGGTGTAGTACATCGGCAGGAAGACCAGCTCTGCGCCGTTTGCCTGCGCATCAGCCAGCTGAACGGAGAAGTCGGTATCGTTGCCGTCAACGAACGTGGTATCGGAAACGACTTCGATGCCAAGACCGGGAGCAGTTGCCATGAAGGTATCATAGATGCCCTTGGAGTAGACGTCGTCGCTCTTCCAGATAACAGCAACCTTCGTTGCCAGAGCCTTATCGGCAATGTACTGCGCGGAAGCGGAGCCCTGGTTGGGGTCAGTGAAGCACATCTGGAACTGATTGTCCTTGCCCTCGATGGTGGCGGTGGACGATGCGGACGGGGTCAGCGCGAAGATGCGGTCAGCATAGGTCTCGGTAGAGGTTGCTTCGCAGGGCTTGGAAGTAACGGAGCCGAGGGAGATCTGCATGCCCCAGTCTTTCAGAGTGTTATAAGCGTTGACAGCCTTTTCAGCATCGTGCTGGTCATCTTCCATGCGCAGCTCGAACTGGATGCCGCCCTCGGCGTTGATCTCTTCAACAGCGAGCTCAGCAGCGTTCTTAACAGCGGTGCCGTAGATGGCAGCCGGGCCGGTCAGCGGAGCGGTGCCGCCGATTTTGAAAGCGCCGGCGACAGCTTCGGTCGTCTCAGTGGTTTCGGTGGTTTCGGTTGTAGCAGTTTCGCCGCAAGCGACGAGGCCGGCCATCAGGCAGACAGCCAACAGGATTGCGAGAAGTTTTTTCATTGGATTTTCCTCCATTTTTTCGTTCCGTCGGCAAATCAAACGCCCGAACCATAATCGGCTCGTTCCCTTGACATACCGGCGCATCCGATATTTTGATTTGCGATTGCAAATACTGCGGCAATTTTACAGCACGAGCGCAGGATTGTCAATATTTTTGCCGTTTTTTTATTCAACTTTTACAATTCAGCGTTCGTATTCAAATTCGAAATCGTAAATACTGATCGTATCGCCGTCCTGTACGCCCATGGCTTCCAGGCGCTCAAACACGCCGCTCTTGCGGAGCTGGCGGTCAAAATACATGCGCGATTCATAATCTTCGAAGTTGATATCCGAGATCAGCCGCTCCAGCCATTTGCCCGAAAGCAGCCAGAGATCGTCCATATGCTCGATCTGCACTTCCTGCGCGTCCCCTGCCTCCGGCAAGGGCTTCACGTACTCCGGTTCATAGACCGTTACGGGCGGCAGCGCCGCTAACTTTCCGGCGATCGTTTTTACAAGCTCGCGCGTTCCGGCGGTTGTTGCGGCTGAGATCTCATACAATTCGCAGCCTTTTTCCGCAGCCGCTTTTTTCAGCCGCGCAAGATTATCGCTCTCCGGCGCGAGCAGATCGGTTTTATTCGCGGCTACGATCATCGGGCGCGAGGCAAGCTCCGGACTGTACTGCGAAAGCTCCGCGCAGATTTTTTCAAAATCCTCTACGGGATCGCGCCCTTCGCTGCCCGATACGTCAACCAAATGGACGAGCAGACGGCAGCGGTCGATATGGCGCAGAAAATCATGGCCGAGCCCTGCGCCCTCCGCCGCGCCTTCGATGATGCCGGGAATATCCGCCATAACGAATGATACGCCGTCCTCAACGTAGATCACGCCGAGATTCGGATAGAGCGTTGTGAAATGATAGTTGGCGATCTTCGGATGCGCCCCGGACGTGACGGACAGCAGCGTGGATTTCCCGACGTTCGGGAAACCGACGAGTCCGACGTCCGCAAGGAGCTTCAGCTCCAAAATGACGTCGTGCTTTTCGCCGGGCAGTCCGCTCTTTGCAAAGCGCGGAACCTGCCGCGTGGGCGTTGCGAAATGCTGGTTGCCCCAGCCGCCGCGGCCGCCCTTGCAGAGCACGAAATCTTCGCTGCCGCTCATATCCTGAATGATCTCGTTCGTTTCGCTGTCGCGCACAACGGTGCCGCGCGGAACGCGGATGATGAGATCATCGCCCTTTTTGCCGCGGCAGCGGCTGCCTCTGCCGTCCTCGCCGTTGGGCGCGGTATATTTGCGCTTATAGCGGAAGTCCATCAGAGTGGACAGGTGATCGTCCACGCGCAGCACAACGCTGCCGCCGTTGCCGCCGTCGCCGCCGTCCGGGCCGCCTGCCGCAACGTACTTTTCCCGATGGAACGCAACCGCGCCGTTGCCGCCGTTGCCGGCAGCAACCGTGATGCGTACTTTATCGACAAACATAACTGTTTCCTCTCACATGACAAAAACCCGGAACGAAGCCGTTCCGGGTCTGTTTCTTTACTGCGCGTAGACAGAGCACATCTTGCGATCTTTGCCCATCCGCTCGAACTTTACGACGCCGTCAATCTTTGCAAACAGCGTATCGTCGCTGCCGATGCCGACGTTGTTGCCGGGATGGATATGCGTGCCTCTCTGGCGAACCAGAATGTTGCCGGCAAGCACGAACTGCCCGTCCGCCCGCTTCACGCCAAGGCGCTTGGACTCGGAATCACGGCCGTTTTTAGTGGAGCCGCCGCCCTTCTTATGCGCGAAGAACTGGAAACTGATATTCAGCATGGGATTACACCTCCAAAACTTCGATGTTGTCCGGATATTCGTCCCGCAAGCCGCACAGGGTGAGCATCATGCCTGTGAGCACCGCTTGAACGGCGTCTTCATCCTCGCACGCTGCGGGAAGGGTCAAGGTGATTTCAGCGTTTTCTTCATCAACCTTCGTTTTCGCGTGCGCACCCAAAACATCGTTGATGGTGGCTTCCGCGAATTTGACAGCCGCCGATACCGCCGCGCAGACAATGTCCGCGCCCTGATCGGCATAATCGCTGTGACCCGAACAGCAGAATCCTGTAATTCTGCCCTTTTCATTGAAAAATTGAACTGTTGTCATACCATTACACAGAGATCTTTTCGATCTGCACCTTGGTGTACGGCTGACGATGACCCTGAAGGCTCTTGGAGTCCTTCTTGGGGCGATACTTCAGAACGGTGATCTTTTTGCCCTTGCCGTTCTTCAGCACCTTACCGGTGACGGTTGCACCCTCGACGGTGGGCTTGCCGAAGGTCGACTTTTCGCCGTCCACGACTGCCAGAACCTGATCGAAAGTCACGGTGGAATCCGCCTCAGCGCCGAGCTTCTCAACGAAGATCACGTCGCCCTCAGCTACGTTATACTGTTTTCCGCCGGTCACGATAACTGCCTGCATACTTTTTGCACCTACCTTATCTGTAGACTCGCTCTAAAGGCGTGTGCGCCCGAAAATGGGCATAGCACAGCTTCTGCCTGTTCGATGCGGCTCGTCCATTATAACAGGGGTTTTTCAAGTTGTCAACCGTTTTTTACGCGGATTTTACGCCGCGAAAGTTGATTATATGATGATTTTTCACTTGTGAAGCGTTTTATAATATGATATACTACTTTAAAATAAAAAAAAAACGGCAGAAACGAACAAATGTAACCAATCGGGAGGAACAGGAAATGAAACGCGTGTTTGCACTACTTCTTGCGGCGGTTTTACTGCTTTCACTTGCGCCGGTTGCCTCGGCGGAAAACAATGCGGCAACCGTCACGCAGGATACGGCTTTCCAGCCGGAATTTTTTGATAAGCCGGAGGCTGTCGACGCGGCGGAGCTTACGCCGCAGCGGTTGGAGCCTGCGGCGGAGGGTGCGCTGCTGCGCTCCGATGCGCAGGCAGTTTCCGAGAACGCAACCCGCGGTTTTGACACGCAGGAGCTTGAAGAGCCGCTGCTCGGCGCGGCGGCGCTGCCGGCGAGCGGCACTTGCGGCGACGGCGTAAGCTGGGCGATCGATACGGCAGGCACGCTGACGATTTCCGGCTCCGGCGAGATGGCTTTTTGGGACACGGATTCTTCGATCCCCTGGTATGCGTACCGCTCCCAGGTCAAAGCGATCTATCTTGCGGCGGACGTTACGAAAATCAGCGACGGCGCGTTCCGCATTCTTACGAGCGTGGAAACCGTAGCCGCTGACGCAAATAACACGCATTACCGCGTTGTGGACAACGTACTTTACGATGCGGATCAGTACTATCTCGTCTACTACCCGGCCGGCAGAACCGATACGCAGTTCACAGTTCCGGAGACAGTCTTCTTCATTCGCCACAGCGCGTTTTGCGGCGCAAACAAGCTGACGGACGTTTCACTCCCGAATATCCTTTATTACATTGACAACTACGCATTCAAAAACTGCTCGCAGCTGCAGAGCATCGTTTTCCCGAAGGGGCTTTCCACGATCGGAACGGACGCATTCTATGGATGCAGCCGGCTAAACGACGTACATTTTAGCGGCGACAGCGCGCTTTGGTCACTCGTTCAGAAAAGCACAGGCAACTCGCGGATCGCATCCGCCGTATGCGATGGCGAAGGCGCGCCTGCCTATAGCGATGCAGCCGGCGCGGCCGGCTATCTGCGCAACGCGCTGAAAAACCGCGAGCCGGTCGTGATTATTTCCTGCGGCGCGGAAGGCGATGATCTCCAAAACAGCATACTGCGTCTGGCGCTTGCGCACACGGGCGTTTCCAACGAAGGCGACGCGCTTGTGGATTACCAGACCTATCTGCTCGATTCCACCGCCGCACCCTCCGGCACGCTGCTGCGCTACTACTTTATCCACCGCACAACTCCGGCGCAGGAGCTTGAGCTGGAAGCCGCGATTGACGCGATGCTCGCATCGCTGGATTTGGACAACAAAAACGATTACGAAAAAATCTACGCGATCTACGATGCGATCTGCAAGACCGTTACCTACGACAACGAAAATCTGCACAACGAAGCGTATCAGCTGAAATACACCGCATACGCCGCGATGATCAACCACACTGCCGTTTGTAACGGCTACGCCCTGCTGCTATACCGGATGCTGCTGAAAGCAGGCATCGACTGCCGATACATCGGCGGCAAAGCATCCGAAACCGCGGTAGACGGTCACGCTTGGAACATCGTGAAGCTGGACGATCTTTACTACAACTGCGATACAACGTGGGACGCAGGCGCAGCTACTTACCGCTATTTCCTGCGCGGCAGCACGGCCGAGGAATTCGCCGCCGATCACATTCCCGACCCGGAATACACCACCAGCGAATACGACGCATATCCGATGAGCGAAACCGCCTATCAGCCGACAAAGAGTGGCACGTGCGGCGACAATTTGACTTGGACGCTTTCGGGCGGCGTGCTGCACATTTCCGGCACGGGCGATATGGCTGATTTTGCCGACGAGACCGAAGTCCCCTGGAGCGCGGATCGGACAACCATTGAGCAAATCACAATCGACGAAGGCATTACGAGCATTTCTTCTTACGCGTTTTATTATTGCAGCAGCGTTTCGTCCTTAACAATCCCCGACAGCGTTACCAAAATGGGCGGAAACGTAGTTTTCGGATGCAGCAGCCTGGAAGAGATCCACATCGGCAAGCTTTTGGCAAGCCTCTCCACAAGCACGTTCGCGTACTGCACGTCGCTGCAGCGCTTCACGGTAGCGCCGGAAAACACGGCGTTTTCAACAGACAGCGCCGGCGCGCTGCTGATTAACGGAACGCAGCTGCTCGCCTACCCTGCCGGACGGATCGGCGAATACACGATCCCGGACGGCACAACGCTGATTTACAGCAACGCATTTTTCTACACAACGCAGATGACCACGCTGAACATCCCTGCAACCGTGACGGAAATCCAGGCAAGAGCGTTCCGCTACGTTCAGAACCTGAACACTGTCAACTATGCAGGCACGGAAAAGCAGTGGGCGGCAGTGACGATCGGCGACGGCAACGAGGCGCTACTGAACGCGGAGCTGCACTGCACAGAGCAGGAATTTGTTGATTCGGGCGAATGCGGCAACGATCTCACCTGGACGCTCGACGCCGCCGGCTTACTGACGATCTCCGGCACGGGCGATATGTTTGACTACGGCGTTTTGGATTCGCCCTGGTGCTTTGACGCAAAGCACGTGCAGACCGTTGTTATTGAATCGGGCGCAACGAGCATCGGCACAAACGCGCTGCGCGGCTGTACCGAGATCGAGCAGATCACGCTTCCCGACACCTTGACGCGGATCGGCAGCTACGCAATGCTCGGCTGCACCGGCCTTGCAACCATCGATCTGCCCGACAGCGTTGTTGCGATCGAAAACTACGCGTTCCAGGACTGCACCGGTCTGACGCGCTTCACCGTTCCGGCAAACTGCACGAGCATGGACGCCAGCGCCGTTCGCGGATGCAGCAGCATCACAGAGTTCACCGTGAGCGAAGGCAACACCGCTTTCACCGCTGACGACGGCGTATTATTCACCGCGTCGATGACCGAGCTCGTCGCCTATCCCTGCGGCAGATCGGGCGCTTATGCAATCCCGAGCGGTGTTGATCGCGTTGGCTTCTTAGCTTTCTACAACTGCACCGGGCTGACGGCGATCACGATCCCGAAGAGCGTGACTTCCATCGGTGAATGGGCATTTTACAACTGCACCGCGCTGCAGACCTTGACACTGCACGACGGTATCACGGAAATTGCAAACGGCGTATTCTCTGACTGCTCCGCGCTGACAGAAGTTTATCTCCCCGCTACGCTTACGCGCTTCTACCCCGATGCGTTTGCTTCCTGCAGCGCGATTGCGCACGTTTACTTTGGCGGAACGCTTGCGCAGTGGCAGAGCATTACAAACGTGGGCAGCGGCAATGAGGCGATCTACAACGCGATTATTCACTATACCGACGTTGCCGTTGTGACCGACTCCGGCAAAACCGGCAGCATCACTTGGCAATTCTATGACGACGGCACGCTGAAGATTTCGGGAAGCGGCGCGATCACGAACGGTGCATCGGCGGATGCGTTCCCCTGGTTTAAGCACAGCGCGCAGATCCTGAACCTGGAGATTGCAGAGGGCGTTACAGGCGTTGGACAGTACGCATTTTACAACTATGATGCGCTGCAGACGGTTTCCATCCCGAACAGCGTAACCACGATTGGGCAGCTTGCGTTCTCCGATTGCGACGCGCTTACGGAAATTGAGATCGGCTCCGGGCTGACAACGATTTACACAACCTCGCTTGCCGCCTGTTCTGCCCTGCAAAGCATCTCCGTTTCCGTGCAAAACGAGTCTTTCGTATCGCCGAACGGCGTTCTGCTTACGAAGAACAAGAAAACGCTGATCGCCTACCCTGTCGGACGCGAGGGCGCTTACACGATTCCCGACGGCGTTCAGACGATCTCCGCATACGCCTTCTGCTATGCGCAAAGCATGCCGAGCATCACGATCCCGTCAAGCGTAACCACCGTTGCCGACCATGCGTTCGCCTATGTGAACGGTCTCAACGAGATCCACTATACCGGCGCAGCCACACAGTGGGCGCAGATCAGCATCGGCACGGACAACGACGCGCTGCAAAACGCGCAGACGTATTATGAGATTTCTTCCGTTGCCTCCGGCACGTGCGGCGACAACCTCACCTGGACGCTCGATTCCGCCGGCGTTCTGACCGTTTCCGGCACCGGCGCGATGGCAACGTTCCAAAACAGCGACGCAACGCCTTGGCATTCGCACGCGGACGCGATCCTTTTCGTTGTGATCGAAAACGGTGTTACTTCACTGACGCACTGGGCGTTCTCCTATCTGCCGTCGCTCAAAGAAGCAACGATCGGCAGCGGCCTGCAGCTTTATTATTCCACCGCCTTCGCCTGCAGTACCGCACTACAAAAGATCACGGTTTCGCCTGATAATACGAACTACCATTCCGTAAACGGCGTTCTCTTCCGCACCGCGCCGCAGGAGCTGCTGGCTTACCCGCCCGCAAAGAGCGGCGATTATGAGATCCCGGAGGGAACCACGGCAATCGGTTCGCACGCATTCCTCTATGCCGGCAGTTTGGGAACGTTGACCATCCCGGTCAGCGTTGCAAGCGTTGGCAACCAGGCATTCCTTGCATCAGCAATGGATAACGTGATCTACTGCGGCACTGAAACGCAGTGGAACAGCATCACGATTGGCAGCGATAACGATACGCTGACCAATGCTTCGCGCGAGTATCGGCCCGCACATACGCACACGTACACAAGTACGGTCACGATTCAGCCGACCTGCACCGCAAACGGCGAAATGACCTACACCTGCACTTGCGGCGATTCCTATACGGAACCGATCGCGGCGCTCGGTCACGACCTTATTCACCATGACGCAAAGGAAGCGACCTGCACCGAGATCGGCTGGAACGCATACGACACCTGCAGCCGCTGCGACTATTCAACCTACGCTGAAATCGCGGCGCTCGGTCACAACCTTATTCACCACGAAGCAAAGGAAGCGACCTGCACAGAGATCGGCTGGAGCGCATACGACACCTGCAGCCGCTGCGATTATTCGACCTACGCTGAAATCGCGGCGCTCGGCCACAACCTTATTCACCACGAAGCAAAGGAAGCAACCTGCACCGAGATCGGCTGGAGCGCATACGATACCTGCAGCCGCTGCGACTATTCGACCTACGCTGAAATCGCGGCGCTCGGTCACGACCTAA
>JAFSUG010000028.1 GCA_017445385.1 Oscillospiraceae bacterium
CGAACGGCGCAAGATACGTATCGAACGAGGAGAACTCCTGCGCGCCTGCCAATTCGTTCTGAATGATGCCGAGGAAGTTAAACATCTGATTGCAGAGGGTGCTGAGGTGGCCTGCCGGGGAAGAGGTGATCTTTCCGGGAACGCCGCCCAGTCCTTCCTGGATGAGCTGCTTGAGGCTCCAGCCGGCGCAGTAGCCGGTCAGCATCGAAAGATCGTGCAGATGGATCTCCGCGCGACGATGCGCGTCGGCGATTTCGCTGTCGTAGATTTCGCTGAGCCAGTAGTTTGCGGTGATCGCGCCGGAGTTGGAAAGGATCAAACCGCCAACGGAGTAGGTAACGGTAGAGTTTTCCTTCACGCGCCAGTCGTTGATCTTCAGATAGTTGTCAACGAGGTCTTTGTAGTTCAGCAGCGCAGAGCCGACGTTGCGGACCTTCTCGCGCTGTTTGCGGTAGAGGATGTATGCCTTTGCCACGTCTGCGTAGCCGGCTTCGGAGAGGACCTTCTCAACGCTGTCCTGAATTTGCTCAACGGCAATCAGACCGTCCTTGATCTTCGGCTCGAAGTCCGCGGTTACGCGCAGCGCAAGCATATCGATCACGCTGGGGTGGGACTGCTTTCCCTGCGCCTCAAACGCTTTCGAGATTGCCGCGCTGATTTTCTGAATGGAAAAATCGGCAACTTTGCCGTCTCTTTTTGTTACCTGATACATTGCTGTGGCCTCCTGTGTTTCTCTTTTTTCACTCAGCTTCTTCAATGTATCACATTCCGAAAAAGGTGTCAATATATTGTGGCGAAAAAAAGTGTCGTCACAATATATAGAAAACGGGGCGTAAATTTTACGCCCCGCGAATTTCCGCTTTTTCTACGTGCGGCTGCACGATTTCAAGGTATGTTTTCAGCGCCGTATCGTCCGGCGCGTGCAGTCCGCGCTCTATAACCGTATCGCGGTCGGTAAACGGCTGGAGAAAATATTTTTTCGCGCCGCGGATCAGTTCGGCGATGCCGCGGAAGCTGCTTTCATCGTGGTATTCCGCGATCACGGTCGTGCGGAATTCATAGTCCGTTTTTCCGCTTTTCAGCAGCGCCATGCTCTCGCGGAACGGCGCAAGATCAATTTCCGGCAGCCCAACGGTCACCGCGTATTTTTCCGCGCTGTTTTTCACGTCCATCGCAACGTAATCCACAAGCTGCTTTTCGAGCATCCGCTGCAGCCGCTCGGGATGGCCGCCGTTCGTATCGAGCTTGATCGGATAGCCAAGCGATTTGATTTCTGCAAACAGCTCCGGCAAATCGTTTCGAAGCAGCGGTTCGCCGCCCGTGAACGCTACACCGTCCAGCAGACCCTGCCGCTTTTTCAAAAAGTCCAGCAGCTCGTCCGATTCCATGATCGCCGGCGCAGCCGCCGAAATCAGCTCGCTGTTGTGGCAGAAGGGGCAGCGCAGATCGCATCCGCCCAGAAAGACCGTGCAGGCAACTTTCCCCGGAAAGTCCAGCAGCGTCATTTTTTGCAGTCCGTGTATTTTCATTTTCGTTCTCCTTTGCGCGCCTGCCAAATGGGCATGGCGATCCGCCGCAGCGGCCATAGCGCCATCCATACGCGGCTGTATACGCGGTAGCCGATCGCGTTTGCGGAGATCCATTTTCCGTTCCGGCAAAAGTCCGTCATCACGCCGATGATCCATTCCGGCTTTACCGTTTCCGTCCATAGATTCCCGTCGCCGCGGCAGACCAGCGTGCCGTCCTTTTGGATCTTTACGATCCGGTGCAGCGCGCAAAGCCCGTTCGGATAGCGGTAAAGCGCAACGTCGCCGCGCTTTACCGCGGTCGGCGCGGCAAGGCGCACGAAGCTGCCTTCAAAGGAGAGCATCGGGCGCATGCTGTTTCCGCGCGTTGGGATCTCAACGCGTTTGCCGCCTGCAATCAGTTCCTCCGTCAGCGCGGTCAGCTCCTGCGCGCTGATTTGAAGCGGCTCCATCAGGCTTCTTCCAGGCAGCCGGCGTCGCCGAGCTTTTTCAAAAAGCGATCCACGTCGGCAGCAGCCGTCAGCTCGTCTACTTCGTATTCCGCCGTCAGCGCGTCGATCAGCGCGCGGCGGTCGCTGCCCGATTCCAGCGCCTTCCAAAGCGTCGCACCCGTTTCGTTCAGCGTCAGCATTCCGGTAAAGCTTGCCGTATCGCCAACGGAAACGGCAACCCATGCGCCGGCAACCTTGCGCAGCATCAAGTCATTTTTGAGCTTCATAAGAAAACCCCTTTCGTTCCTGATTATTATAATGGTATATCCGCCGATTTTCAACCGTGCAATCTTTGCGCAATGATACTTGACAGCGCAAAGCGGGTATGATATAATTCACTGGCGATTCGCGGGTGTAGTTCAATGGTAGAACCCCAGCCTTCCAAGCTGGTCGCGTGGGTTCGATTCCCATCACCCGCTCCAATATGCGCCAGTAGCTCAGTTGGATAGAGCAACTGCCTTCTAAGCAGTAGGTCAGGGGTTCGAGTCCCTTCTGGCGTGCCATGGCGCATCGTGCCGAAAGAGAATATGGTGGGTGTAGCGTAGCTGGTTAACGCGTCAGATTGTGGCTCTGAAGACCGAGGGTTCGAATCCCTTCACTCACCCCATTTCTTTTTTCGCGTGAGGCCTGCCGCAACACAATGGGATGTGGTGAAGCGGTAACACAGCGGACTTTGACTCCGTCATTCGTAGGTTCGAATCCTGCCATCCCAGCCATATGACCCGCTAGCTCAGTCGGCAGAGCACCTGCCTTTTAAGCAGGGTGTCCGGAGTTCGAATCTCCGGCGGGTCACCAAAAATC
>JAFSUG010000029.1 GCA_017445385.1 Oscillospiraceae bacterium
CTGCGCCGCTTGCCTTGCATTGAAAAAAGCGCGCACTGTGAAAACTGCATGCACCCGTGAGCAAGCAATTTTTAGTCGATATTTGTTTGGAAGAGCGCAGATGGGCTGACGCCCATCAAGTGATACCGAGCAAATATCGGCAAAAAGGGCCGCTCACGGGCGGCAGTGCGCAGCGTTTATCGCCTCTTCACCGCAAAGCGAGAGATTTTTGCGCAAGACAAGACAGAAAAAGAGGGAATCCTTGTCGGATTCCCTCTTTTGATAACGCAGTATTGCACGAAAAGATCCGCTTTGCGGCTATCGCGTCCTTAAGTGAACACGCCCAAACCTCAACGGTTTTTTCTTAGTTAGTTTTCAAACAGGACTTTCACGCAGCGGTAGGTCATGTAGCAATCGAGCTTTGCGACCGTTTCGAACGGCGCGTGCATGCTCAGCACGGGCACGCCGGCATCGATCGTATCAATGTTGCGGTTTGCCATGTATTTTGCAACCGTTCCGCCGCCGCCGACGTCGGCTTTGCCAAGCTCGGTCATCTGCCAGCGGACGCCGTTTTCATTGAGCAGGCGGCAGAGATAGCCGACAACCTCCGCCGAGGCATCGGACGCGCCGGCTTTGCCGGCATGACCGGTATATTTGCAGAGGCCCACGCCATAGTTGCAGCGCGCTGCTGTATGGCGATCGTAGACATCGGGGAAGTTGGGATCAAACGCCGCGGTTACGTCCGCCGAAAGGCAGAAGGAATTTGCAAAACAGGTTTCCATGCAAACGCCCTGCGATTTACAGAGGTCTTTCATGAAATACTCGAAGGCATGCGATTGCATACCGCTGACACCGTCCGAACCGATTTCTTCTTTATCGGCGAAGACGCAGACTGCCGTTCTGCGCGGCGTTTCGGTTTCAAGGATCGCCGCAAGCTCTGCGTAGGCGCAGACGCGGTCGTCATGTCCGTAGGCGCCGATGAAGCTGCAGTCGAAGCCGATGTCGCGCGCGTTTGCAGCCGGAACAGCCTGCAGCTCGGCGGAGATAAGGTTCTCCTCCACGATGCCGTAGCGCTCGTTGAGCAGGCGCAGCACCTCCAGCTTGATGCGCTCCGAGCCATCGTCATCCTTAAGCGGACGGCCGCCGACAAGAATATTGAGCGAATCGGACGGGATCGCCGTATTGAGCGGCTTTTTCCCCTGCTCCAAGCCAAGGTGCGGCAGAAGATCGTTGATGACAAACTGCGGATCTTCCGGCGCGTCGCCGATTTTCACGGTGATTTTGCTGCCGTCGGACAGCATTACAACGCCGTGCAGAACGAGCGGCGTTGTAACCCAATGATACTTGCGGATACCGCCGTAATGGTGGGTTTTGAGGTACGCCATTTCGCTTTCTTCATACAGCGGCGTGGGCTTGATATCCAGGCGCGGCGCATCGGTATGCGCGGCGGCAATCACTGCGCCGTTTGCAAGCGACTCCGTGCCGATCACGGCAAGGAAGATCGCCTTTTCGCGGTTTACATAATAAATCTTGTCGCCGGGGTTCAGCTTTTCGCCGGGCTGCCACGCATGGAAATCATGCGTTTCGGCAAGGTAGACCGCCGTTGCGACTGCCTCGCGCTCGGTTTTGCTCATATCCAAGAAGATTTTATACGCCTCGCAATAGCGATCCATTGCTTCGCGCTCTTCCGCGCTGATGGTATCATAGCCGTTTTTCGGACGATACATCAGTTTTTTACGCAGTTCACTTTCTGCCATTGGATTGCCTCCTAATTCAGATATTCCGCAAGCAGCGACAGCGCGTTTTCACAAAGCGTCTGTTCGCTGCCATCGTTTATAAGGGTTTGTTTCGCGCGGGCGGTAAAGGTTTCATCCGTCTGCTGCGCCGCAATGCGCTTTTCCGCCTGCGCCCGATCGATACCGTCACGCGCCATGATCCGCGCGATGCGCGTATCGAGCGGCGCAAGCACGGCGACGGTTGTATCGCAAAGCTCGCCGAGTCCGCTTTCGATGAGGTTCACCGCATCGATCACGGCGAGCTTTTTGCCGCTTTTTTTCGCCGCGGCAAGCTCCTCGCGCACGGCGATGCCGACGTGGTAATAGACAATCGCGTTGAGCTTGAGAAGCTGCTTCGGATCGGAAAAGACCGTTTCCGAGAGCGTTTTGCGATCAAGGCTCCCATCGGGCAGAAAGACCTGCCCAAAGGTTTTTACAAGATCGGCGCGGAGCGCTTCGCTCGTTTGAAGCAGCGAATCATACAGGCGGTCGCAATCAATCGCCGCCGCGCCGCGATCACGGAGCAGATTCAGCACGGTTGTTTTACCCGAACCGCTGCCGCCGGTTAAGCCGATGACGTTCATTCCGCCACCTCCACAACGTGGAAGCCTGCCGCCTTTTTGAGGCGGTTGGAAACGGCGAGTCCCAAGCCGGTGGGATCGGGGCATTGGGCAAAAATTTCTGTAACGGGCGTTTGGTCGAAGCGGCGCAGCGCATCGAAAACGCGGCGTGCCTGCTCGCCTTGATCGTTTTCACTGCCGAGCGACTGGGTAATACGATCGGAAAAAAGCGCCAGATACTCCTTAAAGCAGAGAACGCCTGCGCCCTCGGGCGCATTGGCAGCGATATAAGCCGCCGATGCCTTGGGGCTTCCCGTAACAACAGTGACGGGCGCTTTCGGCGCATAATGGCGGTATTTCATGCCGGGCGCGCGCGGCCGTTCCCCTTCCGCAAGTTTTTCCGTTACGGCACGGTCAACCGCAACTTCGCCGAGGACTTCCCTGAGCGATTCCAGCGGCAATCCGCCCGGACGGAGCAGACGCGGCGGTGTAACCGTTAAATCTATAATCGTGGATTCCACGCCGACGGCGGACGCGCCGCCATCGAAGATGCCGTCAATTTTTCCATCCATATCCGCCAGCATGTGCTGAGCGGTTGTGGGGCTGGGCTTGCCGGAGGTGTTGCCCGACGGCGCGGCGATCGGTACGCCGGATCGGCGGATCAGCTCGCGCGTGACGGGATGGTTCGGGCAACGGATGCCGACCGTTTCCAGTCCGCCGGTTGTTTGCAGCGGAATGGAGGGATGACGCGGCAGAATGATCGTGAGCGGTCCGGGCCAGAAGCGCTCGGCAAGGCGATATGCCGCATCGGGCACGGAGGCCGCGCAGCGCGGCAGCCACGACGCATCCGGGATATGGACGATCAGCGGATTATCCTGCGGTCTGCCCTTGGCGATGAAGATATTTTTGACCGCCGTTTCATTCAGCGCGTTTGCGCCGAGCCCGTAGACCGTTTCGGTTGGGATGCCGAGCAAGCCGCCATCGCGCAGGATCGCCGCCGCTTCGTTCAGCTCCTGCTCGCTATTTGGATTTTGGAAGAGTTTCGTTTCCATATTACGTTTCCTGCTGCTGTAATTTTTCCGCCTGGTCGGCAGTGACGAGCGCATCGATCAGCTCATCGAGATCGCCGTCCATAATCTGGTCGATTTTATAAAGCGTGAGCCCGATGCGGTGATCGGTGACGCGCCCCTGCGGGAAATTATACGTTCGGATGCGCTCGTTGCGCATACCCGTTCCGACCTGGCTTCGGCGCAGTCCTGTGACGGCGCTATCGAGCTTTTCCTGCTCGATCTCATAGAGCTTGGATGCGAGCATCTGCATACATTTTTCGCGGTTTTGCACCTGGCTGCGCTCTTCCTGGCACGAGACAACGATGCCGCTCGGCTTATGGATGAGGCGCACGGCGGACGAGGTTTTATTGATATGCTGGCCGCCTGCGCCCGACGAGCGATAGACCTGCATTTCGATATCCTCCGGGCGGAGATCGACCTCCGCCTGCTCAACCTCCGGCAAAACGGCGACCGTTGCCGTTGAGGTATGGACTCTGCCGCCGGATTCCGTTTCCGGCACGCGTTGCACGCGATGCACGCCGCTTTCGAATTTCAGGCGCGAAAACGCGCCGTCGCCAACGATCATGAAGTCCGCTTCTTTCACGCCGCCAAGCTCGGTTTCGTTATAATTGAGCAGCTCGATCTGCCAGCCGTTTCGCGCGGCGTACATGCTGTACATTCGGAAAAGGCTATGCGCAAACAGCGCGCTCTCCTCGCCGCCGACACCGCCGCGCAGCTCCATGATAACGCTTTTTTCATCGTTGGGATCGCGCGGAAGCAGCAGCACTTTCAGCTCCTGCTCCAGCCGATCAAGTTCTTTTTTGCTCTGGATATACTCCTCCTGCGCCATCTTGCGCAGCTCGGGATCAAGCGTTCCATCGAGCATTTCGCGCAGATCCTTCTGCTCTTGCAGCGTTTTTTGATAGCTGCGATACGCCGCGACGATCGGCTCAAGGCGCTTTTGCTCCTTGAGCAGCTTGGTTGCAAGCGTGCTGTCGCTATAAAAATCCGGCTGCGCCGCTTTCGCTTCCAGCTCCAGATAGCGCGCCTCGACAAGGCGGAGTTTTTCCAGCATTTGAATCACCATCGCTATTCTATCGCATTTTGCCCAAGCCGTCAACGGTGGGCAAGGCAAGAAAAAACCGCCCAAGGGCGGCTTTTTTATTTAGGACAGTTCGTTATACAGTTCCTGCAGCGCGATGGGCAGATCCGATTCCGCCACGCCGAGGATAATGTTCATTTCACCGGGACCCTGATCGATCAGACGCACATTGACGCCGGCTTTATGCATCGCATGGAAGACCTTTGCAGATATGCCTCTTGCGCCCATCATGCCATGGCCGACGACCGCGATCAGCGCGATGGAATCATCCACCGAGATATGGTCGGGGCGAAGCTCCTTTTCGATCTCCGCGAAGATCGCATCGCGCTCCGCCTCAAACGGCGCGGAGGCGACCACAACGGACATCGTATCGATGCCGGAGGGGCAATGCTCAAAGGAAATGCCGTGCTTTGCGAAAATCGTAAGCAGTTTCGCGCCGAAGCCAATCTCGCCGTTCATCATGCCCTTTTCAACCGTGATGCACGCGAAGCCCGGACGGCCCGCAACGCCGGTTACGGCAGTTTCGCTCTGCTCCGCACGATCAACGGGAACGATCATGGTGCCTGCGTCGGCCGGGCGGTTTGTATTGCGGATATTGATGGGAATGCCTGCCTTGCGAACGGGAAAAACGGCGTCCTCATGCAGGACGGACGCGCCCATATAGCTCAGCTCACGCAGCTCCCGATACGTTACGAACGCGACCGGGCGCGGATCTTTGACAACGCGCGGATCGGCAAAGAGCATGCCGGAAACGTCCGTCCAGTTTTCATAGAGGTCGGCACCGACGGCGCGCGCAACAAGCGAGCCGGTAACGTCCGAGCCGCCGCGCGAGAACGTGCGGATTACGCCAGAGGCATCCGCGCCGTAAAAGCCGGGGACGACCGCGCGATCTACGTTAGAGAGCGCGGATGCGAGCAGCTCATTCGTCAGCTCATAATCCGGGCGACCATTTCGCAGAAAGCGCACGCTTTCCGCCGCGTCATAGAACGGCACGCCGAGGTATGCCGCAAGGATCTTGGAATTGAGGTATTCGCCGCGGCTTGCCATATAATCGCGCTCGCGCAGGCGGCTGCGAATGATCGCCATTTCCGTTTGCAGATCAAATTCAATGCCGAGATCTTCGATGATCTCGGTGAAGCGCGCGGTGATCTGATCCAGCACGGGCGTGGGATCGGCATGGCGCGCGGCAAGCGCCTGGCATTCATAAAGCAGGTCCGTGACTTTTACGTCGTTCGCGCTGCGCCGACCCGGCGCGGAGGCAACGATGAAACGCCGCTGCGGATCGCTTTCGATGATTGCGCGGACTTTTCGAAACTGCGCGGCGTCCGCAAGCGAGCTGCCGCCGAATTTTGCAACAATGGTTTTCATATGCTATCCTTTACAGATCGTATTGAACAAGGTCTTCAAGCGTTTCGCGCCGCACGGCAACGCGCGATTTCCCGCCGCTGAGCATTACGATTGGCGGACGCGGAACGCGATTATAATTGGACGCCATGGAATAATTATATGCGCCGGTTGTGCACGCGGCGAGCAGGTCGCCGCGCTGCACCGTTTCCGGGAGCAAAACGTCCGTTCGGATCACGTCGCCGCTTTCGCAGCATCTGCCGACAACATCGCAACGGAAGGTGCGCGGCGCAAGCGCATCGCTTGCCGACACAACCTCATGGATCGCGCCATAGAGCGCGAAGCGCGGGTTATCGGTCATGCCGCCGTCTACGGAAACGTAGTTCTTATAGCCGGCAATGCGCTTCACCGTTCCGACGGTATAGAGCGTAAGCCCTGCATCGGCAACGATGCTGCGCCCCGGCTCCATGAGGATTGCCGGCTGCGGATAAGCGAGCTTTTCGCACGTTTTGCCGATAACCGCCGAAAGTTGCCGCAGCTTTTCGGAAAGCGAATACGAAGGATCATCGGGCAGGTAGCGAACGCCGTAGCCGCCGCCGAGGTTCAGCTCCTTCGCGGTATAGCCATAATGATCGCGGAAGGAAGCGAGAAATTCCAGCATAACGACCGCCGTGCGCTCGAAAACGTCTTCATCGAAGACCTGCGAGCCGACGTGGCAATGGAAGCCGACAAGCTCCAATTGCTGCTGCGCAAGCGCAAGCGCCGTTACGGCATCCGCCTGCCCCGTTTCGATGGCGACACCGAATTTGGAATCCACCTTGCCGGTGGAGATTGCTTCATACGTATGCGGATCGATGCCCGGCGTAATGCGGAGCATGACCTTTTGCCGGATACCGCGCGCGGCTGCCGCCTGCGCAATAGCGAGGATTTCCTCTTCGCTTTCGGCAACAAAGCAGCCGACGCCGTTTTCCGTGGCGAAGCGAATGTCTTCATCCGTTTTATTATTGCTGTGGAAATAGGCGTTTGAGAGATCAAAGCCCGCTTTTTTCGCGGTATAAATCTCGCCGCAGGACACGACGTCCGCGCCGAGCCCTTCCTGCTGCACGATGCGGAAAATTTCCGCAAACGCATTCGCCTTTGCCGCATAGAGCACGCGCGAGCCTGCCGGGAAGTAGGCGCGGAAGGCCTCTGTATAGGCGCGGCAGTTTTTGCGGATACGGTCTTCATCGAGGAGGTACAGCGGCGTTGCATACTGCTTTGCAAGCTCCGCCGTATCCTGCCCGGCAAACGTTAAATGACCTGCCTCGTTTACCCCGAGGTTTTCACAAAGCGCCGCCATCAGAGCAGGTTTTTGCGCAGCGCTTCGCCGGAGAGCGGCGAAAGATCCGCAGGCGCGATATCGAAGATGGTTTTGCAGCCAAGCTCGCCGCGGCGATGCAGACGATCAACCGCGCGCGCAAGCGCAACGAGAACGCCGGAGGTAAATTCCGGATTGGAATCGAGCGTTAAATGGTACTCGATCGTATGGGTATGTTCACCATTGAGCCCCGTTTTGCCGCTGCGCAGAACGACGCCGCCGTGCGGCAGCTCCTTATGATCGCGCTGCAGCTCCTCGAGCGAGATGAAATGGACGGTTGTATCGTATTCATCGAAATAGTTGGGCATGGTTTTGATCGCCTGTTCAATCTTTGCGCGGTCTGCGCCCTCCGCCGCGACAACGTAGCATTCGCGCCGGTGCTTCTGCCGCGTGGTCAGCTCCGGCTGCTTACCGCTGCGGACGGCTTCGAGCGCCTCCGGGATCGGCACGGTATACTGCCGCGCATCCACAACGCCCTCGATCCGGCGGATCGCATCGGAATGGCCCTGACTCACGCCGCGCCCCCAGAACGTATAATCCTTGCCATCGGGCAAAATCGCCTGCGCATAGAGGCGATTGAGCGAGAACATGCCGGGGTCCCAGCCGCCGCAGATCAGCGCGGTATTGCCGCCGCGCTTCGCCGCATCGTCCACGCGCGCGAAATGCTGCGGAATCTTTGCGTGGGTATCGAAGCTATCGACAACACAGAACTGCTCGGCGAGCATAGGCGTCATATCGGGAAGGTCGGTTGCGCTGCCGCCGCAGATGACGACAACGTCGATCTCCGATTTATGGGAAAGGATCTCGTCCGCTGCGTAGACGGGCAGACCGGTGAGCGTTTTGACGGAGGACGGATCGCGGCGCGTATAAACGCCGGTGACGGTAACGTCCGGATTTTGCTTTGCGGCGAGCTCTACGCCCTTACCGATGTTGCCGTAGCCATAGATTGCAAGTTTCATGAGTTCTCCTTTCCCGATTATGCTGACTTCTAAAACGACGCAAGATCCTGCATTGTATAAAGGCCGGCAGGTTTTCCTGCAAGATATTCCGCCGCGGCATATGCGCCTTCGGCGAAGAGCGCACGGCTGTGCGCTTCATGCTTGAGGGTTATGGTTTGGCTCTGCGTGCCGATGAGCACTTCATGCATTCCGGCGTAGTTCCCAAGGCGGATTGCATGGACGCCGATTTCATTTTCCGTGCGCTTGCCATGGCCGCTGCGCCCTGTGACGACGGCGGAATGCGGACGCACCTCGCATATCGCATCGGCAAGCGCAAGCGCCGTACCGCTGGGCGCATCGAGCTTGCGATCGTGATGCGCTTCGACAATCTCGATCTCCGCTTCCGGCATTGCCTTCGCCACTTTTTTGGCAAGCTCCGTTAAAAGCGCGATGCCGAGCGAATAGTTCGCCGCGAAGAAGATCGGAATTTGCTCCGAAGCGCGGCGAATCGCTTCGCGCTCGGGCTCAGTCTGCCCGGTTGTGGCGAGGACGAGCGGAATGTGATTGCTCGTTGCGAACGCAAGAAGCTGCTCCGTTGCCGCATGATGCGAAAAATCAAGGATGCAATCCACGTTCGTTTCCGCGCTTGCAAAGTCTTTTGCGACAGGCACGGCGCATTCCGCGCTTGCGCCGAGGTCTACGCCGGCGACGATCTCAACACCGCGGCATCCCGAAAGCGCGAGAACCTCGCGCCCCATGTGGCCATGGATGCCGCTGAGCAGCGCCCTCACAGCAGCTCCAGATCGCGCATGATATTCAGCAGATTCTGCTCATGCGCGCTTTCCATGGGAACGAGCGGAAGACGCAGGTAGTTTTCGCAATAGCCCATTGCCGCCATCGCCGCTTTCGCAGGGATGGGGTTGACCTCGCAGAAAAGCGCGTGGATCAGCGGCAGATATTTCATCTGCATCTGCGCCGCGCCGGCAACGTCGCCCCGGAAGAAGCGATGGCACATTTCGGACGTTTCCTTCGGCGCAACGTTCGACAGCACCGAGATAACACCCTGACCGCCCATGGAGAGGATCGGCACGATCTGATCATCGTTGCCGGAATAGATATCCATACGGTCTTCAATGCGCGCGGCGGTTTCCACGATTTTGGAGAGATTGCCGTTTGCCTCTTTGATGCCGACGAGATTCGGATGATGCGAGAGCGCTTCATAGGTGGACGGCTCGCAGCCGACGCCGGTACGGCTCGGCACGTTATAGATGATGATCGGCTTCGTAACAGCATCGGCAATCGTATTGAACATTTTTACAAGACCGTTTTGCGTGGTCTTATTATAGTACGGGGTAATGACGAGCAGCCCGTCCGCGCCGAGATCGCACGCGCAGCGCGAAAGCTCGATTGCGTAGGATGTATCGTTGGAGCCGGTTGCGCAGATGGCAGGCACGCGCCCTGCGATCCGGTCAATCGCGAAGCGCATCACGTCGCGGTGCTCTTTATCCGAAAGCGTTGAGCCCTCGCCGGTGGTTCCTGCGATGACGAGCGCATCGATCCCCTGCTCAATCTGCCAATCGATCAGTTTTCCGTAATTTTCGTAGTCAACACCGGTTGCATTGAGCGGTGTGATCAGCGCGGATGCCGCGCCGCGGAAGATGGGATGGTTTGTCATATCTTTCTCTCCCTTTCTTTCAGAGGAAGCAGCCAACACTTCCCCACTATTAGATTCGATTTATTATACTCTATATTTAGCGTTCCTGCAATCCCAAATATACAAAATACACACAAAAAAGCCGACGCTGCTGCATCGGCCGTTATTGCACTTCGCGCCGGTTCCCCTGCGCGAAATCGCAATCAATCCATAGCTCTCCGCAGCTTATTAAAGCGCGACAGTCGGGCGGATGTTCTCCGAACGACCAGGAAAAGGTTGCAAAGCTTTTCCTTCGGCAACTGTCCCTTTTTCGCGCGGCAACGGCCTTGCAAGCCTTTGCGCCGCGGATACTGATGGCAGATGCACCTCTATCCTTTCATTGCAAAATTCAATTTTTAGAATTGCCACAATTATACCGCTTTCTTATCCGAAAGAAAATTCATAAATTGGATAAACATAATACGCTTGCGCCTGCAAAAACTATGCAAAGCGACGGATTTTGCAGCCTTTTCCTGTTTGATGCGCACAAATTTTGCGCATCCTATTTGCGGAGGGAGCGCAATGGAAAAAAGGCGTAAATGGATGGTAATCTTGCTGCTGCTGTTCGGGCTGCTGCCGCACATCGATGCAGCGGAGAAAAAGCGCGTTGCGCTGACGTTTGACGACGGACCATGCGCGAAAAGCACCGCATATCTTTTACAGGGACTGCGCGATCGCGGCGTTCACGCGACGTTTTTTCTTTCCGGCTACCGCATCGACAGCGACCCGGAAGACGCCCTGCAAATTGCAAGCGAGGGGCATGAGATCGGCATTCACGGGCAGACGCACGCCTACTTTCGCGGCATAGGACGCGAAAGACTTGAAGGCGAGATTCTTTCGGTTGGCAATAAGATTGAAGCTTTGACGGGCGAAACGCCGAAGCTGGCACGGCCGCCCGGCGGCCTTATGGACGATCAGGTAAAGCAGTTTTGCAAGGACAACGATTTGGCACTGATCCTATGGTCGGTCGATCCGGAGGACTGGGATCCGAAAAAGCGCGCGCAGACGGCAAGCAGCGTTGTTTCCAAAGCAAAAGACGGCGATATTATTCTGCTGCACGATCTGACTACGGCAAACGCCGATCAGGCGTTTGCGATCATTGACCGGCTGAAGGTTGCGGGATATGAATTTTGCACCGTTTCCGAGCTTGCGGAATCCTGCGGCAAAGAGCTTTGCTGCGGCGAATCCTATTTCAGATTCTAAAAGGATGCGCATGAGAATCATGCGCATCCTTTTATTCCGTTTCAGCCGCGCGGACGACGTGGTCCATCAAAACCGCGGACGTGACCGCTCCGACACCGCCGGGGACGGGCGTATACGCCGCGGTAAGCGACGATGCTTCCGGCTGCAGATCGCCGGCAAGCGTTTCCCCTTCCCAGCTTGCGCCAAGGTCCAGAACGACCGCGCCGGGGCGGATATGCTCCGCGCCGATCAGCCCTGCCGAGCCGGCAGCGGTCAGCAGAATGTCCGCCTGCCGCGTTTGCGCGGCAAGATCGCGCGTTTTACGGTGGCAGACGGTGACCGTTGCGTTTTTTTCAAGCAACAGCATCGCCGCAGGCTTTCCGATCACCGCGCTGCGCCCGACGACGACGGCTTTTTTGCCGGAGCAATCAAAGCCGTAATAATCGAGCAGGCGGATGCACGCTTCCGCCGCGCAGGGCGTGAAGCCCCACGGTTTACCGAGGTATGTCCCTGCTGCGGAAAGCGGCGTTACGCCGTCTACATCCTTTTCCGGTTTGATCGACGCGCAAAGCGCTTTTTCCGCGCCGTGCAGATGGTGCGGCAGCGGCAGAAAAATGAGAATACCGTGGACGCTTCGATCTGCGTTGAGCCGTTCGATCTCCGCGCGGACGGTTTTTTCATCGGAAGACGGCGCAAGCGTAACCGTCTTTACCGCGACAAGCGTGCTTTCAGCGCTGCCGAGCAGGCGTTCACGGTAGCCCGCGGCGGCAGGGTCATCCCCCACGCAAAGCAGCGCAAGCGTTGGGGTGACGCCTTGCGCGATACAGTTTTCGGCGCGTTTTTTTACTTCGTTAAGCAGAGCCTGCGCAGGTTCCGCTCCGCTCCAGCAAATTGCCATCAGGGTTCTCCTTTCAGCGCGCTTTGCACGCTTTCAAACACGCGCGCGGCTTTTTCGCCCGATTTGAGCAGCTCCGCTGCGCGGCTTTCCAGCGCGGCAGCTTTCGCGCGGTTTTGCATGGATTTCGTATTGATAAAAATATTCAGGCTTGCGCTTTCGAGCGCGGCTTTCGCAAGCGAGGCGCAGCAGCCGACGTCGCTGAGGGCAAGGCGCGAGCCGATTTTTTCAAGGCGCGCGCTCAGATCAATCACATTGCGGCACTGCTCCATAATGGCAAGCGGCGCAGTGCAGGCGGTTTCCAGCGCGTTTTCCAAATTCTGCGCGCGGTTTGGATCGTCCTTCGCCATGGCATACGACGCGGCAAGCGGCAAAAAGCATTCCGCATCCGCGCGGACAAGATCGAGCAGCGCATCGCGCAGATTTTCGCACTGCGCTTTGCATGCCTGCATTTCCGCTTCTACGCTTTCATACGATTTCTTGCCGAGGGTTAAATTTGCCACCATGCTGCCGAGCGACGCTGCAAGCGCGCCGACAAGCGCAGAGGCGCCGCCGCCGCCCGGCGCAGGCGACGCCGAAGAAAGCAAATCCGCAAACGCGCGGCAGGAAATCTTGGTTGTATCTTCCATAGCAATACTCCCTTTCGAGCGCATTATAGCACACGAAAACTGAATTGACAAACTATTTGCATTTTCTGAAAACTATGCTATACTAACTGCGACCTGACAGGAGTAAGGTCAGCGCGTTAAGTGCCGCCGGATGGGAGGTTGCCGGCGGACGAAGGGGCTTGCCCCGCGGTGCTGATCTGCTGCCGCCTGCCGAATACAGGTCTATTTTGCAACCTCCTCCAGACGAATGGAGGTCTTTTTTATGTCTGAAAACGCTCGTTTTTCCGCGCGCAGGATCGCAGCCGACGGTATTTTGATCGCGCTGTTCTTCCTTTTGAGCCTGCTCTCATTTGAAGTTGGCGGCGTGAAGCTGACGCTTGACGCGTTTCCGGTTTTGATTGCCGCCGTTTTATTCGGTCCAATCGACGGTTTTCTCGTTGGACTGCTCGGCGCGTTTTTAGAGCAGATGGCGCACTTCGGCTTTACGGCAACGACCGCGCTTTGGATCCTGCCGCCGGCGATCCGAGGACTTGCAGTCGGGCTGGGGCTGAAAAAAGCGCAGCTTGGCTCGATTCGCTATTTCGCGGTGAATCTCTTTGCCGCGCTTCTGGTTTCCTGCGGAAACACGGCGGTTTTTTACGCAGATTCAAAGCTGTTCGGCTACTATCAGTATAGCCTGATTTTCGGCGTTTTCTTCTGGCGGATCATCAGCAGCTTGCTGACCGGCGCGGTAATTGCGGCGATTGCGCTGCCCGTTTTCTCGGCGCTGAAAAAAAGCGGCATCGGAAAGGATCTGCGTCTATGAACGCGCGGGAGGCAATCGAGTACATCCACTCGGTAAGCTGGAAGGGCAGCGTCCCCGGTCTTTCACGGACGGAGGAGCTCTTAAGGCGGATCGGCAATCCCGAAAAGCAGCTCAGATTTATCCACATTGCCGGGACGAACGGCAAGGGATCGACTGCGGCGACGCTCGCTTCGATTTTCCGCGCTGCCGGGTATCGGACAGGACTTTACACGTCGCCGTATCTGATCCGCTTCAACGAGCGGATCCAGATGGACGGCGAATGCATCACGGATCGGGAGCTTGCCGAGATCACGGAGTTTATAAAGCCGCACGCCGAGGCGATGGAAGACACGCCCACGGAATTTGAGCTTGTGACTACAATCGGATTTGAATTTCTCCGCCGAAAACGCGCGGAGATCGTTATTTTAGAAGTGGGCATGGGCGGAGAACTGGATTCCACGAACGTGATCCCCGCGCCCGAAGCCGCCGTGATCTGCAACATCGGGCTTGACCACACGGAGTATCTCGGCGCAACGCTTGCGGAGATTGCAAAGACGAAAGCCGGAATCATCAAAAGCGGCTGCGTTTGCGTGCTGTATCCGAACGAAAAAAGCGTGGAAAATGCGGTTGCGGCGAAATGCCGCGCGGTTGGCGCGGAGCTGCGCATTGCGGACTTTTCCCTGCTCTCGCCGGTTTCCCACAGCCTGGACGGGCAGGAATTTTCATTTAGCGGCAAGCGATACAAAACGCCGCTGCTGGGCGAGCACCAATTAAAAAACGCAGCCGTTGCGCTGACGGCAGTGGATGCGCTTTGCGAAAAGGGATGGAATATCCCCCAAGCGGCAATCACGCGCGGCATGGCGCAGACCGTCTGGCCCGGGAGATTTCAGATTTTGCGGCGCGAGCCGCTGATGATCATTGACGGCGGTCACAATCCGCAGTGCATGGACGCGATGGTGAAAAACGTTGACGACTATCTGCAAGGGTACGACTTGACGATTCTCACCGGCGTACTTGCGGACAAGGATTACAAGGCGATGTACCGGGAGCTTGCAAAGCGCGCGAGCCGCTTTTTAACCGTTACGCCGCCATCGCCGCGCGCGCTGGACGGCGCGGAGCTGGCAAGGTATTTGCAGACGCTCGGCAAAAGTGCTGAACACTATACCGCGATCGACGACGCGGTAGCTGCTGCCCTTTCGATTGCGCGGCAGACGGGCGGCGCGGTGCTTGCCTGCGGATCGCTTTATATGCTCGGCGACGTGATCCGAGCGGAAGAAAAGAGACATTAAAAAAAACACGGTTCGGTAACGAACCGTGTTTTTTGATTCTTTTAGACGATTGTTTTGAGGAATGCCGAAAGCTCTTCGGCGATCTTTGCCTGCCCTGCATCGCTCGGATGCTTCATGCCGGACGCGGACGAGCTGCCGCCGCCGTTATTGCGCGTGACCTTGAGGCTGTATACGCCGGCTTCTTTTGCGACTTCCGGAAGCTCATCGGCATGAGCAGTTGTCATCATGCCGTAGAGAATCACAATCTTGACCGATGCGCCGTTTTTGGCTTTGATCTGCCCGATCATGCTCTTGACCGCGTTTTTGAACTCCGCGCCGGTGACGTTATCGTTCGTGCCGAGGGCAAGGACGACGACGTTTGCTTTGCGCGAGAAATCATACGGTTTCAGCTCCGCATCGGCAGCAAACGGGTTTACATAATCATAGCACTGCGCCATCGTTTTGGGGCAGGAGCCGCCGCCGTTTTCCGTTGTGCGGATCAGCGCGATGCCGCTGCGCGCGGTAAGCATCCAATCGGCATCCATCGCCTGCGCGGTGAGGTAGGAATAGGCATAGGCTGCCGCGTGCGCCGGATCATCGGAGGTATACGTGCCGCCGTTGGAGAACACGCCCTTGCCGACCGTTATGGAGTCGCCGACGAATTCGATCAGCAGCTTCTTTTCAGCCGTTGCCTTTACGCTGTCCTTCACGCCGGTGAAGGTAACAGAGCGCCACGTGACGAGGTTGTTCGATTTAGAGATGTCCGAATCGCGGACGATGCGGATTGTATGCGCGCCGGGACGAACGTTCGAGGCGACCTTGACGTTTTTCGCGGTTTTCGTTGCCGTGAGGCGCGGACGGCTGTTTTCCGCGCCGTCAACATAGGTGCGGAGGTAAACGCCCTCATCCGCCGTATAGGTCAGAAACACGTCGCCGGAAAGCTCGGCGGTAAATTCGATTGCGTTGCCCGCCCAAAGCATGACGACGCCGTTTTCATCGAGGTAGCTGCGGCCGTAGGTTTTATAGAGGGCGGTATCCGTGAGCGAGAAGCCCGTGGACTTGACGTAGGCGGTTGTATCCGCCGCCGGGAACGTGAAGTTATACGCAAGCTGGCAGGCCTCCTGGCGCGAGACGGGGCTGTTGGAGGCGGCGACGAGATAATCTCTGCCCTCTTTTTTGAGCAGTTCATCCGTATGCGTATCCCAGCCGGAGCCGGTCATGCCCTCATCTTCGGCATTATGGCCGTGAGCCACAAGCAGCATTTTGCCGAACGCATAGCCGGTGAGCTTTCCATTGGGATCGAAGCGTCCGCCGCCAACGCCGCCGACGATGCCTTTCGATGCGCAGTAGCCAATGAAAGTAACCGCCCAATGCGACTGCGGCACGTCAGTGAAATATTTGCTTGCGGTTACGGCGTCCATGCTCTCCGCGCCGCCGAGCATTGTGCAGATAATCTTTGCAGCCTGCGCGCGCGTAAGTGTTTCCTGCGGGCGGAACGAGCCATCCGGGAAGCCGCCGATGATCTTTGCATCGCTCATTGCGGCGACCGCATCGGTATAATCTTCGCCGATGGCGGCATCATCCGTAAATGCAGCCGAGGCAGCGCCTGCAAGCAGCAGAAGCGCCAGCATCAAAGCAATGATTTTTTTCATGATTCTGTTCTCTCCTTATATACAGTTTTTCTGAAAACAGTATACCAAAATCGGCGGAAATTGTAAATAACAAAAAACGGCACGGCAATTCATTAAAATTGCCATGCCGTTTTATTTTTTCGCCGTTAAACGGACTGCGCAAAGCGCAAAAACGCAGCCTTGCCCTGTTCGTCACGCGCGTACACGCCGGCGTGCTCCAAGCACTTTGCGAACACCGCGCCGACCTCTTCGCGCAGAACGTCATCGATATTCTCCGCAGTAACGCTGCGGCGCGAAAGCACCTCGCGCATCCAGGGCGCGTGCTTTTTCGTGAGCTCCGAGGCTTCCAGATCGCCGCCGGAAAGCACCGTTTCCCGAACCGCCGCAAGTTCCTTTTTCAGGCGCGAGGGCAGAACTGCAAGACCCATGACCTCGATGAGTCCGATGCCCTCCTGCTTGATATGGTGCAGCTCCGCATGGGGATGATACAGACCCGTGGGATGCTCCGCGGTTGTGAGATTATTGCGCAGAACGAGATCCATTTCATAAAGACCATCGTGCATCCGGGCGATGGGCGTGATCGTATTATGGCGTTCGCCGTCCGTTTCCGCGAAGATCATTGCGGATGCATCCGTATACTTCCGCCACGCGGCAAGGATTTTGCCGGAAAGCTCCGCGATGCGCCCACGATCCGATCCGCGCAGGCGGATCACGCTGAGCGGCCAGCGGACGATGCCTGCCTGCACGTCTTCAAATCCAGAAAAACGCAGCTCCGTTTCGATCGGCGCGCGCGCCATGGCGAACGTATAGCCGCCGCCCTGGAAATGCTCATGCGTTAAGATGCTGCCGCCGACAATGGGCAGATCGCCGTTTGAGCCGATGAAATAATGCGGAAACTGATGGATAAAATCCAGCAGCTTATAAAATACGCGGCTGTCGATCGTCATGGGAACGTGCTTTGAATTGAAGACGATGCAATGCTCGTTATAGTAAACGTAAGGCGAATACTGCCAGAACCAGTCTTCCCCATCAATTTTGATCGGCAGGATGCGGTGGTTCTGCCGCGCGGGATGGTTCTTTCTGCCGGCATAGCCCTCGTTTTCCGGGCAGAGCATGCATTTGGGATAACCCGTTTGCGGAAGCAGCTTCGCAGCCGCAACCTCCTTGGGGTCTTTCTCCGGCTTGGAGAGGTTGATCGTAATATCCAGTTCGCCGTATTCCGACTGATATTTCCAGCGCAGGTCTTTTTTGACCCGGTAGGTGCGGATATAATCCGTATCGCGGCTGAGCTTATAATAATAGTTCGTTGCCGCAACGGGGTCTTCCCGATAGAGCGAGGCAAATTTCCGGCGCACCTCATGCGGCATCGGTGTGAGCGCGCCCATGAGCTTTGTATCGAAAAGGTCACGTTCGGTGACGGTATCTTCGATCAGTCCGCGCGCTGCCGCGCCATCGAGCAAGCCTTTGAGGATCTGCTCAAGGTCTTCGATGCAAGCCTCCGCCGGTTCTTCATAGCCATCGAGCTGCAGCAGCTCAAGCAGACGGTTTACCGCAAGGAAACGGTCGTCTTCCTCGATGAGCCCGGTTTTGACGCCGTAGGCAACAAGGCTTTTTATATACAGTTCCATCAAAGCTCAACGCCTCCTTCCGGACGAACAGACAGCACGTGGCAGCTGCCTGCGCCGAACACAGCTTCAAATTGCGCGCGGAATTGCGCGAGCAGGTCATTTGGAACGAACGCCTGCGCCGTTCCGGCGAAGCCGCCGCCGTGAACGCGGAACGCGCCGCGTCCGCAAAGCAGCTTTTCGCAAAGTGCAAGCGCAAGCGCCATATCCTGGTGCTGCGTGCTGCCGGCCGGAATCACGTTTTGCAGATACATCCACGACGATCTGCCGCTTTCGCGCACAAGGCGCAAAAATTCTTCAAAATCGCCTTTTTGCAGCGCCTCCGCCTGCTTGCCTGCGCGCTGATTATCGCCGTAGAAATGGATCGCGCGGAGCGCCGCACGGTCGCCTGCGGTTTTGCGAATTTCCGGCAGGCGGGCATAGAAGTCCGCTTCGGGAACATCGCGCAAAACTTCTTTGCCGAACATTGCGGAGATTTTTTTCAGCTCCACCGGGATCGCGGCGTATTCGCCGGTCAGATCGGCATGATCCGCGCCGCAATCGAGAATGCAAAGGCTATGCCCCGTTGCGCCGAAATCGAACGCGAGCGGCGTTACGACGGGCGATTTGGGATCGGCAAAGTCAATTGCGACGAAGCCGCCGACGGACGACGCCATCTGATCCATCAGACCGCTGGGTTTGCCGAAATAAACGTTTTCGGCATACTGCCCGATCTGCGCAATCTCGATTGATGTTGCCTTGCCGTCATAGCAAAGCGCGTTGATGATCGCGCCGATCAGCACCTCATACGCTGCCGATGAGGAAAGACCACTGCCGCGCAGAACGTCCGAAATTACGTAGGCATCGAAGCCGCGAAGCTTTGCGCCCATTTCGCGGAATTTTGCCGCAACGCCGCGGATCAGCGCAAGCGTTGTATTGACCTCGTTGGCGCGGACGGAGAGATTATCGAGCGACACGGCGCACATCCGATACCCCTCGGACTGGACGCGGATCACGTTTTCATCGTTTTCCGAAACCGCCGCAAGCATATCGAGATTGACCGCCGCCGCAAGCACTCTGCCGTGCTGATGATCGGTATGGTTGCCGCCGATCTCCGTTCTTCCCGGCGCGGAGAATACGCGAAGCGTATCGCGCTTGCCGAACGTTTTTTCAAAGCCGCCAAGCAGCGCTTCCGCCCTGTCGGATGGCAGGCGGTCGCGCCACTGCTGAACTGTCATGCCGTTTGCCATATCAATAGCCCGGCTTTCCAAGCAGGCGGAACATGTTTTTCTTATACGCTTCAACGCCCGGCTGATTGAACGGGTTTACGCCGAGCATCGCGCCGGAGACAGCGCAGGCATGCTCGAAGAAATAGACAAGCTCGCCGAGGTTCTGCTCATCCATCTTTTCAACCTCAAGCAGCATGCACGGTACGCCGCCGTCAACGTGGGCAAGGATCGTGGCTTCCATTGCTGTTGCGTTGACCTGCGCCATGGTTTTGCCGGCGAGGTAATTCAGACCGTCAAAGTCCTCCGCCGCTTTTTCCACCGTGATCTCATCGCGCGCGCTGCCGAAGGAAACGAACGTTTCATAGAGCGTGCGCTCGCCGTCCTGGATGTACTGGCCCATGGAATGCAGGTCTGTGGAGCAGATGATGGACGCCGGGAAGATGCCCTTGCCGTCCTTGCCTTCGCTTTCGCCATAGAGCTGCTTGAGCCACTCGTTGAACATGGTGAACGCCGGATCGAACGAAACGTAAAGCTCCGTCTTCTTGCCGCCGCGATAGAGCAGGTTGCGGATCGCTGCATAGCGGTTCGAGGCATTATCATCGGCTTTTTCAAATTTCTTCTGACCTGCCTGCGCGCCTGCCATCAGCGCATCGATATCGAAGCCGGCTGCGGCGATGGGCAGCAGACCGACCGCCGTGAGCACGCTGTAGCGGCCGCCGACGTCATCGGGCACGACGAACGTTTCATAACCTTCGCGCGTGGAGAGCTCCTTGAGCGTGCCGCGCGCTTTATCGGTTGTTGCATAGATGCGCTTTGCCGCTTCCGCCTTGCCGTAGCGCTGCTCCATGTAGTTTTTGAAGATACGGAACGCGATTGCCGGCTCGGTGGTGGTGCCGGATTTGGAGATAACGTTCACGCTCACGTCCTTGCCCTCGCAAAGGCGCAGGACGGCGGAAAGCTCTTCCGAGCTGATGGAGTTGCCGACGAAATAGACCTTGAGATCGGCAAAATCATTATAGAATCTGCCGCCGAGGAACTCGATCGCGGCACGCGCGCCAAGGTAGCTGCCGCCGATGCCGATGACGACGAGCACCTGGCTCGTTTCACGGATGCGCTTGGCCGCATCTTTGATGCGGGCGAACTCATCACGGTCGTATTCGGTGGGAAGGACGCGCCAGCCGATGAAATCGTTGCCTGCGCAATCGCCCTTTTGCAGCTTTTCGGCAGCCGATGCGGCCTGCGCAAGCAGGGGCTTCAGCTCCGAATCTTTCACGAAGCTGCTGAGATACTTTTCGTTCAGTTTCAGTGCCATAACTCTTCTCCTTTTAATTCGAGACGGCGGCGTATGCCGAGCCCGTAAGCGTTGGGTTTTCCGCCTGTATAATTTCAAACCGGCAGCCGAATTTCTGCCGAACGGTTTCCAGTTCTTCCGCCAGATGCGCCTGCAGGCGCGGCGATTTTTGATAGGTTGAGCCCTCCAGCACGATGCACATCGGCTTGCTCGTTCCCTGCCCCGTATGCAGCGCAACGGACGCGAAAATGATCGCCATCAGCCGTGCCGTGCGGCTATAGAGCCCTTCGATGATCGCGCGGACAGTTTCGCGGTCCTGCGGCGCGATCAGCGCATCGAGCATGCCCGGCTGATTTGCGAGAAATGCGTTGACGTCCGGCATGGGGATCTCCGAAAGCTCCTGCGGAATTGCGCTTTGCGTAACGCCTTCCTCGTTTGCCGCCTTCAGCGCATGGCAGAGGATCTTGCCGAGGTAAGCGCCGCTCATCATTTTCTCCGCCTGATGATCGCCGGGGATCGCAGATTGCGCGTCCACCGCGCGGTCAAGCGCGCCTTTTTCGAAGCCGGAATAGCACCCGGCCTCCATATTGACGATCATATTTTCAGCGCGGTAAATGCCGCCTGTATATTTTTTGATCCGCTCCGTCCGCTCGGTATAGCAGCCATTGAGCCCTGTTCCGAGGATGAATCCGATATAGCCGCCGTAGCTTTCGCGGTCGGACGCAGCCATGCCGCCGAGCTGCGTTGCGACAGTATCGTTGAGCTGGACGAACGAATAGGTTTTCTGTATACCGCGCCGCCGGATCGCCTCGGAAAGCTCCTTGCAGATCTCCGCGCCCTCCGCGCCGGTGACGGTGACTTCTTTGCAGAACGCGACGATCTTCGCATCGTGGTTTTCCATGCAGTCCGCCGCGTAGGAAAAGCAGAAGCCGATGCGGCTGCCGCGATCGAGATACGGCGCTAATTTTTCAGCGATCGCATCGAAAAACGCCGTTTTTGTAAGCGGTTCCGATGTGCCGGGCAACGGATATTTTTGAAAGTCTACATCCGTTACGACGCCGCCGGAAAACGTGACAGCGCCGACACGCAGATTCGTTCCGCCGGCATCGAGGACGATGACCGTTTGCGGCGCGATCTCCCCTGCCTCCGGGCTGACAAACGTGGGGATCATCAGAAGCGAGCTTTTTTCGCCTTTCAGTCCGCGCTGCATCTCTTCGCGGAAGCGGCTGACCTCCGTTTCGAGATCGTAGCAGGCGGATGCAAGCAGATACCGTTTCAGAAATTGCATGACCACACGCATACCTCCCCTTTTATCATTTGAAGTATACCATTTTCAAAATTGACGGTCAAGCGTTTGGATTTGCATTTTGCGAGAAGATACGCTATAGTGGGATTATAAAGACACGAAAGGAAGTTTTTCCAAATGGCACAGCCTACTCTCGTAATCCTGGCAGCCGGCATGGGCAGCCGATTCGGCGGACTGAAACAGATCACGCCGATTGACGATCAGGGGCACATGATCATTGATTTTTCCCTCTACGATGCTTACCGCGCAGGCTTCCGCAAAATCGCATTCATCATCAAGCACGAAATTGAGACGGAATTCAAAGAGAAGATCGGAAAGCGCATGGAGCGTTTCTTCGACGTGCAGTATATTTACCAGCAGCTTGACGTATTGCCCGATGGATATTCGATCCCCGAAGGGCGCGTGAAGCCCTGGGGCACGGGACACGCGATTTCCTGCCTGACCGGCAAGGTGGACGGGCCGTTCGCCGTAATCAACTCCGACGATTTCTACGGTCAGAGCGCATACCGCACCATCTATGATTTCCTGGTGCAGGATCTTCCGGAAACGTGCTATGCGATGGTGGCATTCCCCCTGCGCAACACCGTTTCCGAAAACGGCAGTGTTTCGCGCGGCGTTTGCGAGGTAAAGGACGGCTTGCTTTCCGGCGTAACCGAGCGGACGAAAATCTTTAAGCGCGGCGAAAACGCCGAATACACCGAGGACGGCGAAGCATTCTTCCCGCTCGATGGCAGCACGCCGGTCAGCATGAATTTCTGGGGCTTCCGCAAGGGCATCCTTGACCGCCTCAGCCGCGAGTTCCCCGCGTTCTTGGATGAAAATCTCAAGGTGAACCCGATCAAGTGCGAATTCGCGCTGCCGACGGTCGTGGACCACCAGATTCAAGAGGGTGAAGCAACCGTGCGCGTGCTGAATACAACGGACAGCTGGTTCGGCGTAACGTACCCGGAAGACCTGCCGACCGTGAAAGAATCGATTGCGAAGCTGAAAGCCGACGGCGTTTACCCTGAGCTGCTTTGGAAATAAGGCAAATAAAAATGAGTGGGTTTTAGTAACCCACTCATTTTTTATTCCGGTAATGCTTTTAACGCCGTGAAGATGCTGCGGCGGCTGAAATCAGCGGTTTTTTCGAAATATGCTTCCGGGAGCGATGCGACGGGAAGATCGGCGCAATGCTCCGGCAGGAGCAGCCGATGCTCGATGCACCAATCCACAGCGCCCCACGAACACGGCACGGCACGGCGCAATGCGCGGATCTGCGCATTGCGGCGCGAAAGCGCCTCCGCCTTCGGGCAGAGCAGCAGCGCAAGCTCGCCGTAGGTCATGCGGCGGTCAAGCTGCAGCGTATTATCGCGGTAGGCAACGGCGCGGCGATCGGCAAGATCGCGGAGCTTTTCAAAAAGCGGATCGTTTCTGCCGAGATCGGCAAAGGGACTTTCCGCCATCAGCTCCGAAACGGTGACGACGCTGTAGCCGTACTGCTGCAGCAGCTCAAGCTGCTTGTGAAGTCCGAACGCGACCGGCGTGCGGACCGCCATATTATAGCCGTCCTTCTGGAAGATGATCTGACCGCAGAGCGCATCCGGGTCTTTCTCCAAAAGCTTTTTCATCGGCTCGACCATGGCGCGGACCTCTGCTTCCAGCGCCGCATTGGGATCCTGCAGCGACGACGGCAGCCAACCTGCGCCATCGAACGAAGCCGCCATATACTGATAGTCCATTGCCTCATAGGCATCGTAGCTTGTAAAACCGTCGCCGATGGCATCGACGTAGTGCGGCGGACGGGCGAGCTTCAGCGCGTAGCCGTATTCCGTCTGCATGTGCTCGTGGAGCGATTTGAGATCGTCCACAACCGCATCGAAGCTGCCGAGATAGGCGCGCGCGCCATAGACGAACGGCTTTTTACCGAACAGGATATGCTTGCCGCCGTGGTTTGTAACCTGATGTCCTGCATCGAGCATCCGGCGGATCAAACGCGCGTTTGCTTCCGCACCGCCATGCGCATCTTCCCCGAAATTGGGGTAATGGTCATAGCGCACGCCGCCCCATGCCGCTGTGCCGAGTTTGCCGGGGCGGTCGGGATAATTCTCTTTTGTAGAGCCGATAACGTCAAACGTGCCCTTTGCGCCGAATTCCTCCAGCGTATCGAGCAGGATATCCGTAAGCGATTTGCCGCCGAAGCGGTCCGGCGACGCAGGCAGATCCATCGGGCCATCGTCAAAGGTCATGGCGCAGATGCGCCGATCTGTGCAGATCCGCTCGATCCGGCGCGTATAGCGCACCTCAATCGGCTGCGACGGCGCGATGAAGTTTTTGAGCAGTTTTTTGCCCTTTTTCCCGATTTTTACGAGCAGCGACATCAGCGATTCCCCCTAAAAAGGTCTTCTATGCAGCATTTCAGCGCGAATACGCTCCACTTTGCGTAAGACAGCACGCCGGCGTTCGTTTTGCGGCGCTTTGTAAGCTGGCTCATTGCGACGTAGCGGCTTTTTGCGCTTCTCCCCTCGGTGCGCGCAGCGCCGGACAGCAGCGCAGCTTTGACCGCTTCGGGCGACTGCGCCGCAACGATTGTGACGCTGCCGCCGATCTCCTGCGGAACGTGCGCGTCGCTGCCGGCAAACGGCAGCAGATGATGCAATCGCGCAAAATCTTTTGCCTGCGCGTTCGCATTTTTGTTTTTGCGGTTTGCGCGGCTGTTTTGCACCTCGATCCCATCGAGGGAATCAAGATACGGCAGAAGGCGGTTTTCATCCGGGTTATGCTGGAACGGGTGCGCCAAGACGGCGATGCCGCCCTGCGCGTGGATCGCCGCAGCCGCTTCCGGCAGGTCTTTTGCTGTGACCGGCTCGGTGACGAAAAGTCCGAGCAAATGTCCCTGCTTTGTGGAAACCTCCGTTGCCGGAATGATGAGAAAATCAGGCACGCTCGGAACGGACGCCATGACCGCGTCGTGATCGCAGATCGCAACGCCGCTTAGTCCGCGCGATTTTGCCGTTTCGATGATCTCCGCAAGCGTCATGCGCCCGTCCGCCGAGCGGTCGGAATGCACGTGAAGATCGAGCTTCCATTCCATTTTATTACCTCCGCAGGCTGCCGCGCAGGTAGGCGCGGTAGGGTTTGGGATCATCGGGATCATACAGCGCATCCGGCACGCGCAGCGCATCCGCCGCCGCCGCGATACCTTCGCGGAAATGACCGCGCAGAAACTGCGATACGCCGGAGGCGGCATCGCTGATCGTAAAGCGCGCTTTAACGTTTTGCTTATAATCGCAGGGCGTATAGGCGATTTCCAAGCCGCTCGCCGCCTCGGCATAGCGCACGATGAGCGGGCTTTGCGCTTGCGCTGTGAGCGGAAAGCTGCCCCAGATGCGCGGATTGACTTCCAGAATCGAATCGCCTTTCCATTCCACCATTGCAAGCCCGGTGAAGGAGAACGATTTTAATAGCTGATACGATTTTTCGATACGATCGGGATCATAGAAGCTTTCGCAGCAGGAGGACGGGCCGCCGCTGATCGGAAATTCCCGAATCCGCCGATGGCAGAACGCGCCGAGCAGTTCGCCGCTTTTGCCGAGCGCCATGCTCACGCCGATTCCCTGCCCTTCGATCTTTTGCTGCACGATGGGATTGGGATCGTATTTCTGCACGGCTTCCATTGCGGAAAGGTACGATGCTTCATCGTTTGCGACGATATAGCGGTCGCCGGCTTTGAGCCCGAACTTTTCGCCGCAGCGCGGCTTGACGATCACAGGATAGGCATCCGGCGCATCCCGATAGGTTTTCGGCGTCGGCAGTCCAAGCTCCGCCGCGCGCTGCTGGACCTGCTGCTTATCATTGAGCGCGTCGAGCGTTTCAGGCGGCGCGATCAGAAAATCGCAGAGGTTCGAGAAGCGGTCGAGCCGCTTGGAAACTGCATGGAGCGTTTTTGCGCCAAGCGCAAGCAAAACGGGGCGGTCATACCGCGAGAGCAGCTCCGCAAGGCGGTCGGCATACGAAGCATCCGCGCTGCTGCCGGGAATCCAATGCGTTTGCGCGGCGTATTTTGAGAGAAACGACGGCGGCGTGCCATGGGCGTCCGCTTCCGTTTGCGTTACGACAACGCGCCAGCCTGCGCGCCCGAGTGTGCGCACCGCAGCGATTGACATTCGATATTTTCCATCGGTTACGATGACTGTTCGCATGGCATTGCCCCCTTTTTTTCAATCATAACAGACCGCGCCGGGAAAGACAACAAAGTTTTTTATTGGCGGTGCGTTGCGGGCGATCAATGATCGCCCCTACGGGTGCGGCGCAATTGATAATGGATAATGGTGCGTGCGTTTCCCGTTTTCCATTGTTAATTGTCAACTTTCCATTGCTTTCTACCCCTCAGTCAGCTTCGCTGACAGCTCCCCTCTCAAGGGGCGCCTTGGGTAGCGCGGTGGAATTGAGCTTCCGTTTTTTCGGCAGCATGAGGGCATGCCGCCCTACGGGGTGATCGGTGGTGCGATGCATTTCGGGCGATCGATGATCGCCCCTACGGGTGCGGTGCAATTGGAAATGGATAATAGAACGTTTTTTTCGGCGGCATGAGGGCATGCCGCCCTACGGGGTGATCGAATTGATAATGGAAAGTTGAAAATTGGTTTGCTATTGCACGGGATTGGCTTTTGAGTAAGGTTCATTTTTCATTTTCAATTTTCTATTTTGAATTGGTTTTCCCCCCTCTGTCGGCTGCGCCGACATCTCCCCCGCAGGGGGCGATATTTCATGATGCGGTTTCCAAAAAACGCCTTGGGTTGTTCACAACCCAAGGCGTTTTTTGCGTTATTATATTTGCCGATCGAGCGGTTATATGCGGACTGCTCAAGGGCGATCCACTGCTCGGTGCCGAGCCCGTGGAGGTTATTGACGTAGGTTTCCCAATCGCTGTCGTTCGCGGGATCGAGAATGCCGTTGCAGAACTGGGTACGCGAGGTTTTGATGTACTCGATGATGTCCGGGCGGATTTCATCGCGCTGCTCGCTTTCTTCCACCGTATAGTTGACGGTTGTGAAGACTTCTTCGGGCTGGCCTGCATCCAGCGCGTTCTGATAGTTCTTGAGCAGCTTCATTGCGCGGTTGGTGTCCCAATCGGTCAGATCGGAAAATCGACCTCGTACTCATAATGCCGTACTGCTCGCCGGTTGCTTTATTGATGCCGCTGAACGCCCACAGGATATCCGGCAGCTTTTCGCCGGCTGCCATCATCAGGCTGATCTGCGTTGCGGCGTCTTTGTTTGTGCCTGCGAACTGGACGAACTCCAGATCGATACCAGTCTGCTCTTCGAGCCAAGCGGTATAGGCATTGTCGTTATAATCGGTAACCTTACCGGCGTTGACAATACCGATGGTGAGCGTTTTCTGCTCGCCTTCCGCTACGAGCGGAAGCTCGCCGTGGTAATCGCTGTCGGCAGCGATCAGATCGTTGACGGAGCCCATACCGCCGCCGTTTGCCGTTTCGCCTGTTTCGCCGCATGCGGCAAGCGCAAACAGCATCACGACGCAAAGCAGCATTGCGATCCATTTTTTATAAAATGATCCTCCTTTGCTGTTCCATGTTTGGACAGAGCTAACATGTGATAAATTTATTATACTCTTATACTCTTCCCGCTCTTCCCGCAATAAATTGCAAGGGTTTTGCAAATTTTTGTCTTTCATGTGCAAACAAAAGGCGGAATTTTTGTGCGCCGCAGAGCGTACTTTTTGCCATGAAATCGTTGACAGCGTTGCGCGGCAGTTGTATAATGTGTTTTTACAAATTGCGGAAAGGAGATCGCATATGCAGCAGGTTTACGCCGGTTCGCCGGCAGCTTCCATCATTATTTCCATTGCGCTGATGCTGTTTTTCGGCTTTGCGATGACACGGCTGACGAAGCTGGCGAAGCTCCCGAACGTGACAGCCTACATAATCGCCGGTATTTTGATCGGTCCGTACTGCCTGAATCTCGTTCCGAAGCAGATCATAGAGGGCATGGATTTCCTTTCCGATATTGCGCTGGCGTTCATTGCGTTCAGCACGGGCGAATTTTTCCGCTTCTCCGCGCTGAAGAAAAACGGCGGCAAGGTTGTGATCATTACGGTTTTGGAAGCCTGCACCGCTTCCGTTTTTGTTTTCGTGGTTGTCTACTTCCTGCTTGGGCTGAGCCTGCCGTTCTCGGTTGTGCTTGCGGCGCTTGCCGCCGCAACCGCACCGGCTTCCACGATGATGACGATCCGCCAGACCGGCGCAAAGGGCGATTTTGTTGATACACTTTTACAGGTTGTTGCGTTGGACGACATTGTTGGTCTTGTTGCCTACAGCATTGCGATCTCCGTTGCGCTTGCCGCACGCGACAATGTGGGCATCGACTTTTTGAGCATTCTCAAGCCGCTCGGCATCAACATCGGCGTCTTGCTGCTCGGCGGCGGTTTCGGCTTTATCATGAAGCTGCTGCTTTCAAAGCGGTCAACCGACAATCGGCTGATTATCGCAGTGGGGCTGCTGTTCGCGTTTTGCGGCATTTGCGCGGTGCTGGATATTTCACCGCTGCTCGGCTGCATGTCGATGAGCACGGTTTACATCAACCTGACAGACGACGACAAGCTCTTTAAGCAGCTCAACTATTTCTCGCCGCCGATCCTGCTGATGTTCTTTGTACGGTCGGGCCTTTCGTTCCAGCTTGATCTGCTGTTCTCGCCCTCCTCCCCGATCGGCGGCGTTTCGCTGATCGTTGTGGGCGTGCTTTATTTCCTCGTTCGAATTGCCGGCAAGTACACCGGCGCGTTCGCCGGCTGCGCGGCGGTGAAGAAACCGAAAACCGTTCGGAACTATCTCGGTCTCGCGCTGATTCCGCAGGCCGGCGTTGCGATCGGTCTTGCGGCGCTCGGCGCGCGGACGCTCGGCGGCGATATGGGCAGCGCGCTGAACACGATCATTCTTGCATCGAGCGTGCTCTATGAGCTGATCGGCCCGGGCTGCGCGAAGCTTTCGCTGTATCTTTCCAAATCTTATTCCACGCTGGAGGAGCTTGCGCCCGTTCCCGAAATTGCCGACACCGGCCAGAAAAAGACGGCGGCGCAGCTGCTGATTGAGCGGATTCAAAAAATCCAGCAGGAGCTGCCCGAGCCGAAATCCTGGAACGAAGAAAACGAACAAGCATTCCTGGACGCTGCCATGGAGCAGGAGCAGGCAATGCGCACCTATTACCGCAACAATCATAAAAGGAGGAATCTGTTCCGATGATCCATACGATAGATCCCCTGACGAAGGCGCTTGGTCCATGGGCTTCCGAACTGACGATTTACGCAGTTGTGCTTCGCATCGTGCTTTCGATTTTATTCAGCGCCATCATCGGCTGCGAACGATCCAGCAAGCGACACGCGGCAGGTCTGCGCACGTTTATTCTTGTTTCGTTTGCATCCACGCTTGCAATGACGCTTGATCTTGCCAACGGCGGCGCATTCTATCTCTCCGCGGCAACCGTGATCGCGATTGCGGTTATTACGGTCAACTCCATTCTCTACAGCTCGAAAAATCAGATCAAGGGGCTGACGACCTCGGTTGGTCTTTGGGCGTGCGGCATTCTCGGCATGACGATCGGCGCAGGGCTTTACACCGTTTCGATCATCGCCTTCATCGCGCTGATTTTCAGCCTTTCACTCTTTCCCGCGATTGAGGTTTATCTGAAAAACCGCTCGAACCATTTTGAAATCCACGTTGAGCTGACGAGCCCGGAGCATCTGCAAACGTTTGTTTCCACGATCCGCCAGCTCGGCATGACGATTGATGATATTGAGCTGAACCCGGCGTATGCCGGCTCCGGTCTCAGCGTTTACTCCATTGCGATTTCGATCAGCTCCCACGAGCTGCACAAATACAAATCGCACCAGGAGATCATCGAAGCGCTCGACACGCTGGAATACGTCCGTCACATTGAGGCACTGAAGTAAGATGAAGCTTGTTTTTATCCGGCACGGCGATCCGGACTACGAAATTGACAGTTTAACGCCGGACGGCAGAATCGAAGCGCAGCTGCTTGCGGAATATCTTGCGGACAAACGAATGGACGAAATTTTCGTTTCGCCGCTCGGCAGAGCGCAGGCAACCGCATCGTACACGCTGGAAAAGCTCCACCGCACTGCCGAAACGATGCCGTGGCTGCGCGAGTTTAACGGCAGAGTGCGCGTTTGGGAAGACCCGGAGCTTCAGGCGGCGATGCCATCGGAATACGTGAGCGATCCGCATACGCCGCTGATCCCATGGGACATTCTGCCCGCCTATCTCGCGGCGCGCCCGAATTACTTCCATCCGGAAAACTGGCGCGATACCGAAGTTTGCAAGCACGGCGATATGGCAGAGGTTTACGAAAGCGTAACCGCAGCGTTTGACGAGCTGCTGAAAAAGCACGGCTACGCGCGCGACGGAAAAATCTACCGCGCGGAGGAAAACAACGACAAGGTTCTCGTTTTCTTTTGCCACTTCGGCGTAACCTGCGTACTGCTTTCGCATCTGCTGGGCATTTCGCCGTTCGTGCTTTGGCACGGGTTCGTTTCCCTGCCGACGGGCATCACGGTTGTAAACACCGAGGAGCGCGTAAAGGGCGTTGCCTGCTTCCGATGCGAGCGCTTCGGCGATCTGACGCATCTTGCGCTCGGCGGAAAAGCGCCTTCCTTTGCAGCAAGGTTCTGCGAGCGGTTTGAAGACGACACAATGCATTAAAAAGAACGGGCGCCGGTCATTGACCGGCGCCCGCCCTTTTTAGAGAAAGAGGAGAAAAGAGAGGAAAACATTCAAGGCAACGCCGCGCAATTCACGGCACGCGTTTCACTTGCTTAATATTCCGCCAAAACGCCCGAAAATCCTCGCCAATCCACAAAGGATTGCCTGCGGTTTTCAAGCATTCTGGCGAAAATTCTGCTGCGCGAGCCGCGCACCAGAATTACGCTGTGTTGCCTTATTCTCGCTTCCATTTGTAGAATAACAGCCAATTATGAACAAACAAAGCATAGATTGTAAACAATCTGTAACGCATTTTTGAACGGCAGGAAAAATTTTGAAAAACGACGCTTCGCCTCTTGACAAAGAAAAAGAGGGTGGTATGATGTAGAAAAAAGATTAGCACTCTCATGCGTAGAGTGCTAATACCGAAAGGAGTGCGCTTTATGAATGCACAGAAATTTACGCAAAAATCTTTGGAAGCCGTGCAGTCGGCGCAGAACTTAACGCTTTCGGCAGGCAATCAGCAGATGGAGCAGATCCACTTGCTCGCCGCGCTGCTGAAGCAGGAGAACGGACTCGCCGCGCAGCTGCTGAAAAAAGCCGGCGTGACGGTGGAGAGTCTGGCGGCGGCGGTTGACGCGGAGCTTGGAAAGCTGCCTGCCGTTTCCGGAAGCGGACGGGAAGCGGACAAATACTACGTTTCCCAGGCGCTGGATCAGGCGCTTGCAAAGGCGGAGGACATTGCCGCGCGCATGAAGGACGAATACGTTTCCGTTGAACATTTGCTGCTTGCGCTGCTCGAAACGGCGGATCCCACGCTGAAGCGCCTGTTTGAAACGTATCGCATTACGAAAGAGACGGTGCTTGCAGCGCTGCAGGAGATCCGCGGCAATCAGCGCGTGACGACCGACACGCCGGAAGACACCTACGACGCGCTGAAAAAATACGGCACCGACCTTGTGGAGCAGGCGCGAAACAAGAAAACCGACCCCGTGATCGGACGCGACGACGAGATTCGAAACGTGATCCGCATTCTTTCGCGTAAGACGAAGAACAACCCCGTTCTGATCGGCGAACCTGGCGTTGGCAAGACGGCGATTGCCGAAGGGCTTGCGCAGCGGATCGTGCGCGGCGACGTGCCGAAGAGCTTGCAGGAAAAGACGATCTTCTCGCTGGATATGGGCGCGCTGGTTGCCGGCGCGAAATACCGCGGCGAATTTGAAGAGCGGCTGAAAGCCGTTCTCGAAGAGGTGAAAAAGTCCGAAGGGCGCATCATTCTCTTTATTGATGAGCTGCACACAATCGTAGGCGCAGGCAAGACGGAAGGCTCGATGGACGCCGGAAATCTGCTCAAGCCGATGCTGGCGCGCGGCGAGCTGCACTGCATCGGCGCGACGACGCTGGATGAATACCGCAAGTACATTGAAAAAGACCCGGCGCTCGAGCGCAGATTCCAGACGGTTCTCGTTTCCGAGCCGACCGTTGAGGACACGATTGCAATTCTCCGAGGCTTGGAGGAGCGGTATGAGGTCTTCCACGGCGTAAAGATCACGGACCCTGCGATCATTGCCGCCGCGACGCTCTCCGACCGGTATATAACCGACCGCTTCCTGCCGGACAAGGCAATCGACCTGATTGACGAGGCGTGCGCCATGATCCGCACGGAGATGGATTCGATGCCGACGGAGCTGGACGTTGTAAGGCGGAAGATCATCCAGATGGAGATCGAAGAAGCCGCGCTGAAAAACGAGACGGACGAGCTTTCGCGCGGACGGCTTGAAGAGCTGCGCAAGGAGCTTGCCGAAGAGCGCGAAAAATTCAACGCCATGAAGGCGCAATGGGAAAACGAAAAGAACGCAATCGGCAAGGTACAGCAGCTGCGCGAAAAGATTGAAGACCTGAACCGCGAGATCGAACGCGCGGAGCAGAGCTACGATCTGGAAAAGGCGGCAAAGCTCAAATACGGCGACCTGCCCGAGGCGAAAAAGCAGCTTGAGCAGGAGGAAAAGCTGGCGCAGAATGCGCAGTCCGCTTCCCTGCTGCGCGACAAGGTAACAGAGGAAGAGATCGCGCGGATCGTGGAGCGCTGGACGGGTATTCCCGTTGCAAAGCTCGTTGAGGGCGAGCGCGAAAAGCTGCTGCATCTTGATGAAATCCTCCACAAACGCGTGATCGGTCAGGACGAAGCCGTGCAGCGCGTAACGGAAGCGATCCTCCGCAGCAGAAGCGGCATTCAGGATCCCGGTCGTCCGATCGGCTCGTTCCTGTTCCTCGGTCCGACGGGCGTTGGCAAGACGGAGCTTGCGAAGACGCTTGCCGAGGCGCTGTTTGACGATGAAAAGAACCTCGTTCGGCTGGATATGTCCGAATACATGGAGAAATTCTCCGTATCGCGGCTGATCGGCGCGCCTCCCGGATACGTCGGCTATGAGGAAGGCGGTCAGCTGACCGAGGCGGTTCGACGCAGACCGTACAGCGTTGTGCTGTTCGATGAGATCGAAAAGGCGCATCCGGACGTATTCAACGTGCTTTTGCAGGTGCTTGACGACGGCAGAATCACCGACAGTCAAGGCAGAACCGTGGACTTTAAGAACACGATCATCATTCTGACCTCGAACCTCGGCAGCCAGCTGCTGCTGGACGGCATCGGCGCGGACGGCGAGATCAAGGACGATGCGCGCAATGCGGTTGAGCAGCTTCTGCGGCAGAATTTCCGCCCGGAATTCCTCAACCGGCTTGACGAGATCGTATTCTACAAGCCGCTGACGCGCGAAAACGTGACCGGCATCATCGATCTGCAGATCGCGGCGCTCAACCGCCGCCTTGCGGATAAGCAGCTCGTGTGCCTTCTGACGCCGGAGGCGAAATCGTTTATTCTCGACGCGGCTTACGATCCGCAGTTCGGCGCACGGCCCCTGCGCAGATACGTACAGCACACGGTGGAAACGCTGCTTGCGCGGCGCATTTTGCAGGGCGATATTCACCCCGGCACGAAGCTGCAGGTCGTCGTTGAAAACGGCGAGCTGCAAGTCGTCCCGATGAAGTAAAAACAAAAAACACGGAGGCAACTGTCTCCGTGTTTTTTTGTTTCATGCGCCGAAGGCGTTATTCATGCACGAAGTGCAATTCGCACAACCATACTGCGTCGCACCCTCGCGGCGGGATGAGGGCATCCCGCCCTACGCAGATTTGGCAGGTTTCGCCGTAGGGGCGGCCAATGGCCGCCCGCTCGGGTGCAGGGCGCATCCGCAGATTTCGGGCGGCTGATAGCCGCCCCTACGATGCAGTGATGATGGCGCGGTGCAAAACAGGCGGTATCGCAAACGCGATACCGCCTGTTTCATATATGCTTCAGAAAACCGATTTCAGCTTACTTCAAAATCAGCTCGATATCGAGCAGCTTGCAGATATCCTTGACGGTTTCAAGGTAGTTGCCGTAAGCCACGATGACGTGCTGTCCGCAGACCTGCTGCGCGAACGGAGGTATGGATCAGCGTTACAAGGTCCACGCCTTCCATCATGCCGCGCGAGAGAAACTCCTGCTTGCCGCCGAAATAGCGGATCACGCCCTGCTTGCGGAGGTCTTCGCGGAAGTCAATCTCAATCGCTTCCTCGGCAGGGACTTCCATCAGGCGGATCTTGCCGGAAAGTCCATCGAGCGCGCCGGGCTCTTTGAGCGCGGCGGCTACGCCGAGCAGCCCTGCCGACTGGCAGCAATGGCCGCAGGCATGGACGGCTTTCGTTTCCGGATCGCACGACGGATGGCTTTCAACGATCAGCGCATCCATCTCCGCCATGATGAGAACCGTAGGTCCGGGCCTTCCGGTATCGATTTCCGTATAAAAGCCGGGGATATTTCCGGCTTCTACGAGCGTATAGCCGAGTTTTTCATATTCCGCTTTCAAAAAAGCATGGGTCTGCCATTCTTTATAGCCGGTCTCCGGGTGCTTCCAGAGCCAGTCCGCCGCGCGGAAAATCAGTTCGCGCTGCTTTTCCGCCTGCCGGATGGCAACCTGACAGGATTCGCTCATAGCGAGTCTCCTTTCTGATCAACTGCCGTTATTATACAATTATTTTCGTCCAGTGTAAACACATTTATATAAAATGTTTATGCTTTGCGGACAGGTTTTGCCGTATCGATACTCTTTGCGAAAACGTAAAACCGCTGATAGAGGAACTCCGTTACGAGGTTTACAAGCATCGTCAGTCCGAGGACGATATACTCGTTCCAGCCGGCGACGTCGGTAAGCAGGTGCGTCCACCATGTGGAAAGCGGCGTGAAGACGACGTAGAACGCGGCGACCTTCAGCATGGCAATGGGGATATTTGCCGCGGAATGGAACGTGAATTTCCGATTGAATGTGAAGTTCCAGATGACCGACAGCACAAGTCCGATCAGGTACGACAGCCACGGCGATAAATGAAACAGCTCGTTGCAGAGCGTATCCCCCGCGATTTGGATGATGCCGGCACTTGCGGAGAACAGCACGAATTTTATCGTTCGAACAACCTCTTTATTCATGATTCGCTCCTCTTTCCCAATGCGCGAAAGCGCATCGTTTTGCCTGTAGTGTATCACATTTTTTCGCGGTTTTCCAGCATCCGGAAGATCGCTGTTTCCGCCGCCGAAAAGCGCTTTTGTACAATATCACGAAAATCAGCCCTTTTTCGAGAAAAATTTACTGAACTTTACAGGATTGCAACAAAAAAAGAAGTGCGGTACAATATGTTGCATAAGGTGGTAGGATTTTTTCGTTTTACCACAAAATAACGCGCTGAAGCGCAACGTTTTAGGAGGAAAACCATGAAAAAAGTTCTTGCTCTGTTGCTCGCACTCGTACTGGTGATCGGCCTTGTTGCTTGCGGCGAAACCGCAACGACCGAAACCACCGAAACCACGGAAACTACCGAGACCGCTAACAACGTAAAGGTTGGCTTCATCTATCTCCATGATGAGCAGTCCACCTACGACCTCAACTTCATGAACGCTGCAAAGGAAGCTTGCGAAAAGCTCGGCGTTGAATACGTTCAGAAGGTTGGCATCCCCGAAGGTCAGGAATGCTATGAAGCCGCTATGGAGCTCGTTGACGAAGGCTGCAACATCGTGTTTGCCGACTCCTTCGGTCATGAAGACTACATGATTCAGGCTGCAAAGGAGTGCCCGGACGTTCAGTTCTGCCACGCAACCGGCACCAAAGCACACACCGAAGAACTTTCCAACTATCACAATGCGTTTGCTTCTATCTATGAAGGCCGCTATCTTGCCGGTATCGCCGCAGGCATGAAGGTTGCCGAAATGATCGACAATGGCGAGATCACCGCCGAGCAGGCGAAGATCGGCTACGTCGGCGCTTACACCTATGCCGAAGTTATCTCCGGCTACACCTCCTTCTTCCTGGGCCTGCGCTCCGTCGTTCCGGAAGCCACCATGGAAGTTACCTTCACCGGTTCCTGGTACGACATGGCGCTTGAGACCGAAGGCGCTCAGAAGCTGATCGACGACGGCTGCGTCCTCATCAGCCAGCACGCCGACTCCCTCGGCGCTCCCTCCACCTGCGAGGCTGCAGGCGTTCCCAACGTCTCCTACAACGGCAGCACCATTGCCGCCGGCCCGAACACCTTCATTGTTTCCTCCCGTATCAACTGGGCTCCGTACTTTGAGTACATCATCGGCTGCGTTGCAAACGGCGAAGCCATCGATACCGACTGGACCGGTACGCTTGCAACCGGCTCTGTTGAGCTCTCCGAGATCAACGAGGCCGTTGCCGCGGAAGGCACTGCGGAAGCCATCGAGGCTGCAAAGGCTGCGCTTGAAGCCGGCACGCTGCACGTTTTCGATACCGCAACGTTCACCGTTGGCGGCGAGACGCTGGAAAGCTACACGGCTGACGTTGACACCGATGAAGCCTACACCGGCGACACCGAGGTCATCGCAGACGGCTACTTCCACGAGTCCGAGTTCCGCTCCGCTCCGTATTTCGATCTGCAGATCGACGGCATCACCCTGCTTGATACCAAGTTCTAATTTATATATTGGGCAGCCCCTCCGGGGGCTGCCCAATCCGCTTGAACCGCTGCAAAGGGCAGCGCAGTGACATATTTGCCGCCGCGTTGCCCTTTGCATATCCCCGATGCGGTTGCTTCGAATCGGTTTATTAGGAGTGTTGTGATATGGAGAACAAAACCCCCGCCGTTAAAATGCGAAACATCACAAAGGTTTTCGCAGGAAAGGTGGTTGCAAACGACAAGGTCTGGTTGGACATCTATCGCGGCGAGATTTTGGCGCTGCTCGGCGAAAACGGCAGCGGCAAAACCACGCTGATGAATATGCTGTCCGGTATTTATTTTCCGGACGAGGGCACGATCACGATTGACGGCAAGGACGTTGTGATCCGCTCGCCGAAGGACGCCTTCGCGCTCGGCATCGGCATGATCCATCAGCATTTTAAGCTGGTTGACGTTCTGACCGCCGCGGAAAACATTGTGCTTGGCTTAGAGGGCAAGCTCGACCTGAAGACCGCCGAGCGCGAGATCCGCGAGATTTGCGACAAGTACGGCTTCGAGGTTGACCCCAATCAAAAGATTTACGATATGTCCGTTTCGCAGAAGCAGACGGTTGAGATCGTAAAGGTTCTCTATCGCGGCGCGGATATTCTGATTTTAGACGAGCCGACCGCGGTTCTGACGCCGCAGGAAACGGACAAGCTCTTTGCCGTTCTGCGCAATATGCGCGAAAGCGGCAAGGCGATCGTAATTATCACGCACAAGATGCACGAGGTGGAAGCGCTTTCCGACCGCGTTGCGATTTTGCGCCACGGCCAGTTCGTTGGCGATATGCTGACGAAGAACACGAACGCGCAGGAGATGACCAACATGATGGTTGGTCATGCCGTGACGCTGAACATCGACCGTCCCGAGCCAGTTGATCCGAAGCCGCGCATCATTGTGGAAGGGCTGACCGTTCGCAGCGAGGACGGCATTGTGAAGCTGGACGACGTTTCCTTTACCGCAAACGCCGGTGAGATCCTCGGCATTGCCGGCATCTCCGGCTGCGGACAGAAGGAGCTGCTGGAAGCGATTGCAGGCTTGCAGCCCGTTGAGCACGGCAGCATCCGCTACATTGAAGATAACGGCGAGGAAGAAGAGCTGCTCGGAAAGGATCCGCTTGCGATCTCCAATATGGGCGTTTCCCTCTCGTTCGTTCCCGAAGACCGGCTGGGCATGGGGCTTGTCGGCAACATGGACCTTGCGGACAACATGATGCTCCGCTCGTTCCGCCGCGGTCATTCGCTCTTTGCCGACCGCCGCTTCCCGCGCGACCTTGCGCAGACGGTTGTTGAGGAGCTGGACGTGAGCACGCCGGGCATCTCCACGCCGGTTCGCCGTCTTTCCGGCGGCAACGTGCAAAAGGTTCTCGTCGGGCGCGAGATTGCGTCCGCGCCGACTGTTCTTCTCACGGCTTACGCCGTGCGCGGACTGGATATCAACTCCTCTTACACGATTTATGATCTGATCAACCGGCAGAAGCAAGCCGGTGTTGCCGTGATCTACGTCGGCGAAGATCTGGACGTTCTGCTGGAGCTTGCCGACCGCATTCTCGTTCTCTGCGGCGGAAAGGTCAGCGGAATCGTACCCGGCCGCGGCGCAAGCAAGCGTGACGTCGGCATGATGATGACTCGGTTGGGAGGGAACGGCAATGCATGAGAAAACGCATAATCCGCTGATCCATATTTCAAAGCGCAGCGCGATGCCATGGTATACGGCGTGGGCGATTCGCGGTATCGCGCTCGTTGCGGCGCTTGTTGTTTGCGCGATCGTAAGCGTGATCGTTACGGGCGAAGACCCGTTTCAGATCTACGCAACCATTTTTGAAGGCTCGTTCGGCAGCAGCCGAAAAGTTTGGATGCTGCTGCAGAACATTGCGATTTTGCTCTGCGTGGCGCTGGCGCTGACGCCGGCGTTCAAGATGCGGTTTTGGAACCTCGGCGGCGAAGGGCAGATGCTGGTTGGCGGTCTTGCAACTGCCGCTTGCATGATCCTGCTGGCAGGCAAGATTCCGAACTGGCTGCTGATTGTTCTGATGGTTGCGGCGAGCATTCTCGCCGGCGCGATTTGGGGCATGATTCCGGCGATCTTCAAGGCGAAATGGAACACGAATGAAACGCTCTTTACGCTGATGATGAACTACGTTGCAACGCAGCTTGTTGCCTATTTCATCATTCTTTGGGAAGTGCCGAAGGGCGCCGGACAGATCGGCATTATCAACCAAAAGACCGAGGCCGGCTGGCTGCCGATGCTCTTCGGGCAGAAATATATGCTGAACGTTTTGATCGTTGCGCTGATCTGCGTTGCGATGTACGTTTACCTCAAATACTCCAAGCACGGCTATGAAATCAGCGTTGTCGGCGAAAGCGAACGCACCGCCCGATACGTTGGCATCAAAGTCGGCAAGGTTATCATCCGCACGATGCTCCTTTCCGGCGCGCTCTGCGGCTTTGCCGGCATGCTGCTCGTTGGCGGCACGGAGCATACGCTGACCACGACGATCACCGCAGGCCGCGGCTTTACCGCCGTTATGGTTTCCTGGCTTGCAAAGTTCAATCCGATTTGGATGGTTCTGACGAGCTTCTTGATCGTGTTCCTGAGCCGCGGCGCAGGACAGATCGCTACAAACTTCGGGCTGAGCCCGTCGTTCGCTGATATTCTGACGGGCGTGATCCTGTTTTTCATCATCGGCAGCGAATTCTTCATCAACTACAAGCTCAATTTCCGCAAGCACGAGGCAAAGGAGGGTTAAGCAATGTTTGATTTTATCGGCTTTATCCCCCGCGCCGTTATGCAGGGTACGCCGCTGCTGTTCGGCAGCACCGGCGAAACGCTGACGGAAAAATCCGGCAATCTGAACCTCGGTATCCCCGGCACGATGTACGTTGGCGCGATTTGCGGCGTAATCGGCTCGTTCTTCTATGAGCAGGCTGCAGGCGCGAACATGAACCCCGTTTTGGGCGTTGCGATTCCCCTGCTCTGCTCGCTGCTCGGCTCGCTGCTGATGGGGCTGCTGTACTGCTTCCTTACAGTTACGCTGCGCGCAAATCAGAACGTGACCGGCCTTGCAATGACAACCTTCGGCGTTGGCATCGGCAACTTCTTCGGCGGAAGTCTGATTAAGCTTTCCGGCAGTGAAGTTCCGGCAATCGTGCTTTCAAACACAAGCGCACTTTTCAGCCGTCCGCTCATCGGCGGAAACAGCTGGTTTGCGAAGCTCTTCCTCTCCTACGGCTTCCTCGCCTACGCTGCAATCATCATTGCGCTGATCGCGGCATACGTGCTCAAGCGCACGCGAAAGGGTCTGCATCTGCGCGCGGTCGGCGAGGACCCCAAAACGGCTGACGCCGCAGGCGTGAACGTTGCGCGCTACAAGTATATCGCAACCTGCCTCGGCAGCATGATTGCAGGGCTTGGCGGTCTTTACTACATCATGGACTACACGAGCGGCATCTGGTCGAGCGACGCCTTCGGCGATCGCGGCTGGCTTGCCATCGCGCTCGTGATCTTCACGATCTGGCGTCCGAACGTCGGCGTTTTGGCTTCGTTCCTGTTTGGCGGTCTTTACATTCTGCATATGTACATCCCCTCCGGCATGAACCTTGCCGTTAAGGAGCTTTACAAGATGATCCCCTACGTTGTTACGATCATCGTGCTCGTAATCTCCAGCATGCGCAACAAGCGCGAAAATCAGCCGCCCGCAAGTCTGGGCATCCCCTATTTCCGCGAAGAACGATAAGCATAAAACACGGTCTCCTTTGGGAGACCGTGTTTCTCACGAATTTTGGGGGTTCCATTTTACTGTCAGTTAAGAATCTGCCCCTCATCAGTCGGCTTCGCTGACAGCTTCTCCCCACAGGGGGCGATATTTCGCGGCTGAACAAAAAGTATTTCGTTTTGGAGGCGCTATGCAAATTCTTTATGAGGACAAGCAGCTCGTGATTGCCGTGAAGCCGGCAGGCGTACTTTCCGAGCCGGCGGACGGGAAGGGCTTTCCCGATCTGCTTTCGGCGCATTATCGGGAAAACGGTCAGCCGGACACGATTCTGACTGTGCATCGGCTGGACAAGATCGTAGGCGGCGTGATGGTTTTCGCGCGGACGAAGGACGCCGCCTCCAAGCTGACGCGGATGGTTGCCGAGCGGACGGTTGAAAAAGAATATCTTGCCGTGTTGCGCGGCAAACCCGAACAGCCGGAAGATACGCTGACCGATCTTTTATTCCGCGACGCGGCGAAGAACAAGACTTACGTTGTGAACCGGATGCGCAAAGGTGTGCGCGAAGCATCGCTTTCCTACAAAACCGTTGCGGAAAAGGACGGGCTGACGCTTGTGCGCGTGCGCCTGCACACCGGCAGAACGCACCAGATCCGCGTGCAGTTCGCATCGCGGCAGCTTCCGCTGCTCGGCGATATTCGCTACGGCAGCAAGGACGCGCGGTGCGACGCCGCGCTCTGGTCGCACCGGCTGTCGTTCGCGCATCCGGCGACCGGAAAGGCTGTAGACGTTTCCTGTCCGCCGCCAAGCGCGTATCCGTGGGATCTATTTGAATGAGCATTTGCTGCCTTTCCCACAAGGGAAAGGCAGTGGTACGGCGCAGAATAAAATGCGGGCTGCAAGCCCGCCTTTTATTCTTATTTGCTCAGAAGCGCATGTTTCTTTTCTTCAAACTCTTCACGCGTTATAATGCCTCTTTCCATGAGGTTTTGCAACTTCTCGATGTCTTCGAGTTTTGAGAGCTTTTGATCCAGTGTGTTACACTGCGGTTTCGATGCATTGCTCTGCGGAACGGCTTCCCGTACACGCTTCTGGAAAGTGTCAGAATGATTACAAAATTGTGAGTATATCATTTCAAACACAGGAAAGTCAATTCTTGGCAAATATCCTGCCGCAAATCTGCGACAGTTGCATCATTTTCCGCTTGTTTGCCCAATTTTCCCTCATTTGTTTTTGGTTGCAAAAAGCGGCGCCCAATCGTTGGATTGGGCGCCGCTTTTATTTACGGTTTGGTTTGCGTATTTGCTTTTTTCTTTTTTCTGCGTTTCGACGCCTTTACGATCCAGACGATGACCGCGGCGAGAACGCCCAGCGGGACGATCGCGCCGGCAACGCCAACGACAATATTGCCGAAGAATTCCAGAACGTCCTTTAGTCCGCCGACAAACGCATCGCCGAGACGCTCAAAGAACGACCGGTTCGCCGCCACAGGCGCGCGGTAACCGCTGACCTCGCGGATATCGATATCCACCGTGGAATAGGCGATCTGCTGATCATAATCGCGCAGTGTGCCCTGAATGGACTCGATCTCATAGCGCACGTCTGACAGCTTATCCTCCAGCACGATCAGGTCTTCGATCTTATCCGCCTGGGCGATCAGCTCCAGCAGTCTGCCCTCTTCGGTCTCCAGCGATGCTTGCCGCCGCTCATTATCGGCGTAGATCGCCGTGACGTTCGTTGCGCTCTTATTGCTGTAAGTCACGTTGCCGAGGGTGCCGGTCTGCTTCAAAAACGCATCCAGCTTATTTGACGGAATGCGCACGGTATAGTACGCAGAACGATTGATGATCGTTACAGAGCCGTCCACACCATAGGACGTATCGCCGCTGACGTTGGAATTCTGCGTGAAGCCGCCAAGATCCGAGACCGTGTGCTCCAGCGCGGTAATCGTTTCATCAAACGACGTCGTTTCCATTGTCAGTTCGGCGGTGTAGATGATTTTATCGGCGCTTTCCGCCGCCTGTACGCCTTCCGCAGGCATTTCCGCCGCTTCGGACGTTACCGTGGAAAACTCCGCGTCCTCATAAGCACCGGTATCATAGCCGTTTTGCACGAAATCGGTTTCGCCGCATCCTGCCAAAAGCAGAAGCGCAAGGGCGATCGCAAGGATAGAGACAATGCGCTTGTTCATAAAAAGCCCTCCTTATTTTGCTGCGCCTTTGCGGATCAGCGCGCGCTTGAGGCGCGCTTCGGCAAGGGCGATCTCTTCCGCCGTATGCTTGGATTTCTCCTCCAGCACGGCTTTGGCACGCTGCTCCGATCGCTCGGCGCGCGCAACGTCGATCTGATCCGACCACTCAAACGTAGTCGCAACAACCTTCACGTTACCGCCGGAGACGGAGAGCATCCCGCCGATACAGGCAGCCGCGCGCTCCTCGCCGCCCGTTACGATCCGCGCTTTGCCCATGCCGAGCGCGGTAACGTAATCCGTATGACCCGCGAGAATGCCGACGTCGCCGGCGATCGTGCGGACGATCAGCCGCTCCGCCATGCCATCGAACTGCTGCCCATCGGGCGTTACGATCTGCAAGCGAAACTCTCTCATGCCTGCATCCCTTTCGCCTTTTCTACGGCTTCTTCGATTGTACCGACGAAGAGGAACGCCGATTCGGGCAGATCATCATGCTTGCCTTCGATGATCTCGCGGAAGCCGCGGATCGTATCGGCAAGGCGGACGTATTTGCCCTGCATACCCGTAAACTGCTCGGCAACGGAGAACGGCTGCGACAGGAAACGCTGTACCTTTCTCGCGCGGGAGACGGTGCGCTTATCCTCTTCGGAAAGCTCATCCATGCCCATGATGGCGATGATGTCCTGCAGCTCTTTATAGCGCTGCAGAATGCGCTGCACGTCCTTTGCAACGCGGTAATGCTCCTCGCCGACGACTTCCGGCGAGAGGATGCGCGAGGTGGAATCAAGCGGATCGACCGCCGGATAGATGCCGAGCGAGGCGATGCCGCGATCGAGGACGGTTGTTGCGTCCAGGTGCGCAAAGGTGGTTGCCGGAGCAGGGTCGGTTAAGTCGTCAGCAGGGACGTAGACCGCCTGCACGGACGTGATCGAGCCGCTGCGCGTAGACGTGATGCGCTCTTGCAGCGCGCCCATCTCGGTTGCGAGCGTAGGCTGATAGCCGACGGCGGAGGGCATACGCCCGAGCAGCGCGGAAACCTCCGAGCCAGCCTGCGTGAAGCGGAAAATATTATCAATGAACAGCAGAACGTCCTGATGCTTTTCATCGCGGAAGTACTCCGCCATGGTCAAGCCGCTGAGTCCGACGCGCATACGCGCTCCGGGCGGTTCGTTCATCTGTCCGTAAACCAGCGCGGTTTTCTCCAGAACGCCGGATTCTTTCATTTCATTATAGAGGTCGTTGCCCTCGCGCGTGCGCTCGCCGACGCCCGTAAAGACGGAGATGCCGCCGTGCTCTTTGGCGAAGTTATTGATCAGCTCCATCAGCAGGACGGTTTTGCCGACGCCGGCGCCGCCGAACAGACCGATCTTGCCGCCCTTTGCGTACGGGCAGATCAGATCGACGACCTTGATGCCGGTTTCCAAAATCTCGGTTGTGGACTGCTGCTCATCGAACGGCGGCGCCGCGCGATGGATGGGACGGCGCTCCGCGCCTTCGGGCGCAGGACGGTCATCGACCGGCTCGCCGAGCAGATTGAAAATTCTGCCGAGGCACGCTTCGCCCACGGGAACCGTGATCGGGCTGCCGGTATCTACGGCTTCCATGCCGCGCTGCAGCCCATCGGTGGAGCTCATGGCGATGCATCTTGCAACGTTATCGCCGATCAGCTGCGCGACCTCGGCGGTAAGCTGTCCGCCCTCGCGCTGCACGGTGACGGCGCTGAGCAGCTTCGGCAGCTTTCCTTCCGGGAATCGAACGTCCAGAACAGGTCCCATAACCTGCACGATCGTTCCGACGTTTTTCTCCATAGTCTATCCTCCTTACGCTTCCGATCCGGCAACGATCTCCGTGATCTCCTGCGTAATCGCGCCCTGACGGGCACGGTTGAATTTCAAACTCAAATCATCGATCATTTCATCAGCGTTTTTCGTTGCCGCGTCCATGGCGGTGCGCCTTGCCGCCTGCTCGGAGGCAATGGACTCGCACAGCGCGCCGTAGATCAGTCCGCCGAGGTATTCCGGCACGATTGCGCGCAGGACGCTTGCGCTGTCCGGCTCATAGAGCACGGTGTGGCTCGGCTTTTCCGCGGCTTTCTCCGCCTTGAGCGGCAGAAGCTCCAGCACCGCCGGAGACTGATTGAGCAGCGATACGAAATTGGTATATGCCAGCACGATGCGGTCAAACTCGCCGGCGAGGAACTTCTCGCACAGCAGCCGCGCCATCGAGAAGCAATCGCCCACCGATATGCCTGCGGCTTCGGAATGCGCCTGCGTGAGCATCGGAACGCCGCGCGCACGGAAGAAATCAACCGCTTTTCTGCCAAGCGGCAGAACGGTTGCATCCTGCCCTTCCAGCGCGCTGTAAGCCATCTTCAAAACGCCGGAATTGTAGCCGCCGGCAAGTCCGCGGTCGCCCGCGATGACGATGCAGCAGGTTTTATTGCCCTCCCGCGCAAGCGTGAACGGCGAGGGATCATCCTGCCGCCGCTGCGCAAGATCGCTCATTGTTTCATAGAGCGTTTCAAAATACGGGCGGCTTTCCAGCGCGCGTTCCTGCGCGCCGCGCAGCTTGGAGGCTGCAACCATCTCCATGGCTTTTGTGATCTGCCGCGTGTTTTCCATGCTGCGGATCCGGCTTTTCAGTTCTTTTGCAGATACGCCTGCCATTGGTTACTTCCTCCTTTCAGACGTATTGGATTTCCTTCTCCAGAGGGAGAAGACATTCAGAGCGTTTTTGCGTATGCTTCAAGCGCCGCTTTGAGCGCGGTTTCCGTTTCGGCGGAAAGCGCGCCGCTTTCGCGGATTGCTTCGAGCATGGGCAGATGATGCTTTTCAAGATACGGATACAGCCCTGCCTCGTAATCGCGGATCGCATCGACCGCGACGCTGTCGAGGTAGCCGTTTGTGACGGCATAGAGAATGCAGACCTGCAGCGCGACTTCTACCGGTTCGCCTCTGCCCTGCTTGAGGACTTCGACGATGCGCTCGCCCTGCGCCAGACGGCGCTTTGTATCACTATCGAGATCGGAGCCGAACTGCGCGAACGACTGCAGCTCACGATACTGCGAATAGAGCAGCTTCAGGTTGCCGGCGACTTTCTTCATCGCCTTGATCTGCGCGCTGCCGCCGACACGCGAAACGGAAATGCCGGGGTTGACCGCCGGCATGATGCCGGCATGGAACAGCTCGGTTTCCAGGAAGATCTGACCATCGGTGATGGAGATCACGTTCGTGGGGATATAGGCGGAAACGTCGCCTGCCTGCGTTTCGATGATGGGCAGTGCGGTCAGCGAGCCGCCGCCGTATTCCGGGGCGATGCGCGCCGCGCGCTCAAGCAGGCGCGAATGCAGATAGAAAACGTCGCCGGGGTATGCCTCACGGCCGGGCGGACGGCGGATCAGCAGCGAAAGCGCACGGTAAGCAACCGCGTGCTTGCTGAGGTCATCATAGATGACGAGAACGTCCTTGCCCTGCGCCATGAAATATTCGCCCATAGCGCAGCCGGCATACGGCGCGATATATTGCAGCGGAGCAAGTTCCGAAGCGGACGCGGAGACAACGGTTGTATACTCCATTGCGCCGCCCTGCTCCAAGGTGGAGACAAGCTGCGCGACGGTGGAGCGTTTCTGACCGATGGCAACGTAGACGCAGAGCACGCCCTTGCCCTTTTGGTTGAGAATCGTATCGACCGCGATGGCGGTTTTACCCGTTTGCCGGTCGCCGATGATCAGCTCACGCTGGCCTCTGCCGATGGGGATCATGCTATCGATTGCCTTGATGCCCGTTTGCAGCGGCACGGAGACCGATTTCCGCTTGATGATGCCGGGCGCAGGCGATTCGATGGGGCGGTACTCCGTGGGGAAAATCGCGCCCTTGCCATCGATCGGCTGACCGAGCGCATCGACGACTCTGCCGATCATGCAATCGCCCACGGGAACGGATACGACCTTGCCCGTTCTGCGGACGGTATCTCCTTCCCGAACGCCCTCGTCCGAGCCGAGCATAACGACCGACACGGCGGTTTCTTCCAAATTGAGCGCCATACCGTAGGCGCCGTTTGAAAACTCCACAAGCTCGTTGACCATGCAGTTTTCAAGCCCGGAAACACGCGCGATGCCATCGCCGATCAGAATAACGACGCCCGTTTCCGTTTGGCGGATGGCGCTGTCATACTGTTTAATTTGCTCCCGAATGATTTTACTGATTTCTTCCGGTTTCAGTTCCATACTGTCACCAACTTTTCTTACAGGATAAGCGTTTTCAGCTCGCTCTCAATGCGATCCAGTTTGCCGCGGACAGTTCCGTCCAGCTCCTGGCCGCTCCACTCGAGGCGAACGCCGCCAAGCACCGCCGGATCGACCTTGCAGGTGATGCGCGGCTGTTTGCCCGTTTTTTCCGCGAGCGTTTTCACAAGCGCGGACTTTTGCTGCTCCGTCATCGCAACGGCGGTAACCGCCGTGACTTCCACGATGCCGTGATCTTCAAAATAGCGCAGCTCATACTGACGGATCGACTCCGGCAGATGATGCGCCAGGTTTTTTTCACAGAGGATTTTCAACCAATTGCGCAGATACGGCGCGAACGCCGAAAAGCAGCGATCAACAACCGCTTTGCGTTCACCGAGCGAAAGCGCGCGTGTGGAAAGCAGCTTCAGAAGATCGGGGCTCTCCGAAATCTGCGCACGAAGCACGCCAAGCTGCTCATAATACAGCTCGGCTGTGTTCTCCTCCAGCGCAAGATCATAAAGCGCATCGCCGTAGACGGCTGCTGCGGCGGTCATGACGGTTCCTCCAGTTTTTCAAGGAAGGAATCGATCAGCTCCGCGTGGGCAGTTTCGTCCAGCTCGCGCTCGGTAACCTTTTCGGCAAGCGCAACGGCAAGCGAGGAGAGCTCGTCCTTCATTGCGTTGACGGCTTTCTTGCGCTCAAGCTCGATGTCCGCTTCGGCGCGCGTTTTCAGCGCAGCGGCTTCCTCGCGCGCGGCTTGGAGCATCTGCTCGCCCTTTTCCTGCGCGGCGGCTCTTGCCTTCTGCGTGATTTCGGCTGCCTCGGCGTTTGCCGCATTCAGTTTTCCCTCGTAGGCATCGCGCTCGTTTTCGGCTGCTTTTTTCGCTTCCTCGGCATCTGTATAAAGCCCGTCGATCTGCGCTTTGCGCTCGGCGATGATCTTCTTTACCGGCTGAAAGAGAAACTTCTTAAACAGCCACGCCTGCAGCAGCAGATTGAGGATCTGCGCTATAAACGTCCACGGCGCGATTGAAATCAGGGATTGATGATCCATGTTGCTTCCACCTTACAGCATTCCAAGGAAGATGCCCGGCGCAACGAAGATCAGCAGCAGGCCCGTAACGAAGCCGTAGATACCGGTTGTCTCCGCGATGGCGCAGCCAAGCAGCATCGTGCTTGTAAGGTCGCTCTTCGCTTCCGGCTGACGGCCGATTGCTTCGCAGGTTTTACCGACGGCATAGCCTTCGCCGATGCCGGGGCCGATGCCCGCGATCAGAGCAAGTCCCGCACCGATGGCGCAGCCCATGAGAATCAATGCTTTTTCCATAATTCGTACCTCCACGAAATTTTTAATCCGACTCCGCTGCCGACGCGATATACATCATGGTCAGCATGGAGAAAATGAATGCCTGCATAAAACTGGAGAACCAGTCAAAGTAAAGGGACAAGATTGCCGGAATGCCGACGTCGAGCAGCGGAATCTGGGAAAGCACCCAGCCGACCGCGCCCGGCAGCAGCGAAAACAGCGCGCGGTTTGCCGCGGCAAGCGCCGCATAGATCAGCGTACTGATGACGTAGCCGGAGACGATATTGCCGAAATGACGGAACGCCATGGAGATCGGCGTTGCAAGCTCGGAGATGATATTGAACGGCGTTAAAACGAAGATCGGCTCGGTAAAGCCCTTTGCGTAGCCGAGCACACCGCCGGTTTTGATTTTTGTATAGGTGATGAGGACGAAGACCAGCACCGCCCAGGAAAGCTCGGTATTGAGGTCCGCCGTAGGCGCGAAGACGCCGACGAGACTTGAAAGGCTCGATACAATCGAGAGCGCGAACAGCGCGGATATGAGCGGCACGTAGCGATCCCACTTTTCGCCCATATTGCCATGGACAAAGTTTTCCGCCGTGCTGACGAGGTACTCCGCAATCGCCTGCCGCTTGGAAATATTCTTCACTTTCAGATTGCGCGTCAGAAAGATGCTAAGTCCGGTCAGCAGCAGCATGATCACCCACGTGACAACGAGCGTTGACGTTATGGGGATGCCGCCGAGCACCGGGATCGTGAAGAGGATCGGCGCGCCTTGGATATTGATTTCCACTTGTGAGATCACCTCGCTTTCTTACGGTTGCGCGTTATTGCGCGGATTGTTTCTTTTCGATTGCCTGCAGGATCAGGATCACAGGCGTTGCAAACAGGTATGGGATGATGACCGCGAAGGTTTGGAACCACGGAAGCAGAAAGCCGACAATGCAGACGGCGATCATCATGAGCATCCGCAGCGTATAGGAAAGCTGAACGGCTTTTTTCTGGCCGGATTCGCGGTTCATCGTTTTCTGCATGGTTACGCCGAGCAGATAGAAATTGAGCAGCGAGCCTGCCGTTCCGAGCAGCGCGCCGAGCACAACCGTATAATCGAACGCGCCAAGCAGCGCGAAAACGGCGCACATCAGCGCATCGCCGATCAGCATACCGCAGGCGAGCTTAAGCGTTTCGCGCGCGGCGATTGATTTTCCTTTCATATTGGCTCCTAACTATGGTCGTTAAACGACGGCGGATTCTCTTTTTTCTCTTTTGCGAGGAGGCTTTTTGCAAGGCGGTAAACGCTGACGGCGGACGAGATCAGCCCGATCACGATTGCCGCAATCATCGCCCATGCGCCCCAGCCCCAATGCGTTTGCGCAAGGTGCGCAAGGTACGCCATCAGCAGCGGCGGCGCGACGATGGAAAGCCCGAGCTGCGTCAGCATCGTCAGCCGGCGGAGGATTTTGATACCGCTTTGCACGAAATCACCTCTCATATTTTTGTTAATATACCATATCTCGGAATTTTTTTCAATGGAGAAACCGCAGAAATTGCACAAACCGATGCGCTGTGTTATAATGGCAAAAACGAAGGAGGGCGATCGGATGCGGATTTGCGTATACGGCGCGGCAAGCAATGAGATCGATCCGCGCTATCTCTCCGCCGGGGAAGCGCTCGGGCGGATGATGGCGCAGCGCGGCCATTCGCTCGTTTTCGGCGGCGGCGCGAACGGGCTGATGGGCGCGGTTGCGCGCGGCGTAAGTGATGGCGGCGGTGAAATCCTGGGCGTTGCGCCGTCTTTTTTCAACGTGGACGGCGTGCTCTTTCAGCACTGCACGGAGCTGCGCTACACAAAGACGATGCGCGAACGCAAGCAGACGATGGAGCAGAGCGCGGACGCTTTTATCATGACGCCCGGCGGCATCGGCACGTTTGAGGAATTTTTCGAAATCCTCACGCTGAAGCAGCTCGATCAGCACAGAAAACCGATTGCGATCCTCAATACGCTCGGCTACTACGACGATTTGCGGCAGATGCTGCAAACGGCGGTGAAGCAGGGGTTCTTAAAAGAAAACTGTTTACAGCTGTTCGGCACGTTTGACGCGCCGGATGCGCTGCTGGATTATTTGGAAGGTGCGTTTACGAAATGAAAATTGTAATTTTGGACGGCTATGCCGCAAACCCCGGCGATCTGAGCTGGGAGGCGATTACATCGCAGGGTGATCTGACCGTTTACGAGCGCACCGCGCCCGAAGACGTGATTGCGCGGATCGGCGACGCGGAGGCGATCTACACGAACAAGACGGTGATTTCGGAGGCGGTGATGGACGCTTGCCCGAACCTCAAGCTGATCTCCGTTTTGGCAACGGGCTACAACGTTGTAGACCTTGCCGCGGCAAGCGCGCACGGAATCACCGTTTGCAACGTGCCAGCCTACTCCACGCGCGACGTTGCGCAGCTGACCTTTGCGCTGCTGCTTGAAATTTGCCATCACGTAGGCCATCACGCCGAGACGGTGCGCGAAGGCAGATGGACAAGCTGCAAGGATTTTTGCTACTGGGACTATGCGCCGATTGCGCTTTACGGCAAGACGCTCGGCATCATCGGCTTCGGGCAGACCGGGCAGGCGGTTGCAAAGCTTGCAAAAGCCTTCGGCATGAACGTTTTGGTGAATACGCGGACGATACGCGATTGCCCGGAGGTGACGTTCTGCGATCTCGATACGCTGCTTGCGCAATCGGACGTTGTTACGCTGCACTGCCCGCTGACGGAAAAGACCGAGCGGATAATCCGCAAGGAAACGATTGCGAAAATGAAGGACGGCGCGATTTTGCTGAACACCGGCAGAGGTCCGCTGCTCGATGAGCAGGACGTTGCCGAAGCGCTACGCTCGGGCAAGCTCTCCGCGCACGGCGCAGACGTTGTTTCCAAAGAGCCGATCTCGGCGGACAACCCCCTGCTGACCGCGCCGAATTGCTACTTAACGCCGCACATTGCCTGGGCGACGAAGGACGCGCGGACGCGACTGCTTGCCGTTTCGGCGGAAAATCTGCGGCAATTCCTGCTGGGTACGCCGCAAAACGTTGTGAATTGAGGGAACGCATGAAACGCATTTTACCGATTATATTGATTCTTCTCCTGCTTGCCGGATGCGGCGCGCAGGAATCTTACGCGCAGATCGCGGCGACGACGAAGCCGATTGCGCAGTTTGCCGCCGCGATTGCGGACGGCACGGGACTGACGGTTGACACGCTTGTAACGGAGCCGGTTTCCTGCCTGCACGATTACTCGCTTTCCGTAAAACAGATCCAAAAGGCGCAGCACGCGGAGCTCGTACTGCTCAACGGCGGCGGCTTGGAGGATACGATGGAGGGCGCGCTTGCCGGCACGAACACCTTTAATTGCTCTGAGGGGCTTACGCTTTTGCAGGGCGAGGAAGGCGCCGATCCGCATTACTGGCTCGATCCCGCATTTGCGCGGACGATGGCGGAAAACATTGCTGCCGCGCTGACGGCGCAGTATCCGCAATACGCGGATACGTTCGCTGCGAATCTGCAAACGCTGCAAGGTGCGTTTGACGCGCTTTGCGGCTACGCCGCGCAGCATTCGTTCGGCGGCGCGGAGATCATCACGTTCCACGATGGGTTCGCGTATTTTGCAGATGCGATGGATCTGACGATCCTTGCTGCGATCGAGGAAGAAGCCGGCAGCGAGGTTTCCGCCGGCGATCTGACCGAGATCATTGCACTTGTGCGCGAACACGAGCTGCCCTGCGTTTTTACGGAGGAAAACGGCTCGCAGGACGCGGCTCGGATCATTGCGGACGAAACGGGCTGCAAAGTTTACCGGCTCACGACCTGCATCACGGACGACGACTACTTTGCCGCGATGCGAAAGAACATCGACACGGTTTCGGAGGCGCTTTCATGGTGATACACAACCACTGCCGCGGCGGCGATTGCAACCACGCCTGCTGCCTGAAAATTGAAGATCTCACGGTGAAATTCGGTTCGGAGATCGTGCTCGATCACGTGGGACTGCACATGCACTGCGGTCAGATTGCGGCGCTGATCGGTCCGAACGGCGCAGGAAAATCCACGCTGATCCGCGCCATTTTGGGGCAGCAGCCGTATGAAGGGAGCATCGCCTTTTCCGCGGACGGAAAATCGCAGCAGCTTCGCATCGGCTACGTGCCGCAGAGCCCGACGTTTGACCGCGGCGACCCGGTGAGCGTATTGGATCTTTTCCGCTGCTGCGTTTCGAAAAAGCCGGCGTTTTTGCCCGCAGGCAAGGCGATGCGCGAAAAGGTGCTTGCATCGCTTGCGACCGTTCACGGCGAAGGGCTGATCGACAAGCGCATCGGCGCGCTTTCCGGCGGCGAGCTGCAGCGCGTGCTTTTGGCGCTGGCGCTCGAGCCGATGCCGCACATTCTGATTTTGGACGAGCCGCTTTCCGGCGTTGACGTGGAGGGCATGGAGCTGCTGATGGAAATGCTCGATGAGATTCGGAAAAAGTTTGACCTTTCCATTTTGATGACAACGCACGATTTTTCCATGCTGGAACGGTACGTTGACAAGGTTGTGCTATTGCAGAAAAAAGTCCTGCGCACGGGCACGCCGCTGGACGTGCTTTCCTCGCAGGAGTTTGCGCAGGCATTTCACATGGGAGGCGGTGCGGTATGACGGTTTGGTATTGGCTGACGGAGCAGCTTCCCTTTTCCTTTTTGGAAATGACGTTTATGAAAAACGCGCTGCTTGCCGTGATCGTGATGGCGCCGCTGTTCGGCATTCTCTCAACGATGATCGTAACGGGAAAGATGAGCTTTTTCTCAGACGCGCTCGGGCATTCCGGCTTTACGGGCATTGCGATCGGCGTGCTTTGCGGACTTGCAAAGCCGACCTACATGGCAGTTGCGCTTGCCGTTTTATTTGCGCTGCTGTTCTCCTTTGTGCGCGCGCGGACGAACCAGGCAGCCGATACGATCATCGGCGTATTTTCCTCAACCGCCGTTGCGCTCGGCATTTTCATCGCGACGCTCGGCGGCGGCAGCTTTACGAAATTCAATCAGTTTTTGATCGGCGACATTCTCTCGGTAACGCCGGGCGAGATTGGGCTGCTTGCGATTGTGCTTGGTGCGGTGATCGCGCTTTGGGTGATCGCATCAAACAGGCTCGTTCTAACGGCGATCCATCCGCAGCTTGCCTCTTCAAGGGGGCTGAAGGTGCAGTCGTGGCAAACGCTGTTTACCGCCTGCGTTGCGGTTGTTGTGACGTTGGCGATGAGCTGGGTTGGGCTGATGGTAATCAACTCGCTTTTGGTGCTGCCGGCGGCGGCAAGCCGCAACGTTGCGAAAAATCTGCGGCAGTATCACCTGTTTTCCGTTTTGCTTGCGCTTTTGGGCAGCATTGCCGGATTGGTAACGGCATACTATCTCGGCAGCTCGGCAGGCGCTGCGATCTCGCTGTATTTGGCGCTGTTTTTCGCGGTGACGTTCCTGCTGCGCAAACGCGCGGAATAGAAAAGACGCACAAACAATGCTTGTGCGTCTCTTTCTGCTTTAACAAGTTTACGCGCTGCCGAAATCACTTGCGGACGTCAAAAAACGTATACGGTACGATTGCGGTAAGGTCAGCCGGCTTCATTTCCACCTGCCAGCCGATTTTTCCGGCGCTGAAGACGATCGTTTCCTGCGATGCTGCCGTTTCATGCAGCACGGTTGGAAACGGTTTTTTCATGCCGATCGGCGAGCAGCCGCCGTGGATATAGCCCGTAAGGGGCAGCAGCTCCTTTTGCGGAAGCATGGAGATGCTTTTCTCCCCGACCGCCTGCGCCGCCTTCTTGAGATCGAGCTCCTTTGCGACCGGGATTACGAACACGTAATGCGCGCCGGATTTGCCGGTTGTTACGAGCGTTTTATAAACGTGCGCCGGATCCTGCCCGAGCACCGATGCAACTTCAACGCCCGATATGGCGTTCGTTCCCAAATAGCAATGCGCCGTATAGGGCAGCTTCTTTTGATCGAGCGCGCGCATGACGTTTGTTTTTTCCTGCTTCATTTCGACTTTTCTTTCAGCAGCTGATAACGGATACCCCAGAGCTTTTTGGACAGGTCCACATAGTAGGTATGCGGATTATCGAAGCGCTTGACTTCGTCCCAGAGCGTATCCACCTGCTCGCGGCAGTAGGATTGGATCTCCTTGAGTGTCGGCAGTTTATAGACGAGCTCGCCGTTTTTGAAGATCGGAACCTGCAGCTCCTTCGCCGTGAAATTATAAACGGTTTTCTCTTTCCATGTGGCTTCGGGATCGAAGATCGTGAGATCCTTCGTATCGTCCACGGTTTCATCGTATACGCAGAGATAGTCCGCGATGGCTTTGCCGGTATCGTTGCCGTAGAAACGGTAGAGCTTCTTGAAATGCGGATTTGTGATCTTGGCGGTGTTTTCGCTGATCTTAATGCGCGGAATGACGGTTCCGTCTTCGCCTTCGATTGCCGCGAGCTTATACACGCCGCCGAACACGGGTTCGGATCGCGCCGTGATCAGCCGCTCGCCGACGCCGAACATATCAATCTGCGCGCCCTGCTGCAGCAGATCGCGGATTATATACTCATCGAGCGAGTTCGATACGGAGATTTTGCAGCTCTCCCATCCGGCATCGTCCAGCATTTTCCGCGCCTTTTTCGTGAGGTACGTCATGTCGCCGGAATCGAGGCGGATGCCGCACTTGGTCAGTCCACGCGGCTTAAGGACTTCATTGAACGCGCGGATTGCATCCGGCACGCCGCTTTTGAGCGTGTTATACGTATCAACGAGCAGCGTGGGGTTATCGGGATAGACCTCGCAATAGGTTTTGAACGCTTCATACTGCGTGGGGAACATCTGAACCCAGGAATGCGCCATCGTGCCGCCGGCAGGTACGCCGAACAGCTCATCGGAGATTGTGCACGCCGTGCCGGCGCAGCCGCCGATATACGCGGCTCTCGCGCCGAGGATCGCGCCATCCGCGCCCTGGGCGCGGCGGCTGCCGAACTCCAAAACGGTTCTGCCCTCCGCCGCGCGGACAACGCGGTTTGCCTTCGTTGCGATCAGGCTTTGATGGTTGATCGTGAGCAGCAGGAACGTTTCAATCAGCTGCGCCTGGATCGCCGGCGCGCGGACGGTTAAAATCGGTTCGCGCGGAAAGATCGGCGTACCTTCCGGCACGGCGTAGATATCGCCCGTGAAGCGGAAGTCCGCAAGGTAACGGAGGAAGCCCTCATCGAACATCTTGCGCTCGCGCAGGTATGCGATGTCCTCCGCGGAAAAATGCAGATTTTTGATATACTCCACGATCTGCTCCAAACCGGCTGCGATTGCAAAGCCGCCGCCGTCCGGAACGCTGCGGAAAAAGACGTCAAAATACGTAATATGGTCGGCATAGCCGTATTTGAAGTAGCCGTTGCCCATGGTCAGCTCGTAGAAGTCGCAGAGCATTGTCATATTGCGGCGATCCATGGCTCTCCCTCCAATTGGTTGATTTTCTGTATCATATCACGCTTTTCCCCGTTTGACAAGTTGCGCACTTGCGGCAATTATGGTATACTTTTTGTGAGGTGAACGCCATGACGCCAAAGGAGCTGCTTTCGATTTTATCCGTGGCGGAAAAACTGAAATCCGCTACGCGCCACTGCTTTACCGCGCCCGACCGAAAAGAGAGCGTTGCCGACCACAGCTGGCGCATCGCGCTGACGGCAATGCTGCTTGAAGGCGTGCCGGAATTTGCCGATTACGACATGAGCCGCGTGGTCCGAATGTGCCTGATCCACGATCTCGGCGAGGCGTTTACCGGCGATATTCCGACGTTTCTGAAAACGGAAGCGGAAGGACGCCACGAGGACGATCTGTTAGGCGCGTGGGTTGCAGCGTTTCCAGAGCCGCAGCGCGAAAATTGGCAAGCGCTGCTTCGGGAGATGGCTTTGCAGGAAACGAACGAAGCGAAGCTCTACAAGGCGCTGGACAAGTTAGAGGCGCTTATATCGCACAACGAATCGCCGCTTTCCACATGGCTGCCGCTGGAATATGATTTACAGTTTACCCACGGGCGCGAGCAGGTGCAGTTTTCGCCGTATCTGCGCGCGCTGAGAGAGGCGATTGACGCGCAATCGCGCGAAAAGATCGAAGGAGGCAAATAAATGGAACTCGGCAAGATCGGCACGGCGGAGCTGACTGTTACGGAAGATGTAACGGCAAAGGCGGTCGGATCAGGCAGCCTGACCGTTTTTTCCACGCCGCACATGGTTGCGCTGATGGAAGAAGCCGCCTGCAGCTGCATTCAGGATGATTTGGAGAACGGACAGTCCTCCGTTGGCACAAAGCTGGATATTGCGCACGTTGCGGCAACGCCTATCGGCATGCGCGTCCGCGCGGAGGCAAAGCTGACCGCCGCCGACGGCAGAAGGCTGACCTTTGCGGTTTCAGCGTTCGACGATTCCGGGCTGATCGGCGAAGGAACGCACGAGCGGTTTATCATTTCTACAGAAAAATTCCTCGGCAAAACTTACGCAAAATTGGGATAATCAGGAGGTTGCAAAATGGGCGTATTTTCAAAGCATCATCGCTTCCATGAGGCAGGCGAAAGCGCAAACGTAAACAACGTTGAGCGGTTTGGCGAGCCGCACCATTCGCTCTTTACGTCAACGAAGGTTCTTACCCTGCACCACCGCATCGATATTACGGACGCAAATGAAACGGTCGTTTATCAGGCGAAGACAAAGTTCCCCTCCCTGCACGATAAAACCGACATCACCGACGCAAGCGGCAACCCCGTTGCGCACATCGAGAGAAAGCTTCTCACGCTCCATCAGCGCCATTTCGTTACAATGGCGGACGGTCAGAGCTTTGAGCTTTCCAACGAGCTGTTCCATCTGATCCGGGACATTACGAACATCGTAGGGCTCGGCTGGCAGCTGCGCGGCAACGTCCTCGGGCTGAATTTCGAGCTGTACGACGCAAACGGCGAAGTGATCGCCGTGATCGGGCAGAAGATATTCTCCCTGCACGATAAATACTGCGTGGACATCTACAAGCCAGAGCTTGAAAAGACCGTAGTCGCAATTCTCATCACGCTGCAGCACATGATCAAGGACCGTGAGGCTGCCGCCTCGAGCTCCTCGTTCTCCTCTTCTTCCGATTGAGCGCGGCAAAAGAAATGCTTGCATTTTCCATTCGGGTATGCTATCATACCCGAGCAAGGAGGCTTAGCTCAGCTGGTTAGAGCGCATGCTTCACACGCATGAGGTCACTGGTTCGAGTCCAGTAGTCTCCACCAAAGAAAAACACCGCCGTTTGGCGGTGTTTTTCTTTGTGTTTGGAGTTTTACGAATGGACTCGAAAGCCGGCTCTTAGCGGCGTGCCGGTGGCACGCCGCAACCGGCGTGGCTTTGCCGCAGCAAAGCGAGTCCAGTCAATTTTACAACGCCGTTTGGCGGTGTTTTTCTTTGTGTATGGATTATTCCTGTCAAAAAGCATTTGTCCGAATTACGCAGATATGCTATGATAGAATCAGAATACTGAGGCTGCCGGGTACTCGGTGCCTTATCAAGCGCGAAGGAGAACGCATTACGAAAAGAAGGACTGGACGTCACAGTACAAACGATGCTGATGAAAGCTGTTGCGGGTGAATTTACAGGCGGCATCGTTGACAATCTCGGCATCGTTTCGGAAAACGCCGCGGAGAACTTCGTGCAGCTTCCGGATACCACGCAGTTCGCCGCCGGCTTTACCCGGGCGGACTACGATGCGCTGGTTGCGGATCTCTACAGCGGCAAGCTGACCGTTTCGAGCAGCATCACAAACAAACCCTCTGATTTTGCGACGGTGATCACCGTAAACGATTTCGGAACAATCAAATAAACGATTGCAAAGAAGATATTGCAAAACAGTGTCCGATTTGATAAAATGTCTTTATCTGACGAACACCTACAGGCGGCAGGACTGCCTATAGGACAAACTAAAGGAGGAGCCAGACATGGAAACCAGACCTTACGTATCCTGGGAACTGATGAACAACTTTATGATCGACGTGTTCCAGAAGTACGGCGTACCCGAAGAAGACGCAAAAATCTGCGCGGACGTCCTGCTGGAGAGCGATCGCCGCGGCATTGAAAGCCACGGCTGCAACCGCTTCAAGCCGATCTATCTTGACCGCATCAAGAACGGCACGCTGCTGCCCGTTACGAAGATGGACATCGTGAAAGAAACGCCGACGACGGTCGTTATGGACGCGAACAACGGCATGGGCATGGTGGCAAGTTACCACATGATGCAAAAGCTGATTGAAAAGGCGAAAACCTACGGCATGGCAGGCGGCGCGATCTACAATTCCACGCACTACGGCATCGCCGGCTACTGGACGACGATGGCGGAAAAGGCCGGCATGATCGGTATTTCCGGCACGAACGCGCGTCCCTCCGTTGCGCCGACATGGGGCGTTGAGCCGATGATGGGCACGAACCCCCTGACCTTCACGATGCCGACGGATGAGGATTTCCCCTTCAACTTTGACTGCGCGACGAGCATCGTGCAGAACGGCAAGATCGAATTCTATGAACGCAGCGGCAAGGAGACCCCGGCAGGTCTGGTTGTTACGAAGGACGGCGGCACGATGACCGATTCCGGCGAGATCCTGCGCACGATGCGCAAGGGCGATTGCGCGCTGCTTTCCATCGGCGGTCTCGGCGAGGCGACCGGCGGCTACAAGGGCTACGGCTTCACCACGATCGTTGAGATCCTCTCGGCAGCACTGGCCGGCGGCCCGTTTATGAAGGAGCTGAGCGGCAAGGACGAAAACGGCAACAACAGAATGTACCGCCTCGGCCACTTCTTCTTTGTGATCAACCCCGAATTCTTCATGGGCTTGGACACCTTCCGCAAAACCAGCGGCGATATTCTGCGCGGTCTACGCGCATCGAAAAAAGCGCCCGGCGCAGAGCGCATCTACACCGCCGGCGAAAAAGAATGGGATTCCTGGCTGGAGCGCAAGGACAAGGGCGTTCCCGTGGGCGAATCGATCCAGAAAGAGCTGATCCAGCTGCGCGACGAATTCAAGCTGGATTACAAGTTCCCGTTTGAGAAATAAGAGGTAAAAAATGGACTACGCCAAAGAATCCCTCCGCTTGCACGAGCAGTGGAAAGGCAAGATCGAAGTAGTTGCAACGGTTGAGACGAAGACGAAGGACGATCTCTCCCTGGCTTATACGCCGGGCGTTGCGCAGCCGTGCCTGGAAATTCAAAAAGACATCGACAAAAGCTATGAGCTCACCCGCCGCCACAACCTCTGCGCCGTTATTACCGACGGCTCGGCGGTGCTCGGACTCGGCGACATCGGCCCGGAAGCCGGCATGCCCGTTATGGAGGGCAAATGCGTTCTGTTTAAGAACTTCGGCGGCGTTGATGCGTTTCCGCTCTGCGTGAAAACGAAGGACGTTGACGAATTTGTAAACGCGGTTTATCTGATTTCCGGCAGCTTCGGCGGCATCAATCTTGAGGATATTGCCGCGCCGCGCTGCTTTGAGATCGAGCGCAAGCTGAAGGAAAAATGCGATATTCCCGTTTTCCACGACGATCAGCACGGCACGGCGATCATCACCCTTGCCGGACTGACCAACGCGATGAAGCTCGTTGGAAAGAAGAAGGAAGACGTGAAGATCGTAACCTCCGGCGCAGGCGCAGCCGCAATCTCCATTACGAAGCTGCTGCTTTCCGCAGGCTACAAAAACATCTTAATGACCGACCGCAAGGGCGCGATCTACGAAGGACGCGACGGGCTGAACTGGATCAAGGAAGAGATGGCGAAGGTTACGAACCGCGCGATGGAAAAAGGCTCGCTTGCGGACGTGATCAAGGGCGCTGACGTTTTCATCGGCGTTTCCGCGCCGGGCACGATGACAACAGACATGGTGAAAACCATGAACCGCGACGCGATCGTTTTTGCCTGCGCGAACCCCACGCCCGAGATCTTCCCGGACGACGCGAAAGCCGGCGGCGCGAGAGTTGTTTCCACCGGCAGAAGCGACTATCCGAACCAGATCAACAACGTCCTCGCATTCCCCGGCGTTTTCCGCGGCGCATTTGACGTGCGCGCGAGCGACATCAACGAGGAGATGAAGATGGCGGCTGCCAATGCGCTTGCCGAGCTGATCACCGACGAAGAGCTTTCCGAGGATTATATCATCCCGAAAGCGTTTGATCCGCGCGTCGGTCCGGCGGTTGCGAAAGCGGTTGCAGAAGCCGCGCGTAAATCGGGCGTTGCGAGAATTTAAGAAAAAAAGGCAGCTTGCATTGGGTGTCCAATGCAAGCTGTTTTTTATAAGCAAATTCGGAAGGCGGTTGGGAGCGCGATTTCGGTTTGCAGCTCCTCCTTTGTGACCCAGCGGAAGAGGTCCGGCGAGGCGGCGCATTCGATGGTATAACAGCGCAGATCCCACTCGATATGCGTGAAGATATGCTTCGCGCTTTTCACCGATTCCGGCGCTGAAGGGTGCACGCCCCACGCTTCCGCCTGCGCGATGGCAGCTTCCAGCGAAAGATGGTGTTCTGTGTTCGGAAGCTCCCAAAGGCCTGCAAGCAGACCTGTTTCCAATCGCTTTCTTACGGCGATCCGATCGCCGCACCGAAGCACAAGCACGGTTTTCTCTTCTATGCGGCGCGGCTTTTTCGGAATGCGGACGGGAAAGTCCGTTTCGTTTCCCTGCGCGTGGGCTTTGCAGTCCGCCACAAGCGGACAGTTTTCGCAATCCGGCACGCCGTTCGGCGTGCAGACGACCGCGCCGAGCTCCATGAGCGCTTGGGTAAAATCGCCGGGGCGATCCTTTGGATAAACCGATGCAAGCAATTTGCGCAGTTCACTGCGCAGCTTGGGATCGGCAGGGCGGCAATCCGCCGTATAGCGCGTAAGCACGCGCTCAACGTTGCCGTCCACCGCAGGCACCGGAAGGTCGAAGCAGATGGACGCGATTGCGCCAGCCGTATAATCGCCGATGCCGGGCAATGCGCGGATCGCATCGTAATCGCGCGGAAATGCGCCGCCGTATTCCGATACGATCACCTTTGCCGCCTTTTGCAGATTGCGCACGCGGCTGTAATAGCCGAGCCCCTCCCAGAGCTTTTGCAGCGTTTCCGAGGAAGCATCGGCAAGCGCGGCGATATCCGGCAGGGTTTCCAAAAAACGCGCGTAATAGCGTTTGACCGCTTCTACGCGCGTCTGCTGGAGCATGATTTCCGAGAGCCAGACATGATAAGGCGCGCGATCTTTCCGCCAAGGGAGATCGCGGCGGTTTTTTTCATACCACGGCAGCAGCCGCTCCGGAAGGCGCTTCATACGGCGCTTCTCTTTCTGCGGCGCGGCTTATCGCGGAGCTTGATGAGCCGATCATAGGATTTCGCGGCGTCGCAATCGCCCGGGTAGACGCTGCGCCCGGCACGGACGGTGCCGTCCTCTTTTGATTGGAGACGGACGCGAACCAAGAAAGCGCCGCAAGCATCGCAGGCTGCGCGCGTCATATAGCGGTTGCCCGGCTGACCGAGCCACTGCTGTGAAAGCAAACGCTTGCCGCACCTTGGGCAGACGTTTTCCGCGCCGGTCATTGCCTCGAGCGCGGCGGAGCGATCCGCGAAGCCATCGAAAGCGCGGCGGTCCAAGCACTCCGCAGGCGTCGCAGGAGGCTGCTTTGCCGGCTTCTCTTTTGCCTTTGCGTATTCCGCGATGCCCTTTTGCAGATCAAGCTGCGCACAGATCAGCGCGGTATGGTACGCATCGCCGAGCGCATCATGCGCAGGGCGGCTCGGCGCAATGCCCATCATTTCGAGCGCCGTCATCAGCGCGAGCTGCGCATGCTCGCCGCCGCGCTGGGCGTTGAAGATGAGCTGCGCGTTATACCACCGCTCGATCCAAGCCGTTTCCAGATGATACAGCTCCAAATTTTGGCGCAGAACGCGGATATCATCAAAACCCCACGTTAAAAACGCGAAATCCTCGCCAATCCATTTCCGGAACGCTTCGATCGCCTCCGGGAGCGTGACGCCGTTTTCCTTGAGCGCGGCATCCTTGATTCCGGTGAGCTTTGAGATCTTACTATTCATTTTTCGGATATACTGCGGACGAACCAGCACCTGAAATTCATCGAGGACAGCTTGGCGCTCCGAAACGCGAACCGCGCCGATCTGCACGATCTCGCCGGCAAACGGCGTTTCAAACTGCCTTGCCGCGCGGCTGCCCGGCCACGCCTGGTTCCATTCCATATCCAAAACGATATACTGCATATAATTACCTCTCAACAGAGGGTATTGTATCACACTTTAACGCCCGTGTAAATGTGGGATTTTCTCAAGTTTCCGCGCATATTCATAGAGCGAAAGGTGGCTTTGCGATGGCGTTTTTATATCTGAGCCCTTCCACGCAGGAATTTAATCCCTATGTGACGACGGGCAACGAGGAATACTGGATGAATCTGCTTGCCGATGAGATGGAACCGTTTTTACGCGCATCGGGCATCAACTTTACGCGAAACGACCCGGCAACCTCCGCCGCTGCAGCGATCCGCGCATCGAACGCCGGAACGTACGATTTCCATCTTGCGCTCCATTCCAACGCGGCAGGCAGCAGCGGATCGGGAAACGTGAGAGGGATCGACGTTTATTATTATCCGACAAGCCGGGAAGGTCTTTCGATGGCAAATCTGATCGTTGACAACTTGAAGCCCATCTATCCCCTGCCCGACCGCATCCGCGCGCTGCCGACTACGAGCATCGGCGAGGTGCGCCGCACGAACGCGCCGGCGGTGCTCGCGGAGCTTGGCTACCACGACAACGCGGACGACGCGATGTGGATTGAAAATAACCTTACCGGAATCGCTTCCGCGCTGTCCGAAGCCGTAACGCAGTATTTCGGAATGCCGTTTATCCGCCCCGGCACGGTAAGGACTGGGGTTGTGCGCGTGCGAAGCGGCGGCGTGAATCTGCGCGAGATGCCGGATTTGAACGCCGGCGTTTATCTGACGATTCCGAACGGCGCGGAGGTGCGCATTTACGGAAGCTACGACGATTGGTACACCGTTGGATACAATGGGACATACGGCTACGTGAAGGCGCAGTATATAGACGTTGTGGAGCAGGTATGAAAAAGCAGGGCGTTAGCCCTGCTTTTTCTTATAATCGTCCAGCGCCGCGCGGATCGCTTCTTCGGCGAGGACGCTGCAGTGCAGCTTATGCGCAGGCAGTCCGTCCAGCGCCTCGGCAACCGCCTTGTTTGTAAGCTGCATCGCCTCGGAGACGGGCTTGCCCTTGATCAGTTCCGTTGCCATGGAACTTGAGGCAATCGCGCTGCCGCAGCCGAACGTTTCGAACTTCACATCGCGGATCACATCGTCCTCGATTTTGAGATACATTTTCATAATATCGCCGCATTTGGCATTGCCGACTTCGCCGACGCCATCGGCATCTTCGATCACGCCGACGTTCCGCGGATTGCGGAAATGATCCATCACTTTTTCGCTATACAGTGCCATATTGAACCCTCCTAAAGAATAAATTCCGCTTTGCCGCTGATGCGGTCGCGCCACATGGGCGAAAATCCGCGGAGATATTCCACGACTTCTTTGACGCTTTGAATGAGATAATCCACTTCCTCCGGCGTAATATCCGGGGCGATTGTGAGCCGCAGAGAACCGTGGGCAACGTCATGCTTTCTGCCGATTGCAAGCAGAACGTGGCTCGGCTCGAGCGCGCCGGAGGTGCAGGCGCTGCCGGAAGAGGCGCTGATGCCGCGGTCATCGAGCAGCAGCAGCAGCGATTCGCCCTCGATGCCCTCGAAGCAGAAATTGACGTTGCCGGGCAGACGCTGCGATGCGTCGCCGTTCAGCGCGCAATGCGGAATTTCGCGCAGTCCCGCAATCAGCCGATCGCGCATGGCAAGCTGATGCGGCGCGGTTTTTCCGATTGACGATGCCGATTCCTTCAGCGCCGCCGCCATGGAGACGATGGCAGGGACGTTTTCCGTTCCGGCGCGTTTGCCGCGCTCCTGCGCGCCGCCCTCGATTAGGCTTTCAAGGCGCACGCCCTTTCTTGCATAGAGGAAGCCGATTCCCTTCGGGCCGCCGAATTTATGCGCGGACGCGGAGAGCAGATCGATGTTTTCATCCGCTACGCTGATCGGCAGATGCCCCACCGCCTGCACCGCATCGGTATGAAACAGCACGCCGCGGCTGCGGCAGACCGCGCCGATCTCGCGGATCGGCTGGATCGTTCCGATCTCATTATTGGCATACATCACCGTTACAAGGCAGGTATCTTCCCGTATTGCCGCCGCGACCTCTTCCGCGCGGACGATCCCGTTTTCATGGACGGGCAGAAGCGTGACCGAAAAGCCCTCGCGCTCCAATTTCTTCAGCGTATGCAGCACGGCATGATGCTCAAACGCGGTGGATATGATATGCATTTTGCCCGCCTTTTTCCCAAGCAACGCCGCCGAGCGGATCGCCTGGTTATCCGCCTCGCTGCCGCCGGAGGTAAACGTGATCTCCTTTGCGGACGCGCCGATGACGGAGGCAATCTCCCCTCTTGCCTGCTCGAGCGCCTCTTTTGCGCTCTGCCCGATTGCATAGAGGCTCGATGCGTTGCCGTATTGGTTCTCCATTGCGGATACCATCGCATCGATTGCGGCGCGGCGCATCGGCGCAGTTGCGGCATAATCGGCATAGATTTTCATTGCGGACACCCCTTTCGTTTTCCGCTGTTACTATACACCTATTTACCTACCATGTCAATAGGCAGATAAGACTTGCGTTTCTTTTTACCCTGCTGTATAATAGGCGATAGAAAGGCGGCGATGGGATGATCTCAACAAAGGGGCGCTATGCGCTGCGCGTTATGATGGACCTTGCAGAGCATGACGGCGAGGCTTACATTCCGCTGAAGGACGTTGCCGAGCGGCAGAACATTTCCAAAAAGTATTTGGAAATTATCGTAAAGGAGCTTGTGGGCGGCGGTCTGATTGCAGGCGTAAGCGGCAAGGGCGGCGGATACAGGCTTTGCAGAAAGCCGTGCGACTATCCCATCGGAGAGATTTTAGAGCTGACGGAGGGATCGCTTGCAACCGTTGCCTGCCTTGCAGCAGGAGCAGCACCCTGCGAGCGCGCATCGGACTGCAAAACGCTGCCGATGTGGGCGGAATACGACAAGCTGACGCACGATTTCTTTTACAAAAAGCGGCTCAGCGATTTGATATAAAAACGGAAGTCCAAGGGCGTCCTTGGACTTCCGTTTTTTTGATTTACATGTACTTTTTCATCGTTTCCGTTGCCGTTTCGGGCGACTGGGAAAGCGAGATCGTGAAGTTCACGCCGTTTTCCTTGCTGAATTCATCGCACCAGCGAATGAACTCATCCGTTTTTTCCGTTTCCGGCTGCTTGATGATCTTATAAAAGCTATCAATAAAAATATTGGTGATATCAAAGTTGCCGGCGTGCAGGCCGCAGATAAAGCCTTTCAGGAACGTATAACCATAAAGCTGATACTCGCCTGCATCGATCAGGCGGCAGCGATAATTTACGTCAAACTTCAGCGCATCGCCCTTTTCAATGCAGACGACGCTGCCGTTATCTTCTTTTACCGTGTCGTTGATGGTTTGAATGAGCTGCTTCGTTTTGCCGCTGCCCTTCAAGCCAAGGATCACCTTAACCATAGGAAATTCCCCCTTTGCGCTTATTGGTTCTGATTCAATTCTACCAACATTTCGCGCAAAAAGCAAGCAGTATTTGTCGAAAGGCGTCACTCACGGCCAAGGCGATGGTCGATCGCGCGGAAGAGCGACCGCGTTTCTGCCTGCGCATAGGGATCTGCTCCGGCGGTTTTCGCGCTGAGCGCGGCGCTGAATTCCGCAAAATAGAGCAGCTCACCGATCTTATCATCCGTGAGATCTTCCTCGCAGCGGACGGCGATCAGCGGCACGTTTGCGCCGAACACCGTTTCTGCAACCGTATCGAGCATCGTTTCCGAGACGGAGGAAAGCGTAAGTCCCGTGAGCGCGCTGATGCGGTCCGGATCGCGCCACGCCATCTCCACCGCCGTATTCTTTGCCGACGGCTGCAGGCGCAGCATGGTGAGATACTGCATTTGGCGCGGATCGAGCAGGCTTTCGGCGATCAGCGGCAGCTCCTCCGGCATGCGCACGGCATCCGCCCACGCGCCGCCGCCGTTTTTACAGCCGCAGGACGTAATCAGATGCGACCACCATCTGCCGAGCTCCGCTGCGGCAGGCTCGGGCGTGCAAAGGAGCGCACGGCGCATTCCCTTTTTTTGCAGGGCGGTTTCCGCCGCCGCCATCATCCAGGCGGGGTTTTCCATGGTGCGCTCATCGCAGAGCTCCAACTGCGAAAGTGCGCCCTGCCAAAGCAGGTCCGCGCTCCGCCCGGCTGCGGCAAGGGTTAGCAGTGCGCCCGGCTGCAGCGCGCTTTTCGGCGCGCCCGTTTCCTGCGGCGCGGACCAAAAAGCATAGCCTTCGGTTTCCGCAAGATTTGCCATTGCGTTTGAGCCGGCAGGCGCACAGATGACGATGCGCTCTTTCATGCCGGCGCCATAGCGCTTATCCATGATCCAGCGGAGCGAGCGCAGCGCGATCAGCGGCGGAATTTCATTGCCCGTTTCGCAAAGCGCGATCACGGAGAAATCCACGCCGTCCAGCGCGGTAAGAACGTCCGCCCAATCATCGGGCGAGGGATGCTCGCCGGCGAAGAGCAGCCGCGGAACGGGCGAAAGCCGCCCCATCGAAAGGCGGATCGCCGCACGGACGCCGGCATACGCCGCGCCCGATCCGAGCACAACAATTACACGACTTTGGCTGCGCAGCTTTTCGGCAGCGGCTTGAAGCTGCTCAAGCGTATCGCGCCGCATCGCAAGCGAGCGCGTGAGCCAGCCATATGATTCGCCCTGTTTCCAATCAATCCCGGCAAGAAGCTGATGCGCCTGCGCGACTGTCTGCTCGTTTCCGAGCACCTCCGGCAGCGATACGCGGCACCAGACGTTCGAAATATCCACACTGATCACGGGATGCGCCTCCTTTGTACTTTTCCTTTATTGTATCATATTCCCCGGTTTTTGCAATGGAAATACCGCGAATTACAGCGCGCCGAGCAGACGCGCCGTGACCTGCCACCAGGAAAGGCGCGGAACGTCGCTTCCTGCGACGATCGGAATTTCAGCAATCGTTTCCGCGCCGGAGGTAACGGTCAGCTTGCCGAGCGGATCGCCCTGCGAAACAGGCGCAGCGATCTCCGGCAGCAGCTCGGTTTGCGTTGCGATATCGGCGCGTTTGCTCTTTTCCAACAGCAGCGGCTGCGTGCTTTCAAGCACCGGCGTTACCGATTCGGACGCGCCGAGCGTTACAGGTACTGCAGTAAGCGCGATTTCCGGCTCCGGCTGATAGAGGCTATAGGTTGCAAAGCCGTAATTCAGCATGGACTTTGCCGATTCAAACCGCTCCGGCGACGTTGCGGCGTGCATGACGACCGCGATCAGCTCCATGCCATCGCGCCGCGCCGACGCGCTGACGCAGTAGCCGGCGGCGGAGGTATAGCCGGTTTTGAGCCCGGTTGTGCCATCATAGAAACGGACGAGCTTATTTGTGTTCGTCAGCCCAAATTCGCCGCCCCGGACGGTATCCATCCAGATCGTTGTATACTTGCGGATCGCGTCATGCTTCAGCAGCTCGCGCGACATCACCGCGATATCGGCGGCAGAGGTCAAATGCTCGGAAGCGTCCGGCTCATCGTCCAGCCCCGTGCAGTTGACGAAATGCGTATCGAGCATACCGAGCTCCGATGCGCGGCGGTTCATCTCCTCAACAAACGCGCTCTCGCTGCCGCAGACGTGCTCGGCAAGCGCGGTTGCGCAATCGTTCGCGGAGGCTACAACGACGGATTTGAGCATCTCCTCCATCGTCATCTGCTCGCCCTCGCGCAGATATACCTGGCTGCCGCCCTTCCCTGCCGCCGCAGCAGAAGCGGTGACGGTATCATCCCAGGAGATTTTTCCGCTTTCCAGCGCCTCCATAACGAGCAGAAGCGTCATGATTTTCGTAACGCTTGCAGGGCGCAGCCGCTCATGGGCGTTTTGCTCAAACAGCGTCTGCCCTGTTGCCGCCTCCACTAAAATCGCGGACGGCGCGGCAATCTCCGGCGCGGCAAACACCGGCAGCAACAGCGAAAGAATAAGGATCGGCGCGAGAATCCAACAAATCAGTTTTTTCAACGAAATCGCCTCCACAAGAATCTAAATTATCCTTATGAGGCGAAAAAGCCGCCTATGACAAGCCTTGTCAAACAGGCAAAGGCATGGTAAAATGAAGCAACAGACACGATGAAGGAGCATTTTTATGCAGTACTTTTTTCCGGCTGTTTTTGCAGCCGTACTGGTTGCGATCGATCAATTTACAAAATACCGAACGGTTTTGACCATTGCGCCCGGCGAGAAGGTTCCGCTGATTGACGGCCTTGCGCATTTTACCTACGTTGAGAACACCGGCGCGGCATTTTCGATGCTGAGCGGAAAAACGTGGTTTTTCCTGCTAGTTACCGCCGTTTTCTTCGCGCTCGTTTCTATTGCGGTGCGGAAAAAGTGGTTTTCCGGAACGCTTTCGATTTGGGCGCTTGCCGCGGTTTGCGGCGGCGCGGTTGGCAACCTGATCGACCGGATCATGACCGGCTACGTTGTGGACATGATCGAATTGGAATTCATAAAATTCCCCGTTTTCAACTTTGCAGACTGCTGCATCACGGTTGGCGCGGTGATCTTGGTGCTTGCCGTATTATTGGAGAAAAAGCCGAAATGATCGTTTACGCTGACAGAGACGGAGAGCGGCTGGACGCCGCCGTTGCGCGGCTGACGGGCTCGGTTACGCGCAGCGCCGCGCAAAAGCTCTTGGAGCGCGGCATGATCCTGCGCGGCGGGCAGCCGGCAAAGAAAAACGACCGCACCGCCATCGGCGACGCCATCGAGATTCGGCTGCCCGAGCCGGAGCCGACAACCGCTGTTGCGGAGGACATTCCGCTGAACATCGTCTACGAGGACGACGACGTGATCGTGATTAACAAGCCGAAGGGGCTTGTTGTGCATCCGGCGGCAGGCCACGCGAGCGGAACGCTCGTAAACGCGCTGCTGCACCACTGCGCCGGCAGCTTATCCGGCATCGGCGGCGAGCTGCGCCCGGGGATCGTGCATCGGATTGACAAGGACACCTCCGGGCTTATCATCGCCGCGAAGAACGATTTTTCGCACCATGCGCTTGCAAAGCAGCTTGCCGATCACACGCTGGCGCGGACGTATGAATGCATTGCCGTAGGCAATTTCCGCGAGGATCGCGGCACGATTGACGCGCCCATCGGGCGCTGCCCGACGAACCGCAAAAAAATGGCGATCGTCCCGAACGGACGAAGCGCCGTAACGCATTGGGAGGTTTTAGCGCGCTTTCACGGCTACACGCATCTCAGATGCAGGCTGGAAACCGGCAGAACGCACCAGATCCGCGTACATCTTGCCTACAAGAGCCACCCCATCGCAGGCGATACCGTTTACGGAAGCGCTGCGCCGAAGCTCGGGCTGCACAGCCAATGTTTGCACGCCGTGGGGCTGAAATTTCTGCATCCGAGAACGGGCGAAGAAATTGCGCTGACCTGTCCGCTGCCGCAGGAATTTACGGCAGCACTGGAGAAGCTGAACGGAGGGACAGCATGAACTGCATCAAATGCGGACGAGAGATCCCGGAGGGCGAGCTGTTTTGCGCAGTTTGCGCCATGCCGTCCGTTATCAAGCCGCCGGAAACGTTGGCGGAGCCGAAAAAGGAGAAGGCGAAGAAAGTCCGAAAGAAAAAAGCGCCGGACGGCAAAGCCGTTCGGGGTTTGCGCACCGCGCTGATCGTTTGCATTTGCCTGCTGCTTGCCGTTTGCGCGCTCGTAGGGTTAGCGGCGAACGAATACTTAGAGCGCCGTGAGGCGCTGCGCATCCGCGAGGCAAGCGTAACGCTGCGCGAAAAAGAAGCCGACAACCGCGACAACCAGATCGCGGAGCTGAAAGCAGAACTGCAGGAAGCGGAAAAAACGATCCGCGCACTGCAAGCGCAGCGCGCGGACTGAATCAGATCGGAAGCAGCGAAAACAGCCATGAAAGCACCGGCGCGAGGATGATGCCGGGCAGCAGGTTCGCAATTTTGATTTTCGTTCCCGTTACGAGATTGACGCCGATCGCCATGACCATAACGGAGCCGCTGCAGGTGATCTCATGGATCGCGGTTGGCGTAAGCAGCGGATCGAGCGTTCCGGCAAGCAGCGCGATCACGCCCTCATACAGCAGCACGGAAATTGCGGAAAGTCCGACGCCCACGCCGAGCGAAACGGCAAGCATCATCGCCGCGAACATATCGAGCAGCGATTTTGCAAAGAGCGTTTCGTAGCTGCCGAGCAGACCTGCCTGCAGGCTGCCCATGACCGCCATCGCGCCGACGCAGAACAGCAGCGTTCCGTTTACGAAGCCTTCGGCAATGCCGCCGGATGCGCCGTCCTTTTGGAGCTTTCGCTCAACCGCCGCGCCGAGGCGATTCATTGCGCCGTCAATATCCAGCAGGCTGCCGATGATTGAGCCGATGCCGAGCGAGAGGATCATTACCAGCGTATTTTCGCCTTCAAACGCGCCTTTGATGCCGATCACGAGCGTACAGAGCCCGAGCGCGGCAAGCACCGTTTTTTCCATGGACTGCGGAATGCCTTTTTTGAGCAGCAGCCCGATCATGCCGCCTGCGAAAATCGCAAGCGCATTGACAAGTACACCAAGCATAATTCTGCGCCTTTCCGAGAAAAATCGCTTATTTTATAACGCAAAGCCGCGCGAAAGTCAAGCGCGGAAAAGAGGTAACCATGAAACTGCTGATGCACATTTGCTGCGCCCCGTGCGCCAACATGCCGATTGACGTTCTGCGGAGCGAAGGTCACGATCTAACGGGTTTTTGGTACAATCCGAACATCCACCCCTTTACCGAATACAGAAGCCGCAGAAACTGCCTGCGCGAGTATGCCGGCGTGATCGGGCTGCCGCTTTTGGAGCAGGACGACTACGGACTGCGTCCGTTTTGCCGCGAGGTTGCGGCGGACATTGACGGCAGATGCGTGAAATGCTACGAGATGCGCCTGCGCCGCACGGCGGAATTTGCAGCGGAGCAGGGCTTTGAGGCGTTTACGTCGAGCCTGTTTATCAGCCCCTACCAGCAGCATGAGCTGATGCGCGACGTTGCCTATAAGGCGGCGGAGGATTTCGGCGTGGAATTTTACTATCAGGATTTCCGGCCGCTGTTCCGCGACGGGCAGGCGCGCGCGAAGGAGCTTGGCTTCTATATGCAGAAATACTGCGGCTGCGTATTTTCCGAGCAGGAACGATACTTGAAGCCGGGGAAGATATTGAAATAAAAAAGATGCAAGTCTTTGTCAAAAGACTTGCACCTTTTTTACCGATTGAGAATCCACACGCCGGCGTTGAGATACGCCGCGAACAGCACCCAAATAAGATACGGCACCTGCAGCCACCCTGCCCACGGCACGAGCTTGCGCATGGACAGCACCATGAGCAGTATCAGCACCCACAGCACGATCAGCCAAATGAGCGCTGCCAAGAACGCCTCGGCATTGAAGAAAATCACGCTCCAAAAGAAGTTGAAGATCAGCTGCAGCGCATAGAGCTTGAGCGCGTGCGTCCGCTCCACGGACGGCGCGGTTTGCCAGATGCGCGCCGCGCTGATGCCCATGAGCAGATACAAAATTGCCCAGACGATCGGAAAGACGATCGGCGCAGGCGAAAGCGGCGGCTTTTGGATTGCCGTTTGATAGAGCTCGCTTCCCTCGCGCGTAAGCAGCGCAGAGAGAACGCCGACGGCTTCCGTCAGCAAGATCCAGAAAAGATAGGATTTCCATGCGGTTTTTTTCACGTTCATCACCCAAAAATAGGTTATGCCCGTTTCTTCCGTTTTTATTCGCCGGAGATCCAAGTGCCGGGCAGCTCCGGCTGAAAGGACGATGCGATGCGCATCGGAATCCCCTTTTCGCGCACCGGACGCACCGCGCCCTCATGCAGCACCTGCAAGCCCTTTTCGGCAAGCGCGGAAAGCTCCGAATAAGTCAAATGCGGAATCGGCTTTGCGCAAGGATCGATCTTCGGGTCGGCGGTGAGCACGCCGGGAACGTCCGTCCAATTCTCATAGAGATCGGCTTGCAGAGCCGCCGCAGCAAGCGCGCCGGTTACGTCGCTTCCGCCGCGCGAAAGCGTTTTAATTTCGCCGTTTAACGCGCCGTAAAAGCCGGGCGTTACGAACGGCGCATCGGCAAGCCTTCGAAGCTGCGCATACGACCGCTCCGCATCCACAGTTCCATCGGGCGCAAAGCAGAGCCAATCGGCGCTGTCGATCAGCTTGCGATCAAGATACCGCGCGAGCAGCGCTGCGCAATAGTATTCCCCACGCGAGGCAACCGCATCACGCGAAAGCGTATTTTTTCGAAGCCCATCTTTCAGCGCGGACAGATCAAGCGGAAGCGAAAGCGCCTGCGCAATCTCCGAAAAGCGGCTTTCGATCTCGCCGAGCGGCGAAAGCCAATCGCCGCCGCTTTGCCGCAGCGTATGCGCCGCATAGAGCAGATCGGTCAATTTGGAATCCTCCGGCGCGCGCCTGCCCGGCGCGGATACAACGATCCCCTGCCGCGCAGGGTCCGCCGCGATCAGCGCTTTTACCGCGCGAAACCGCGCGGCGGTTGCAAGCGAGCTGCCGCCGAATTTCGCAATGGTCAGCATTTCATACCCCTCCCGGTCATCTTATGCGCGCCCGCGCGCATTTGCGACCGTTTTCGCTGCGATCCGATATTGCGGATGCGAATAATATGTGGTATGATGAAAAAAGAACCACAAGATATGGAGGAATTTCCCATGGATTATAAAAAGCTGCAAAACGGCAGCGACATTCGCGGCGTTGCGCTTGAAGGCATCGAAGGGCAGTCCGTTAATCTGACGGAGCAAGCCTGCAAGGACATCGGCCGCGGTTTTGCGCTTTGGCTGAAGCAGCGCACGGGCAAAGACACGCTGCGCGTATCGGTCGGCCGCGATTCGCGTCTTTCCGGCGAAACGCTTGCCGGCTGGATTTGCGGCGAGATGGCAAAGGAAGGCTTGCAGGTGACCGATCTCGGCATGGCTTCCACGCCTGCGATGTTTATGAGCACCGTAACGGAGGGATACCGCTTTGACGGCGCGGTGATGATTACGGCGAGCCATCTTCCCTTCAACCGCAACGGCTTTAAGTTCTTCACGGCGGAGGGCGGCTTGGAAAAGGCCGACATTGCCGAGATTCTTTCGTTTGCAGCATCAGACGCGCACACGGGACTTGCTGCCGCAAGCGTTCAAAAAGGCGAATTTATGGACGTTTACGCAAAGATCCTTGCCGATAAGATCCGCGCGGCAACCGGCGAAGAACAGCCGCTGAAGGGGCTCAGGATCGTTGTTGACGCCGGCAACGGCGCAGGCGGCTTCTACGCAAGCAAGGTTCTGCAGCCGCTCGGCGCGAACACGGACGGCAGCCGCTACCTCGATCCGGACGGCAGCTTCCCCAACCACATTCCGAACCCCGAAAACGAGGCGGCAATGGCTTCGATCATGGAAGCGGTTTCCGAAACGCACGCCGATCTCGGCATTATCTTCGATACGGACGTTGACCGCGCGGGCGCGGTGCTTTCCGACGGAAGCGAGCTGAACCGCAACCGCATCATTGCGATGCTCTCTGCGATTTTGCTGCGCGAGCATCCCGGCACGACGATCGTGACCGACTCGATCACATCCACAGGTCTTGCGGCGTTTATCAGCGCGCATGGCGGCGTACACCACCGCTTCAAGCGCGGCTACCGCAACGTGATCAACGAATCGCTGCGCCTGAACCGCGAAGGGCACGACAGCCAGCTTGCGATGGAAACCTCAGGCCACGGCGCGCTGAAGGAAAACTACTTCCTTGACGATGGCGCGTATCTTGTAACAAAGCTGCTGATTGAGCTGGCGCGCGGCAAAAAGATGGGCTACACGCTGCAAAGCCTGATTGCCGATCTTGCAGAGCCGGCGGAGAGCAAGGAATTCCGCATGGATCTGCTGCTGGATGATTTCAAAACCTACGGGCAGAACGTGATCGACGCGCTTTCAAATTATGCAGCAAAGCAAAACGGCTGGACGATTGCGCCGGACAATCACGAGGGCATCCGTGTGAGCTTTGATAAATCCCACGGCGACGGCTGGTTCCTGCTGCGGCTGAGCCTGCACGATCCGCTGATGCCGCTGAACATTGAATCGGACAGCAAAGGCGGCGTTTTGGCGATTGCAAAGGCGCTGTATCCGTTCCTTGCAAACTACGACAAGCTGGACTCGGCGAAGCTGAAAGAATTTATCGGATAAGGAGACGATTATGAAAAGAACGCTTGCCTGGCTTTTACTGCTCTGCATGCTCTTCACGCTGCTTGCCGGATGCGGCGAAAAGACGGAAGAGGAAACCGTTGATGAAATTACGATTGTTACCCCCGAACCGGAGCCGGAGCCCGAACCCGAACCGATCATTGAAAATCCGCTCACGGGCGAAGCGGTTACGGAAGAGGTCCGCGCAAGACGGCCTTACGCCGTGATGCTGAACAACATCTCCGTTGCGCTGCCGCAATACGGCATCACGCAGGCGGACATCATCTTTGAAGTGGTTGCCGAGGGCGGCATTACGAGAATGCTCGGTCTGTTCCAAGACGTGAGCCAGCTCGGCAGCATCGGTTCGGTGCGCAGCGCGCGGTCGTACTACATAGACCTGGCGCAGGGCTACGACGCCGTTTACATTCACGCAGGCGGCAGCCCCCAGGCGTACAGCGACCTCAAGGCGAAGGGCATTGACCACATTGACGGCGTAAACGGAAACACCGCAAACGTTTTCTTCCGCGACCAGGGACGCATTCGCTCGGCAGGCTACGAACACAGCATGTTCACCTCCGGCGAGCGGCTGACAAACTACGTTGACACGATTGAATCCATGCGCCACACGCACAAGGACGGCTACGAGCTGAACCAGCAATACGTGGAGGACGCTACGCCGGCAGGCGGCGAAGATGCGCCGCTGATCCGCGCATACTTCGGCGGCGGCAAAAAAACATCGTTTGAATACAACGCCGAAACAAAGCTTTACAACGTTTACGAATACGGCGCGCCGTATATTGACGGCGCAAGCGGCGAACAGGTGGGCGTACCGAACGTGCTGCTGCTGTTTACGAACGTTTCGCAGATTTCGGGCGATAACAAGGGCCGCATGGACGTGCGCACGACCGGCGAAGGCACGGGCATCTACGCTTGCGGCGGGAAGTCCGTAGCGATCAAATGGAGCCGCGCAGGGCTTGAAAGCCCGTTCTCCTATACGCTGGAAAACGGCGATCCCCTGCCGCTGAACATCGGTCACAGCTACGTTTGCATTTTGCACAACGGCGCAACGGTAACGCTGACGGACGAATAAAGCAAAGCAACACAAAAAACCGTGGAGTGAAAACCCCACGGTTTTTTGTTGTTTTGAATGGTTTTTTCTACCCCTCAGTCGCGGCTGCGCCGCGCCAGCTCCCCTCTCAAGGGGAGCCGAAACGGAGCTGAGCGATTACAGATCGCGGAGGATCCAGATGATCTTTGCGATCTGCGCTCTCGTTAAGATGCCGGTCGGCTCGAAGGTGGTTGCGGTCATGCCGTTGATGACGCCCGCCTTATTCAGCGCGAGAACCGCCGTATCATCGGTATCTTCGAAGGGGTTGTTCTCCGGCTGCTCGGTGAGGCTCTTTGCCTTTGCCGCGATCTGGCAGAAGGTCAGGCGCGTGATGCTGCCATCGAGGTTGACATCTTCGGTCAGCCAACCTTTTTCCTTTGCAAACGCCAGATAGCCGCTTGCCCAATGCGTGCCGGTCTTTGCCTGCTCGCCGTAGCCGAGGGCGCAAACAATCAGCTTCAGCGCCTGGCCGTAAGTGAGCGTACCATTGGGGGCGTAGGTCGTGGCGTTCATACCGTTGACCGTGCCGTCATGGTACAGGTCCTTCACGTAGGTATAGAACCAATCGGTGTTCTTCACGTCCGCAAACGGCGTTTTCGAACCCATTTTGCCGGTATTGACGTCATCATAGGCGAGCGTGGGACGCAGACCGAAGATGATATTTTTGCTGAGGAAGAGCGAAACGGTTTCCGTAAAGTCCGCATAGGCAACGCCGGACATTTCATCGTAGTAAGCTGCCTGGCCGTGACCGAGGTAGACGAACACAAGCACGTTTGCCGTATCGCGGACAGTTTGCACGTCCGGATCGTTCAGGCCGATGAAAATATCGCCCGGCTCATAGAACGTCGCCTTATACTCCTGCACGCGGTTGACTGCGCTCCAATCGTTGCGCGGCTCATTGGGAGAGTTTTCTAAATACACGGCGTAGCCGGTAACGTGTTCGGGAATGATCATATCCGCAACGCGCGCCCACTTTGCATCGCTGACGGATGCTTTCGGCTGCCACATCCAGCCCTGATACTTCGACTGCGAAACGCCGCCGACCGATACCTGCTCCATCAGATTTGCCGTCCACTCATTCAGATCGAGCGGCAGATCCAGATTGATGCCGAGCAGGTCCGAATAGATCGCGTTTGCGAACTGGATCGGATCGGTTTCGGAAACGGTTGCGTATTTTTCCGGATCGACTTCAAGGAAGCCATCAGTAATATCCTGGAATTTCTCAAGGCCTGCTGCATTGAGCTTCTTGCCGCTGACGGGGATCTTAGTTTCGCGCGTTGTAAGCCCGCCCACGTTGGTGCTCGGGAAGGTGACGAAGCCGCCGCGCGTTGCCGTTGCGGTGACGGTATATTCAAAGTTGACCGACGCGCCCACAGCGATATCGCGCGTCCAGGTAAGCGCGTTGCCGGACTGCGCCGCGCCGCCGTTATCCTTTACGATTGCGCCGTGCGGCAGCGGCTCGGTTACGGTTACGCCCATGAACGGCTCGGTGCCGTTATTGGTGACGGTGATGGTGACGGTGATTGCATCGCCTTTTTCAACGCTTGCGTAGCGGCTGACGCTCGTTTCGCGGTTCAGCTCGATGCCGCGGTATTTCAGGCGCGTTTTCGCCGCTTCGGTCAAAGCGCATTTTGAGAATGCTTCCGTTCCGTACGGACGCAGGACTACGAAGCCTTCCGAAACGTGCTTTTCGCTGCGCAGGCTCCAAACCGCGCCTTCCGCGTTCTCCGCGCAGAAGATGGCAGCGTCAATATCGTTGATGCGGATCGCGCCGCCCTCGGGGTTGTTGCTGCCGTCCTTGAAGCGCGTTTCAATTTTATCCTGGCCGGTTTTGCCATCGAACTTTTCGCCCCAGCAATGCATCACGTATTCGTGGCCGTCGCCCTTATAATCGCCGATGTACATGACGGTATGGCCCGACTCGCCGTAGCTGACGATGATATCGCCGAACTGCAGCCCTGCGCGCGCGGTTTTCAGCGCGGTATCCAGGCTCTTCATTGCGCCGGCGTCTTCGCCGGTGGGATCGTACTTATAGACGACGAGCGGATTGCTCGTTTTCAGCGCGTTCATGCGCTTGGTAAGGCAATTTCTCGGGAAGCTCATCAGGCGATAGCCAAACGCATTATAATAGACGTTATAGATCCAGTCCGAGCAGACGGAGAAGACCGTAAAATCGGAATTGCCGTATTCGGGCGGCACTTCCGCGGTCAGACGGCAGGGCGCGCCCCAGTCGTTTCGGTTTTGGATTGTCCACGCTGTGGAATCATACTGGATGGGCGCGCCTTTATAATAATAGGCAAACGCCGTTTCCAAAAGCGCCTGTTCAAACGTTTCGCGGTCGATCTCTTCAGCCGACGCCGTTACGGCGAATGCGCCCACGCAAAGCACGGCGGCGAGGATCAGCGCGAGAACACGTTGCACCTTCTTCATTTTGAACGCCTCCACTCAAAGAGTTTTTTATAAAAAAGTATACCGTAGAAAGACAGTTCTTGTCAATGATTTCTTTGTATTTCGGCGCGGTTTGTGGTATACTAAGCGTGGAAAAGAAAGGAAGGGGTTTTATGCAGAAAACCGTTTTGCGCCGCTATGCGCGGCTCATTGCGCGGACAGGCGCAGGCGTCCGCAAGGGGCAGACAGTTGTGATCCAGGCGGAGCTGGATCAGCCCGATTTCTGCGCGATGGTTACAGAGGAATGCTACAAAGCAGGCGCGGAAAAGGTGATCGTGGAATGGTCGCACCAGCCGCTGCAAAAGCTGCACGTAAAATACAGGACGGTTGAAACGCTCTCGAAGGTGGAGCACTGGGAAACGGAAAAATTGCAGCACTACGTAGACACCCTCCCCTGCCGCATTTATCTGATCAGCGACGATCCGGACGGTCTGACCGGCATCGATACGGAGAAGATGGCAAAGGGACAGCAGGGACGCTACAAGATCATTAAGCCGTACCGCGACAAGATGGAGGGCAAATACCAATGGTGCATCGCCGCGGTGCCGGGCAAAGCATGGGCGAAAAAGGTTTTCCCGAAGCTGCGCGTTTCCGCTGCGGTTGAGGCGCTTTGGGAGAAGATCCTGCTCTGCGCGCGCGTGGACGATGACCCCGAGGCGGCATGGGAGAAGCACAACCGCGAGCTTTCCGAGCGGTGCGCCTATCTCAACGCGCTGAAAATTAAAACGCTGCACTATACCGCATCGAACGGCACGGACTTAACCGTTGGCATGATTCCCGAGGCGCATTTTTGCGGCGGACGGGAAGAAACCGCCGAGGGCGCGGTTTTCAACCCGAACATTCCAACAGAGGAATGCTTCATCTCCCCGAAGCGCGGCGAAGCGGAGGGCATCGTTTACAGCTCGAAGCCGCTTTCCTGGCAGGGGCATATCATCGAGGATTTCTATTTCCGCTTCAAGGACGGCAAGGTGATCGAATGCGGCGCGAAGACGGGCGACGCGCTGCTGAAAAAGATGGTTTCGATGGACGAGGGCGCATCGTATCTCGGCGAATGCGCGCTTGTGCCGTGGAGCAGCCCGATCAACCGCGCGAACGTGCTTTTTTACAACACGCTCTTTGATGAAAACGCCTGCTGCCATCTGGCGCTCGGCATGGGCTTTATCGACACGATCAACGGCTACCGCGAGCGGACGCTCGGAGAGATGCACAAAATGGGCGTAAACGATTCGATGATTCACGAGGATTTCATGATCGGCACGCCCGATCTTGCGATCGACGCGGTTACGGAGGACGGCAAAACCGTTCCGATTTTCCGAAACGGAACCTGGGCATTTTAGCTGCCCCCCTCTGTCATTTGCGAAGCAAATGACATCTCCCCCACCGGGGGCGATATTATAAAAAACGCATTCGGATCACTCCGAATGCGTTTTCTAATCCTCTTTCGATTCGAGCAGGTCGTTTGGCGTGCAGTTAAGAAGCTGACATAGAATTTCAAGATTCTCATACCGTATTGATTTTGTTTCATTGTTCACCATACGGCTGAAATTCTGATAACTCATATTCATCTGTTTATAAAGCCAGTACTTTGTTTTTCCCTGCTTTTCAAGCAAATCAAGCACTTTCAGTCGCATCATAGAATTATTCTCTCCATATCTCATCTTTTTATGAGATAATAACGAATAATTCCTCTTTACATATAGACTATTACATTATATAATGTAATAGTCTATAAAGGAGAATGCTATGATCATCGATGTAACAGGTATTCCGCTAACACCCGGAAATGGCGGAAAAGATTGCCTTGGCAACGGGCTGCATACGGACGAATACGGCAACGAAATTGAATGCTGCTGCTACGAATGCGACTACTTAGAGATCTGTACAGAGGAAATCATACGCAAGATGGAAGCCGGCGAATTATAATTGCAAGGCGCTTGCGGCATAAAAAAACGCATTCGGAGCGAGGGCGGCGCAAGTTAGGGAGTATGTAGGTTTTGAGCCGCCCTTTTCCGCCATTACTGCATTAAAAGTTGGGGTAATCCGTCAGGATTACCCCAACTTTGTGCTTTGTCATGACGAAAAATTGCTGGCTCAAAACTGCGAA